>JBMFUG010000029.1:0-27901 GCA_049966695.1 Acidimicrobiales bacterium | reverse complement strand
CTCGCGCGACCTCGCCCGCAGGCACCGGCTGTCCGAGCGCCAAGCACGGCGCTATGTGGAGCGGGCCCGGGACGAGGGAGCGATGGAGCTGCCCGGGCGCAAAGTTGTCTTCACCGTCAAGCTGCCGGCAGCACTGGCCAAAAGGGTCCGCAGGGCCGCCAAGGCGACCGGCCACAGCATTTCGGCGCTGGTCAGCGAGGCCCTGTCCGAGTTCTTGGAACGTCACGATGACAGGGCCAGCTGAACGCGCTGTAGCCACTGAGTACGTCTTCGACCGCGCCAGCGAGCAACTGCTGGCCCTCGCCTACCGGGTGCTCGTGCCCGAAAAGGGAGCTCAAAAAAGGAGGGGCAATTATGACCACGACGAGGTACCAAGCGACGCCGCTGAACAGCGCCCGGCCTTCGGGGCGTGAGGACGGCGAAGCCGTGCGTAACGTTTCCCTAACGGGACGCTGCGGGGTGTGCAACGGCCCGCTACCTGCGGGCCGGCGCAGGCGCTGGTGCAGCGACCGTTGTAGGCAGGCCGCGTTCAGGGCCAGGCAGGCTGCCCCCCGGCTGCCTCAACCGGCCAGGTGCGACATAGTGTACGAGTGCCCAGTTTGCGAGGCCCGCTACCTGGGACAACGCTGCGAAGAGTGCAACACCTTCTGCCGGCGCCTTGGCCCTGGGGGCCCGTGCCCGCACTGCGACGAGCTCGTGGTGCTGAGCGACTTCCTCGGCCCCGAACAGCTCGCCCCAGCGCCGTCGCAGGGACGCTCGCGGCGAGGGCAGACGAAGGAGAGGCCATGACCACCGCAGCCATCTACGCCCGGGTGTCGGGAGCGCGCCAGAAGGAGGAGCAGACGGTCGGCTCTCAAATAGCCGAGTGCAAAAAGGCCGCCGGGGCCTGGGGGCTCGAGGTGCCAGAGGAGTGGGTGTTCACCGACGAGGCCTACAGCGGGGCGAGCCTCGTCCGCCCGGCGCTCGAAAGGCTCCGGGACCTGGTCGCCCAGGTACCAGTGGACGTGGTGGTCTGCTACTCGCCCGACCGCCTCGCCCGCAAGCTGGCCTACCAGACGCTTTTGATCGACGAGCTCAATAGGGCCGGCACCGAGGTGCGCTTCGTGAAGGCCCGCAGGGTCGAGACCCCCGAAGACGAGATGCTGTTGCAGTTCCAGGGGATGATGGCAGAGTACGAGAGGGCTTTGATAATCGAAAGATCCAGGCGGGGCAAGGCTTTCAGAGCACGCTCCGGCGTCGTCAACGTCCTCGCTGGTGCCCCGTCCGGGTACCGTTACGTCCGGCGCACCGAGGTCTCAGAAGCTCGTTACGAGGTGGTCGAGGACGAAGCCCGCACCGTGCGGGAGATGTTCCGCCGCTACAGCGAGGAACAGGTACCGATCGGTGAGCTGGCCCGCTGGTTGAGCGCTGAGGGCGTACGGACGCGCACCGGCAAGGAGCGATGGGACCGCTCGGTCGTGTGGCTTATGCTGAAGAACCCCGCTTATGTCGGGCAGGCCGCCTACCTGAAGACAGGGACGACCGACCGCCGTCCGGCCATCAACCGCCAGGCCCGCCTCCAGGGACGCAGGGTTTCCCGCCACTACGCCCACTACGACCGGCCTAAAGAGGACTGGATCACGATCGAGGTCCCCGCCATCGTGGACGAGGGCATCTTCGAGGTCGCCCAGCGCCGCCTGGCCGACAACCGTCGCTTTGCGGCCCGCAATACCAAAGAACCCAGCCTGCTCATGGGGCTTGCCTCCTGCCAGTCGTGCGGTTACGCGTACTACCGCACCTCCACCCGCACCGCCACGCGCAAGATCTACTACTACCGCTGCTTGGGTTCTGACGGCTGGCGTTACCAGCACGGCCCGGTGTGCAAGAACAAGCCAGTGCGGGCCGATTTCCTAGACGAGGTCGTCTGGTCCCACGTCACCGCCTTGCTGGCTGGCCCGAGCCTCGTCCAAGCTGAGCTCGACCGGCGCCTGGCAGAGGTGCGCGCCACCAACCCGGCCACCGCTGAGCGGGCTCGGCTCGAACGCGACCTGGCACGGACGACCAAAGCGGTCGACCGGCTCGTGCAGGCGTACCAGGAGGACCTGCTCACCCTCGGCGAGCTGCGTGCCCGCATGCCCGACCTCCGGGCGAAGCAGACCGGCTTGCGAGCCTCCCTTGACGCTCTCGATGCCCAGCAGGTCGACCGCGAGGCCTATCTCAAGCTCGCCGAGAACCTGGAGAGCTTCCTTGCCCGCCTCCGTGACGGTGCCGACAGCGCCACCATCGAGGAACGCCAGAAAGTGCTACGCAGCGTGGTCAAAGAAGTCCTCGTGGGGCCAGAACGCGTCGTGATCCGGCACAGCATCCCCGTGCGAGACCACCCCTTTCTGAGCCCCGGTTATCCATTGTGTTGGGGGAGTCCACTCGCCGTTGCTCAGTAATGTCGCCCTCTCGGTCCTCGACGAGCATTTCGTCGGGGCCTGGGAGCAAGCGATGGGCAAACCCTGGCAAAGGCAAGCTCGCCGACGCAAGGGACTGGCCAACTACCGTCTCACCCGTTATGCAGATGACTGGGTGCTGATGGTGGCCGGGGACCGGGCAGACGCCGAGCGGCTGCGCCAGGAAGCGGCAACCGTCTTGTCCACGATGGGCTTGCGCCTTTCGGAGGAAAAGACGAGGGTCACCCACATCGACGAGGGCTTTGACTTCTTGGGCATGCACATCCAGCGGCACAAGAAGCGAGGCGCACAAAAGCGGCATGTTTACACCTACCCGACCCGGGCGGCCCTCGCCTCGGTGAAGGCCAAGGTGAAGGCGACCGCTTCTTACAGGACAACGAACCAAACCCTGGCCCTCCTCATCCGCCGGTTGAACCCGGTGCTACGAGGTTGGGCCAATTACCACCGCCACGGCGCCTCGTCCAAGGCCTTTGCTTACCTCAGCGCCTATACATGGCGCCGGGTATGGCTCTGGTTGCGGAAGAAGCACCGCAAGGTGAGCACCAAAGACCTGCGACGGCGCTACCTGAACGGGTGGTGGCCTGAGCAGGAGGGGGCCGTACTGTTCAACCCGCAAAAGGTGGCGGTCACCCGCTACCGTTGGCGGGCGAGCATTGCCACCCCTTGGGCAGAGATGACCAGCGCTAGCACATGACCAACGACATGAGGTGATGGAGAGCCGGATGCGGTGAGAGCCGCACGTCCGGTTCGGCGGGCGGGCCAGAGAAACGGGCCGGTCGAAAGGCCGGGACCGCGCTCTGGCCCGACCCAACTACTATCTGCTCGAGGACGGACCGTTCGAGGTCATGCTCGTGAACGCCCGCCACGTGAAGAACCTCGCCGGCCGAAAGACCGACGTCTCGGACGCGGCGTGGCTCGCTGGTCTCGGCGCGCACGGGCTCGTCCGTGGCTCATTCGTCCCGCCCGAGCCGATCCGCCAGCTGCGTGACCTCACCCGCACCCGCACGGCGATCACCCGTGAACGGGGCCGAGAGATCCAGCGCCTCGAGAAGCTCCTCGAAGACGCAGGCATCAAGCTCTCCTCGGTCGCCTCCGACATCAGCGGGGTCTCCGGCCGGGCGATGCTCGAAGCGCTGATCGAAGGTGAACGCGACCCGACCGTGCTCGCGGACCTCGCGAAACGCCAGATGCGCTCGAAGATCCCCGCGCTCACCGGTCGCTTCTCCGAGCACCACGCCTTCTTGGCCCGGCTGCACCTCGACCTCGTCGACCAGCACAGCCGGGCCATCGAGGACCTCACCGCGCGGATCGAGGTGGTGATCGCGCCGTTTCGTTGCGCCCGGGACCTCCTCGTCACGGTCCCGGGGATCTCCGCCCTTGTCGCGGACGTGATCATCGCTGAGACCGGCGGGGACATGGCTCGTTCCCAAAGTGCTGGTCACCTCGCCTCCTGGGCCGGGACCTGCCCGGGCTCGAACGAGCCGGCGGGGCGGGTGAAGTCCACCCACACCCGAGCAGGCAACCCCTACCTGAAGGGCGCGCTCGGTGCTGCCGCGATGGCAGCCGCGCACAGCCGCGACACCTACTTCGCCGCGAAGTACCGACGGATCGCGTCCCGTCGAGGACCGGTGAAGGCGATCGTCGCGCTCGAGCACGCCATGCTCATCGCGGTCTGGGACATGCTCACGACCGGCGCCACCTACGACGATCCCGGTGGCGACTTCTACACCCGCCTCGGCCCCGACCGGGCAAAGCACCGCGCCCTCGACCAGCTCCGCAAGATGGGTTACGAGGTCACCATCAAAGCCCAGGCCGCCGCGGGATAGGAGGGAATCTTCGCATCAGCAGCCCTGGTTTTTCGGGAGGAAGTAGATAGCGCTCAAGACAGCCTGTCCGGCGCGGCTGCCCACCAACGCCGCCAGCTTGAGGCTATGGGCCGCACAACGGCCGGGCTTGAAGTGACAAGCCCGAGCTCCCGGTTGTAGACCATGGACGCGGTGCTGTAGTTGATAGACCCGACATAGGCAGTCGAACCATCGATGATGACCGCCTTCGCGTGGATGTACAGGGCATTTGCCGACCGGGGGTACACGCGGATGTGCACGCCCGCTGCCTCTAGCCGGCGGAAAGCCGTGTCCCACGATGCGCTCTGGGTCATCAGCACTTCGACGTCCACACCTCTTCGGGCATCCGCCTCCAAAGCGTCTTCCACCGCGTAGCTGTCCATTTCCTCGCTTGACGTCTCCACCTCGCGCCGCGCCGAGCGGAGCAGCCCGACCAGTGCGCTCTGAGAGCCAGGCGAGAACACGAGGTCACCCTCCTCGCCATGTACAGCCACGTCGTACCAGCTGTTCGCCAGGTCACCAGACCAGTCGTCGTCGAAAGCCCGCACGATGGTGGCCACATCGGCTTGCTTGGTGTCCTCCACGATGAAATCGGCCGATGTCGCGTAGTACTGCTGAGTGAGGTTGCCCGTCATCACGAGAGCAGCCCTGTCGTCTACCACAATGGCCTTTTCGTGGACGATGACGGACGAGGGCCCCCACTTCACATGGGCCCCGGCCAGCTCCAGGTAAGCGGCAGCCGCCGCGTTGTAGGAGCCTCCTTTGTAGGCAGCATCCAGGAAAACTCGCACGTCCACGCCGCGCGCAGCATCCGCAGCCAGGTCCTGCTCTGCCGTAGGGTCGGCCAGCTCGTAGATGGTCATGTCCAGGGAGCTCTTAGCCGACAGGATGAACCGGTAGACAGGACCTAGCCCAGCGCTCGGCTCGGTCAGCACGCTAAACGCAGAAGGTGGGGCAATGGCCGCCGTCGACATCGCGAGACAGGCGACGAAGGGGAGGGGCACTGCGGCAAGCAACTCAGCTCTTATGCCGCCAAGCATATGCTCACCGGGCGTGCAGGCACCGTTGCCAGTCACCACGCGCCGGCGTTGCGTGCGGGCTACCAGAGCGCTTGGGGGTGATCCCGCCTGTAACGACCATTTTGGAGCCATGCCACGCCGGCTACCAGAGCGCTTGTAGGCGGTAGTCAGGGCCGCACATATGCCCAACCGTCGTGCTGGCGCCGGACGAGGTGCGAGATGCCCGAGGGGACAACCGTGACGCCTGGCACCAGGCCGGCGTTGGAGATGCCAGCGGCGGCCATCGAGTTGCTACAAGCAAGAAGCCCTACACCTCTTGCCGCTAACGCCGAAAGATCCGCCGCCAGTACAGACCCGACGGCGAGCGCTGAGATCGCCGGGCCGTTGAAAACCACCTCGACCCTTGCACCGGCCATGTCGGTATCGGCAAGCAGGTTGGCCACGTTGCCGAGCGCCAGACGCTGACGCTGGAGGTCCGCATCGTCGACATGCACCACGGCACGGGCCCCCTCTCGCAAACTTGGCCCCTTGGGCGGAGGCTGAGCGGTCACCTCTTGCACCGGTTCCTTAGCCTAGGTCGGCTCGCTTGCGTTATGAGGAGCTGTGCGCGTGGCCGCGGGCGTCAGATGGGCAAAGGGTGCCTGCCGCCGATGAGGCTTACTTACTCGGTAGAGTGCAATCGCGGGATCGGAGGCAAGATTTGGGCGCACTGGGCAAACTAAGGCGTAACCAATGAGGTCGGGCATACCGAGTTCTCGGTGGGTGCTGGGTTGCTGATAGTAGTCGGCGTCGACGGCTCCCCTTCTTCGAGCCTGGCGCTCGAGTGGGCCATAGCGGAGGCGGTTCGCTGTTCAGGTGACCTGGAAGTCGCCGTCGCATGGGAGCCGCCGGACGCCGGTTTGGAGGCCTACGAGTACGAGCCCAGCGAGCCCACGGCGGAGGTCCTTGCTTACCAGCGGGCCCGCCGGGTCGCCGAGGTCTCAGCCGAGCAGGCTCGCAGGCAGCTCCCGGCGGACCGGGTGCACGTGGCGGTGCTGGAGGGCGGAGCGGCAGAGCAGCTAGTCATGAGGTCGGCAGATGCCGATGTACTGGTTGTAGGCTCGCGTGGACGTGGGGGTTTTGCCGGGCTCCTGCTCGGGTCGGTCAGCCACCAGTGCACTAGCCATGCGTCCTGTCCCGTAGTAGTGGTGCGGCACTTGCGCGGACCTGCCGCCAAATGAGCGCGGACCTGCCCGCTAGCAGCGCAGAGGGCATTGCCACCGCCACGGCCGCCACCGCCACGGCCGCCACTACGGCAGGGGACGACGCCTCTCAACGCTTGGGCCTGACCAGCGCACAAGCCGCGCAGCGCCTGCAACTAGACGGGCCGAACGCTTTGCCCGAGCCACGTACCAACGCGGCGTTGTTACTGGCTTCCAAGTTCTGGGGCCCGGTGCCATGGCTCCTGGAAGCTGCCATTGTGCTGGAGGCCGCCCTCGGCAACGCCGTGCAGGCGGGCATCATCGCCGTTTTGGTCATTGTCGACGCCGTGCTCGCCTACCGCCAGGAAGGCAGCGCGCGGGCTGCTTTGGACTTGCTACGCCAGCGCTTGCACGTGGAGGCTCGGGTCCTTCGTGACGGTACCTGGTCGCAGGTGAGCTCCGAGGCCCTTGTCACCGACGACGTTGTCTATGTGCGCAAGGGCGACTTCGTGCCAGCAGACCTAAGGGTCGTGGACGGCCAGCTGAGCCTTGACCAGTCGGCGCTCACAGGTGAGTCAGCGGCGGTCGAGGTTGCTGCAGGGGGTCCCGCGTACTCGGGCTCTGTGGTGCTACGAGGCGAGGCCACAGCGGTGGTGACGGCTACGGGTGCTCGGTCCTACTTTGGCCGGACCGCTGAGCTTGTCAGTACGGCGCGTGCGCCCGGCAACCTGCAAAAGTTGATCTTCGGCTTTGTGCAAGCCCTGCTCGTCTTGGACGCCGTAATAGTCGTGGCAGTCCTTGGGGACGGCTTTGCCCGTCATATCGGCCTGGCTCAGCTGCTCCCCTTTGCTGTCATCCTCGTCGTCGCAGCAGTACCGATCGCCCTCCCCACCACCTTCACGTTGGCAAGCGCCCTGGGTTCGCGCGAGCTCGCCGAGCGCGGGGTGCTCGTCACCCGGCTCGCAGCGATCGAAGAGGCAGCGAGCATGGAGGTGCTGTGCAGCGACAAGACGGGGACCATCACAGAGAACCACTTGGTTGTCGACAAAGTGCATGCTTACCCCCCCTACGACGACCAAGCGGTCGTGTCGTGGGCCGCAGCAGCGAGCGACGAGGCAACTGCAGATCCCCTCGACATAGCGGTCCTGAACGCAGCCAAGGAGCGCGGCACCCAGCCAGAGGGTGCTCGCCAGAGCTTCACGCCTTTCGACCCCTCCATCAAGCGCTGTGAAGCAGTCATAAGCACGCCCGCAGGTGCTCGCCGCGCCGTGAAGGGGGCCCCACAGGTTGTGTCCACCCTTGTGGCCTCACCGCCTAGCGACCTCACCTCCGACGTCGCAGCGCTCGCCGCCGGCGGTGCACGCGTGCTCGGCGTCGCGGAGGGCCCTGTGGACGGCCCGCTGTCGATGGTGGGCCTCGTGTCCATGGACGACCCACCCAGGCCAAGTTCAGCCCCACTGATCAGGCGCCTACGCAACCTGGGAGTCCGCGTTGTCATGGTCACAGGTGACAACATCGCGACCGCGAGGGCAATAGCAAGACGAGTGGGTATCGGGGACCGAGCTGTCCCCGCCGCCGTGCTGCGCAACCCTGCGGTCGCAAGCAACCCGGCCGCTACAAGCGACATTGCCGACGCAACGCAACCCAGCGCAGAGGTCGCACCCCGTGCCGCTTTTGAGATCGCTGACGTCTATGCGGAGGTGCTGCCTGAGGACAAGCTCCGCCTCATTTCGCTGCTCCAAGAGCATGGGACGGTGGTCGGCATGACTGGCGACGGCGTCAACGACGCGCCGGCCCTACGCAAGGCCGAGGTCGGCATCGCAGTAGCCAATGCCACTGACGTGGCCAAGTCAGCCGCCAGCATGGTGCTCACCGAAGAAGGCCTCGACAACGTTGTCGCCGCTGTTGAGGTGAGCCGGCGTATCCACGAGCGCATGCTCAGCTACACGTTGAACAAGATCATAAAGACGTTGCAGGTTTCGCTTTTCCTTGGCTTGGGCCTGCTGTTCTTGGGCAAGTTCGTAACGACACCTCTGTTGGTTGTGCTGCTCCTGCTCACAAACAACATCGCCACCATGTCGCTCGCGACCGACCGGGTCGGCACGCCGCGTTACCCCGAACGTTGGACGGTCCGCTCGCTTCTTATAGCGTCGGTCGGCCTCAGCTTGCCCATACTTGCCCTGTCTTTCGGTGTGTGGTTCGCCGGTGCTGACGGGCTCGGCTTGGGGGTCCCCGCGTTGCAGACCCTCACGTTTGTCTGGCTCGTCACTTCGGCGCAGGCAACGATCTACTCGGTACGCGAGCGGCACCACTTCTGGCATTCGGCACCAAGCCTGTGGCTGGCCGCCAGCTCGGCACTGGACCTCGTGGTCGTGGTAGTCCTCGCCTGGCAAGGCTGGCTTATGACACCTATTGGTGGGGCTGCGTTGGGGCTCGGGGTCGGCGCGGGCTTCGCCTTCCTGCTTGTGGCCGACGTTATGAAGACCACGACTTTCCGCTTGGCTCACCTTTCGCCGTCGACGAAGGCATATGGGCCCAGCACAAGCCGTGCGTCGCAGGAGTGCACTTCACGGCCGAGCACCTCGGCGGCCCACGCCGACGCGACGACCTCGTAGCGGCAAGCACCCGCCTCGTCGGCACCTGCACACCGGGCTGGGTACCGACGGCGGGTACTGACCGCAGACCTCCCACAGCCTTCAGACCACTCGTTGCCGGCAAGGCGAACCGCCCTCTGGCCCAAGCTCTTAGCCGACGATGGAGCGGGCTGCCTTGCCGATGCTTTCTGCGACAGTTGGGTGCTGGTCCGCGAAGCGGGCGAGGTCGTACGCAGTCAGCCCAGCTGCGACTGCTTCTCCGATCTGGCCGATCAGCTGGGCAGCATCGGCGCCGACGACCCAGGCTCCGAGCAGCCGCAGGCTTTGCGCATCGCAGAACAGCCGGATCTCACCGTAGGTCTCGCCCAGGATCTGGGCCCGCGCATCGTGGGCGAGAGCGAACGCGCCTTCTACCACCTCCACATTTCGTTTGGCGGCCAAGGCCCTGGTGACGCCGACACATGCGGCCTGGGGAGTGGTGAAGATGGTCGCCGGCACGGCATCGAAGTTCATGCGGTCGACAGGATGGTTGCCTGCCAGGATGTTGTGCGCGGCCACGAGGGACTGGCGCACCGCCGAGTGGAACAGCATGGAACGGCCGTTCACGTCACCGGGCGCGTAGATGTGCGGGTAACCGGGCACTTGTACTGAGGGTTCGACGGCCAGGGCGTGGCCGGTCATGGGGAGCCCGAGCTCCCTCGCTCCCTCGGGGATGACCTGCCTACGGCCGACGGCCATCAGCACGAGGTCAGCCTCGACGACGTCCTCGGTGCCGCCGTTGCTAAGGTGCACAGCGAACCCACCGTCTGCCTGCTTCGTTACACCGGTAACCGTCGAGGAAAGACGAACGGTGATCGCAGGGTCCATCCCAGCGGCGAGGAGAGAGACGAAGTCGGGGTCCATCCTCGAAAGCAACCGGGACCGCGCGATCACCGTGACCTTGCTGCCTAGCGAATGGAGCATGCAGGCGACCTCGAGGCCGATGTAGCCACCTCCTATCACTGCGAGGCGCTTTGGGAGGGCGGTGACAGTTGGGTGGACAGCGAACAGGTCCCTGCTGGTCACGCACAGCTCTGCACCGGGGATGGGCGGAATGAGCACGTCGGCACCAGTCGCTATGATGAGCTGGTCCGCCTGGAAGATCTCGGAAGAGCCGTCCGTGGTCACCTCGACACTGTGTGCATCCAGGAGACGCCCGGTACCCTTAACGAGGCGAAGGTTAGGCTTTGCTGCGTCCAGCTCGTCAGCGTGCTGTCGGTAGCGCCTCACCTGCACCCCGTCTTTCCAGGCTACGACCCCGGCGTAGTCAAGCGGCCCGGTAAGCGTCCCGAGAGCACGCTCTACTGGAGCGGCCGCCATCCGGCGGCGTAGCTCCGCCATCTCGTAAACAGACTTGGACGGCACGCACCCCTCGGCCAGGCAGTTGCCGCTCATCACACCTTTGGTGTCCACCATCACCACGCGACGCCCGGCCTTGGCCAGGGCAAACGCGGCCGGGTAGGCACCGCCGCCAGCTCCAATGGTGACAACGTCGACCTGCTGCGTGCTCATGGGTTTTGTCCTTTCATGACCGGGGTACGGCCGGGTAGAGTCCGATGTCGGTGCTAGCAACCGCCCAAGACGCCGTCCTTGTAGCGGTCCACACCCACGACGTTAGCGCTCACCGGCGAAACCTGGCGCTCGACAACGCGGTCATTGCTTTATCCCTGGCATGAGCTAGCGAGCGGTAACCAACGTGTTCTGGGAGGGGGTTGCAGAGGATGTCATCGCCGACCTCCTGACCGCGGCGGCTATCGGTTCGGTGACGGTCGCTACTGCATATTGGCGCTTCTCTGGGCATTTGGAGCGCCTGCGCCAGATCCTGCACCCGGTCCTCCCAACCAGCCAAGTGTTGGTGGCGACCGGACATGGCTTTAGCACGAAGGCGCCCCAACGGAACGACCCTTCGCCGTTCCGTTCGCCCATCGGGCCTGCCGAGCGCGACCGACTGGTCGAGTTCTACCAGCGCTTGAGCCTCACGACCACATGGAACGGCCGCGTGGTGCGCCTTGACCAGCTTGAACCTGTGCTGGAAGTCTCCGTGGTCGAGTTCTGGGACTTGGTCGCGACCAACCTGACCGCGTTCTTCTCAAGCACCAGCGTGCTGTCGCTGCCGGCGAGCGTGTCGGCCATGTACCAGTGGGTACAGCTCCGGCCACTTATCAATAAGGTCCTGGCTGCTGCGCGCCCAAACGGACGGCACGTGCCGTCGGCCGCAGCACTTCTAGCCAACTCGCACCTCGCGAACGTAGCGGGGGTGGCCGTGCTGGTAACCGACCCGAGCAAGCATTGCTTGGTCACCCAGCGCCAACGCAACCGCATGACTGCCCGCGGCGCGTGGTCCCCGACTGGCGTTGGGACCGTTGAAGCCGCCGACCTAAAAGAGCAGGACCCGTTCCATGGGGCCGCCATGCGTATCCTTGACCGTCATGCCCATATCACGCCGACGAGCCTCACGCTCCAAGCGGTCATTTTCCCCCGCCGCAACCTGCAGCCCTACTTCTGCTTTTCAGGTGCAGTAGACGTGGCCTTCCAAGAGCTCGTCCCCGGTCTTTGCCAAAGGGCTGATGGACCTCCGAGCACGGTACGCTACCGGCTCTTGGACCTCACTGACCCCTTGACGATCGTGCGGTTTTGCCGGACGCCTCAGCAGAGCCAGACTGCTGCCTACCTCGTCTGGCGGGCCGGCTGCCAAGAGGTCGGCGAGGATGCCCTGCTCAGAGCGTGGCGCCATAGGCTCATGCACGCCATTAGCCCACGTCGGCTCTTTGCCCACTAAGCTCCGGCGAGGCCAAAAGGGCCAAGGACGCGCGGTGCCCAGTGCCTGAGCCAGTGCGCAAGCCATCCGGGGCTGGTGCGCTTCAGCGGGCCGGCGGCCAGCGTCACTACTTGATCTCCGGCGGGCCCCCACCGTGCAGCGCAATGTAACGATCGTGGTCCACCGGCTGCTGGTGCGCTCACTGCTTGGTGTAAGCAGCGCTCGTGCGAGCGACGGCACGCGGTCTACCGCACCGGCGACGAGGTGGAAGCGCTGGCAGCCAATGGGCCGGTCTCTGGCTCGCCGTCGCTAACGATCGCCGCCACCACGAAGTCCGGGCTGTCAAAGGCCGCCCCGAACGCGTAAAGCAGGCTGTAGCCGAGCCCGCCACCTTCCCTCCCAGTCTAGGCTGACCGACGGGCACACCTCGGAACACGTGCCGTCAAGGTAGGCGCCGGCGATCACCGAACGGCCGCAGTGGCCGGGGCCGGTGATGTACACCACTACGCGTTTACGGCTTCGATCTCTTCTCCCGTTATATCCTCGGGCGTGCACCCGCCGGACGGCCCTGCGAGGTTGCCCGCCACTGCCTTTTTCCTTTCGCGGGTCCTACGCCGCTGCTTCAGTTGGGCACCTGTCTGCGCTGTCCAACAACCGTGCCGTGCCGGTCATGCGAAGTCGCGCTTAGAACGTGATGACATGCCAACCGGCCTGTAGTCGATTGGCGACCTCGACCCCGCCTTTCACCATCTCTGCCTCGAACATTTGGTCCTTTGTCAGCCCAAGGCTGTCGAGTGAAACTTCGCAGACCGCGACCTGCACCCCAGCCTCACGAAGAGCACTAAGCTGCTGGTCGAACTGCGGCGAGTTCTTCTGGTTGGACCTCAGGATTTCTACGCCTGGGCCGAGCAGCAACAGCTCGACCGGCATGCCCCCAGTCTTGCGCACCATGAGCGTCATTTGCAGGACCGTGTTGGCGCGCACGAAGGCCTCTTTCCCGGTCGTCAGGACGACGAGGGTCGGTCTCTCAGCGGGCCCCATACCGTCACACTCCCCATTTTATTTGTTGTGCGCTCGTGCGGCCAGCCGTGCGGCACGAGCGACCTGGCCACACCGTAACCATATCGTGGTGATCATGTAATTGGTATTTCGCGTCCAGCCACCCCCGCCGCAGCACACCTGGCTTATGGCCGTGCCGTTATTTTCGAAGTGGCTCCATTGACGTGGAGGCGTCTTTAAATAGCACAGGCCACCCAAGCCCTAGGGCTGAAGAGCGCCTGCGCAAGGCGCTACGGCCTGCTTTGCCTGACGCGGACGTGCTGCCGGGCGCACGGGTCCGATCACGGCGCTGCTTGCCCAAAGCCAGCCCGACCTGGTGGGAGAGTCTTGTGGTCCCGACAAGACACAGCGCGCTAGCTCCTGTAGGATGTGGGCTACGCCCGTTTTACTGCGCAAAGCGGGCGGACAGCCCGGCGCTTGTTGCTCTGGACCGTGAGTTTGCGTAGGTGAAGGAGAAGACAATGACTGCCGGTACCGTGAAGTGGTTCAACTCACAGAAGGGCTACGGCTTCATCACCCCCGATACTGGGGGCAAGGACGTGTTTGTCCACCACAGCGCCATCGAAGGCACCGGCTACAAGGAGCTTTCCGAAGGCCAACGCGTGGAGTTCGATTCCGAGCAGGGCAGCAAGGGACCACAGGCTACCCGGGTCCGCCCGGCTTAGGCACCGTTTTACCCGCCGTCTCGCCGAACTTACAGACGGCGGCCCGCACCTGAGATAGGCAACGCCGGGGGCAGCAAGTTTTGGTGCGCCAGGGGGGCAGGATAAGCAAACTGACGTTCGGCTGGTAGCGTGGAGCGTGTGTCTGACCGGCTGATCGTGCGGGGGGCGCGTGAGCACAACCTTCAGGATGTCTCGCTCGACCTGCCCCGGGACAAGTTGATCGTTTTCACCGGGCTGTCCGGCTCGGGCAAAAGCAGTCTGGCCTTCGACACGATCTACGCCGAAGGCCAGAGGCGCTACGTGGAGTCTTTGTCGGCCTATGCCCGGCAGTTCCTCGGTCAGATGGACAAGCCGGACGTCGACTTCATCGAGGGGCTTTCGCCCGCCATATCGATCGACCAGAAGTCCGCGTCGCGCAACCCGCGCAGCACCGTCGGCACCATCACCGAGATATACGACTACCTGAGGCTCCTCTACGCGCGCGTCGGCGTCCCTCATTGCCCGAAAGACGGCAGCGAGGTGTCCCGGCAAACGCCTCAGCAGATCGTAGACAGGGTGCTCACCCTGCCCGAAGGTACGCGCTTCCAGGTGCTCGCGCCTGTGGTGCGGGGTCGCAAGGGAGAGTACCAGAGCCTGTTCGAAGAGCTAGCCGGGCAAGGCTATGCGCGAGCGCGGGTGGACGGCACGGTTTACGAACTGTCCGACATCCCGAAGTTGGCGCGCTATGAGGCCCACACGATCGAGGTTGTGGTCGACCGCTTGGTGCTGCGGCCGGGCATAGAGAGAAGGCTCACCGACTCGTTGGAGACCGCGCTGCGTTTGGCCAACGGGGTCGCTGAGGTCCAGCTCGTGCGGCGCACGGAGGAGAGTCTCGCCGCCAAGGGCCAAGCTGCCGAGGCTGAAGCAACTGCTGATGACCATGGGAGAGCCGGGGCGGACGGGCCCAGCGACGCCGACGGAGCGGGCGAAGGCGAGACGCTCACCTTTTCCCAGCACCTGGCGTGCCCGGTGTGCGGCTCTTCTTACGAAGAGCTGGCTCCTCGCAACTTCTCTTTCAACTCGCCTTACGGTGCTTGCCCCAGCTGCGACGGCCTAGGGACGCGTTTCGAAGTCGACCCCGAACTGGTCGTGCCCGACCCCGAGCTTTCGCTGGCCGAAGGGGCCGTAGCCCCGTGGGCTGGGGCGCGCACCGAGTACTTCGGGCGATTATTGGAGGGCGTGGCGGCAACTTTCGGCATCCCGATGGGCACGCCCTGGTGCAAACTGAGCAAAGCTCAGCAAAAAATCGTGCTTTATGGGTCTGGCACAAAACAGGTGCACCTCCAGTACCGGAACCGCTTCGGCCGGGCCCGGTCCTACTACACGCACTACGAAGGCGTGGTGCCCTACTTGCAGCGCCGCCATGCGGAGGCAGAGTCTGACAGCGCTCGTGAGCAAGCCGAGGGCTACATGCGGGAGGTACCCTGCAGCGAGTGCGGGGGCGCTCGGCTGAAACCAGAAAGCCTGGCGGTGACCCTGGGCGGTCTCAACATCTTCGAGCTGTGCAACCGTTCGATCCGTGAGTCCATGCACTTTGTGGACAGCCTGAAGCTCTCCGAACGTGACCACTTGATAGCTGACCGTGTCCTAAAAGAGGTGAAGACTCGGCTTCAGTTCCTCGTAGACGTGGGCCTCGACTACCTTTCGCTCAACCGTAACGCGGGGACCCTGGCTGGCGGTGAAGCCCAGCGCATCAGGCTGGCCTCCCAGATCGGCAGCGGCCTGGTAGGTGTCCTTTACGTCTTGGACGAACCCTCTATAGGCCTCCACCAGCGCGACAACCGCAAGCTGATCGACATGCTGATGCGGCTGCGGGACCTCGGCAACACGGTGATCGTCGTAGAGCACGACGAAGAGACGATAAAAAGCGCCGACCACGTCGTAGACATCGGTCCCAAAGCGGGCGAGCACGGTGGCCGCATCGTGGTCTCCGGCACGGTGGCTGAACTGCTGCGCAACAAGTCGTCACTGACGGGCCAGTACTTAACCGGCAAGCGCTTTATACCATTGCCACGGGCCCGCAGGGAGCCCAAGGGCTGGCTCACCGTGCGTGGGGCTCGGGAGCACAACCTGCGCGACATCGATGTGCGCTTCCCGCTCGGCTGTTTTGTGGTCGTGACTGGCGTGTCTGGGTCTGGCAAGTCAACGCTCGTGAACGACATCCTGCTGCGCGCGCTCATGCAGCACATCTACAAGTCGAAGCAGGTGCCAGGGCGCCATCGTCGTATTGATGGCATGGAAGCGCTCGACAAGGTCGTGAACGTCGACCAGTCGCCAATAGGTCGGACCCCCCGCTCCAACCCCGCTACCTATACGGGTGTTTTCGACCACGTGCGTAGGCTGTTCGCCAGCACGACCGAGGCCAAGGTGCGCGGCTACCAGCCGGGGCGCTTCTCGTTCAACTTGGCGGGAGGCCGCTGCGAGGCTTGCGCGGGGGACGGCACCATAAAAATAGAAATGCACTTTTTGCCCGATGTTTACGTGCCCTGCGAGGTGTGCAAGGGTGCGCGCTACAACCGCGATACCTTGGACATCACTTTCAAGGGCAAGAACATTGCCGAGGTGCTGGACATGTCGTGCGAAGAGGCGGCCGACTTCTTTTCCAACCAGCCCGTTATTGCAAGGCACATGCAGACCCTCGTAGATGTTGGCCTTGGCTACGTCAAGTTGGGCCAGCCCGCGCCGACGTTGTCCGGCGGGGAGGCTCAGCGCATAAAGCTCGCCTCGGAGCTTTCTAAACGGTCCACGGGCCAGACGCTGTACGTACTTGACGAACCGACCACGGGCCTGCACTTCGAGGACGTGAGGAAGTTGCTGGGGGTACTTTCTCGCCTGGTCGACCAAGGCAACTCTGTGATAGTGATCGAGCACAACCTCGACGTGATAAAGACAGCCGACTGGGTGGTCGACCTCGGGCCCGAGGGAGGCGACGGAGGAGGGACTGTGGTGACGGCGGGCCCGCCCGAGGAGATCGTGAAGTGCGGGCAAAGCTACACTGGGTTGTTCCTTGCGCCAGTGCTGCAAAAGGCCAGAGAGGCCTGAGGCCGCTAACGTGATCGAACGCCCGCTTGCCAGCAGCATCCCCGATGCTCCCGGCTCCTACCAGTTCCGGGACGGCTATGGCCGGGTTATATACGTTGGCAAGGCCAAGTCGCTGCGCCAGCGCCTCGCCAGCTACTTTGCCAGCCCTACCAGCCTGCCCCCCCGTACTGCTCAAATGGTGGTGTCCGCTGAGAGCGTGGAGTGGATCCAGGTCCGCAACGACGTCGAAGCGCTCATGCTCGAGTACAGCCTCATCAAGCAGCACAAACCACGCTTCAACGTCCGCCTGCGAGACGATAAGAGCTATCCCTTTCTCGTCGTCACGCTAAACGACGAGTGGCCGAGGGCAGCCGTGCGGCGAGGCCGAGCCGCCAACGCTGCTGAGCGTTACTTTGGGCCTTACGCGAACGCTTATGCGATCCGCGAGACGCTTGACCTTTTGCTCAGGACGTTCCCCCTGCGTAGTTGCAGCGACGCGAAGTTCGCCCGCCACGAGCGCCAGGGCCGCCCTTGCCTCATGTACCACATCGAGCGTTGCGCTGGACCGTGCGCCAAACTGGTCGGAGCCGACCAGTACGCCAGGTTGGTCCAAGACTTCGTTGCTTTCATGGAGGGGGACACCGAGCCCGTCCTGGCCCGCATAGAGGCAGAGATGCGCGAGGCAGCCGAGCACCTGGAGTTCGAGCTCGCAGCCCGTCTGCGCGACCGTTTGGCTTCCGTGCGGCGTGCAATAGAAAAACAGCAGATGGTCACCGAGCGGGCCGAAGACCTCGACTGCTTCGGTATCGCCGAAGACGAGCTGGAAGCCGAAGCCCAGGTTTTCTACGTGAGGCGGGGGAGGGTGGTGGGAAGGAAGGGTTTCATCGTCGACAAGGTGGAAGACTTGTCTACTGCCCAGCTGTTGGCCCACATCCTCCAGCAGCATTACGCGGAAGCCACCAACGGCGTGCCGCCTTTGGTGCTGGTGCCCGGTGAGGTAGAAGACAAACAGCTACTTGAGGAGTGGTTGTCCGAGCTAAGGGCACGCAGCTCGAAGACAAAGCCGCCAGCGCGACGACCCGGGACGGCGAGCTCGGCGAGCGCACCGCTGGCAGCGGGCAAGGCCCAGCTGGGGGAGGGAGAATGGTGGGCGGCAAGCGCTGGCCGGCGTCCCGAGCGTAGCGTCAGCACCCATGCGGCCGGCGCTAGCCGAGCTCGCTTGCACGTCCCCCTGCGAGGGGAAAAGAAAGCTCTTCTTCAAATGGTCACCAAGAACGCAGCCCAAGAGCTGGCAGCGCACAGGCTGAAGCGAGCGGCAGACCACAACGCAAGGGCTCGCGCTCTGAACGCCCTTCAAAAGGCCTTGGGGCTGCCCGAGGCTCCTCTCCGGGTGGAGTGCTACGACATGAGCCATTTACAGGGCAGCGATTACGTGGGCTCTATGGTGGTGATGGAAGACGGCCTGCCCCGGCCATCGGAGTACAAGCGCTTCAAGGTCAAAAATGTGCCCGGCAATGACGACTACGCAGCCATGGAGGAAGTGCTGACGCGCCGGCTGAACGCTTACCTAAAAGAAAGAGCGCTGCCGGTCGCTGAACGCAAGAGGCACTTCTCTTACCCGCCGCAGCTGCTTTTGGTGGACGGAGGCCGTGGGCAGCTGAACGTTGCGGTCCGAGTGCTGAAGAACCTTGGGCTCGAAGAGGAGATCCCTGTGGCCGCCCTGGCCAAGCAGTTCGAGGAGGTGTACTTGCCCAGCCGACCTGAACCTCTTCGGGTCCCTCGTGGCTCCGAGGCCCTCTACCTGCTACAACAGGTACGAGACGAAGCGCACCGCTTCGCCATCGCCTACCACCGTAAACTGCGGGCAAAACGTATGACCACCTCAGTGCTTGACGACGTGCCGGGGCTTGGACCGGCGCGGCGCAAGCGGCTGCTTGCTCAAATGGGCAGTGTAAAGGCGGTCCGAGAGGCTTCGCGCGAAGCTCTCGGCCGAGTTAGCGGGCTCCCCACCGCCGTGGCCGATGCCCTATGGCAAAAAATGCACGGGGCTCCTGCATGAGCGAACTGCACGACCCGACCTCTTCTTTGCCGGCTGAAGTAAACCAGCTTTGGGAGCTGAACGCCCCCTGGTGGCAGGAGGCGTTCACCGAGGGCGCGGACCCAGAGTACGAAGAGCAGATAATCCCGCTCCTGCAAGCCCAACTTGGCCAGCTCCGGCCCCAGAAGTTGCTAGAAGTCGGTTGCGGCGAGGGCCAGCTGTGCCGGGTAGCTGCCCGGGCAGCGGCGCAGTGGGAGCTCCCCGCTCCCGGGCCATTGGTAGTCGGGGCCGACCCGACTGGAGCCCAGCTGCAGCTCGCTCTTAAGAGGCAAGAGCGCGCTGCGACCGCCGTACCGGTCGAGCTGGTGCGTGCCGAAGCAGCGGCTTTGCCCTTCCCTGACGCGTACTTTGATGCTGCACTGGCGTGCCTTGTGTTCGAGCACATAGACGACGCCCGCACCGCTATCGAAGAGGTGGGCCGCGTGCTGAAGCCAGGGGGGGCTTTTTTGTTCTTCTTGAACCATCCGTTGCTGCAAGCCCCCGGGAGCGGGTGGGTGGACGACCAGATCCTGGGCGAGCAGTACTGGCGTATAGGGCCTTACCTTGTCGAGCACCATTCGGTCGAAGAAGTAGCCAAGGACGTGTGGATCCCCTTCGTGCACCGCCCACTTTCGTTTTACGTGAACGCCATGGCCGACGCCGGCATGTACGTGACTTCCATGGCAGAGCCGGCACCGCCGGAGGGCTTCTTGAAGAGGGCCAGTGAGTACCAAGAGGCTGCAGCGTTCCCACGGCTGGCGTTCCTACGGGCCGAGAAGCTAGTGCTCCGCCCGTCGACGGCCGCACAATAGGGCTATGGCAGAGGTCGTCATAATCGCCGGGCTCTCGGGAGCGGGCCGCTCGCAGGCAGGAGCGGCACTGGAGGACCTGGGCTGGTACGTGATGGACAACCTTCCCACCGCTCTCATAACCAAGGTGGCCGACCTTGTATTTGAGGCCGACCCCGCGGTCCACCGGGCGGCGCTCGTCGTCGGCCGCTATGCCCAGCAACTGAGCGAGCTGCAAGCTGCTATCGAACAACTGCGCCGGGCCGGCCAGGGCATGAGGGTGCGCGTGCTTTTCCTTGAGGCTTCGGACGAAGTCCTAATAAGGCGGTTCGAGGGGACGCGACGGCGTCACCCCTTGGGCGGTGAAGGCGTAGCCGAGGCCATTGCCGATGAACGGGCCCGGTTGGCCAGCATAAAAGAACAGGCCGACGTGGTCATCGACACGACAGAACTGAACGTGCACCAGCTGAGGGAGCGCCTCTTGGAACTGTTCGGGGAGGAGGGGACTACCACGATGCAGGTCCAGGTGCTCAGCTTCGGCTTCAAGCACGGCGTGCCGCTCGACGTGGACAATGTGTTCGACGTCAGGTTCCTCCCGAACCCCCACTGGGTCGAAGAGATCAGGCCGTTGACTGGCCTTGACGAGCCTGTGCGGCGCTATGTCCTCGGCCAGCCTGAGGCCTGGGAGTTCTTGGCCCGCGTCGAGAACCTTTTGGAGTTCCTCGTACCTGCTTACATCAAAGAGGGCAAGTCTTACCTAACCATTGGCGTTGGCTGTACGGGGGGGCGCCACCGCAGCGTGGTCTTGGCCGAAGAGCTGGCGGGGTACCTGAGGACGCTCGGTTACAACCCCAGCACTATCCACCGGGACGTGGACCGGTGAGCGGGGCGGGGGAGGTCGCTAGCACCGACAACCGGCCGACCGTAGTGGCCCTCGGGGGAGGCCACGGGCTAGCGACTACCCTGGCGGCTGTAGACAGCTACGCGTCTCATGTAACAGCAGTTGTGTCAGTTGCCGATGACGGAGGCTCCAGCGGCCGCCTGCGGGAAGCTTGGCAAGGGCCAGCGCCGGGGGACATAAGGCGTTGCCTGATCTCAATGGCGCAACGGTCTAAAGGGCCCGCTGCGGCTAAGACATGGGCGCGCGCTCTCGACTACCGCTTTGCTGACGGGGAGCTCGCTGGCCATTCGCTCGGCAACCTCGTGCTCGTTGGCCTGAGCGAGACCATGGGGGACTTCGTACAAGCCACGCAGCAGCTGGCCCGGCTCTTGGAGGTCCACGCGACTGTTTTGCCGGCGACATCCGTGCCAGTCACCCTACAGGCGGAGGTCTTAGCGCTGGGTGCCTCACGTGCGAGCTTGGCTCCAGTCGGCTTACCAGCAAAGGCCCCGGCCCGCGGTGCCGGCCAAGCGCCCAGTAAAACCTTCGGTGCTGGCGCCAACCTGGGGGCGGAAAGCAAGGTGGTCACCGGCCAGTCCAAGATCGCTCACGCAGAAGGGCCAGTGCGCAAGGTGTGGCTGGTCCCACCTGACCCCCCGGCCTTGCCCGAGGCTGTGAGGACTATAGCTTCTGCCGACCAGGTCGTGATCGGCCCGGGCTCTCTGTTTACCAGCGTGCTGGCCACGTGCCTCGTCCCCGGTATCAAAGAGGCGATCTCCCGGCGCCGAGGGGGCCGCGTCTACGTCTGCAACCTCCGTCCCCAGGACTCCGAGACGCTCGGCTTCGACGCCGACGCCCATCTTGAGGCGCTCGCCAGCCATGGCATAGAAGTGGACGTCGTCGTGTGCGACCCGGCCACTGAAGTCGGTGCACCAAAGCTGGCGGCCAGGGCAAAGCCTGCCCTGGTGAGCGCCGCCATGGCCTTGCCAAATGGCCATGCGCACGACGCAGAGAGACTCGGCAAAGTGCTGGCCGCGCTTGTTGGGGCCACGCCGGCCTAAGGCGGGCGGAGGAGCCCGAAAAGCGCTGCCGGTTGTGCCCGCCCCTTTGTGAGCTATCGTGGGGGAGCCATGGCCCTGCCTCGAGTGGTCGCGGTGGCTCCCGGGTCACCTGCAGACCGGGCTGGCCTGCTGCCAGGTGACGAGATAGTTGCCTTGGACGGCCAGCTGCCCAGAGACATCATCGAGTACCACCTGCTTACAGACCAGGAGAAGGTCAGCGTCCAGGTCACCCGCGGTGGATCTGAGCTGGTGGTAGACGTACAGCGCCAAGGCGGCCAGCCTCTTGGCGTACAGGTGGACGCCGCGCTGTTCGACCAAGTCCGCACGTGCGACAACCACTGCGAGTTTTGCTTTGTGCACCAGCTCCCCAAGGGGCTGCGCAGGAGCCTGTACGTGCGCGACGACGACTACCGCCTTTCGTTCCTGTACGGGAACTTCACTACTCTGACCCGCTTTACCGAGGCGGACTTGGAACGTGTGCTCACTGAGGGCCTGTCGCCTCTTTTCGTCTCTGTCCACGCAACTGACCCAGCTGTAAGGGCGCGCATGCTCCGCAACCGTCGGGGAGCTACCAGCCTGCGCTGGCTACGAGCATTGCTCGACGGCGGCGTCGAAGTGCACGGCCAGGTCGTTGTGTGCCCGGGCGTCAACGACGCCGAGGTCTTGGAGGCGACGCTTACCGGCGTGCTCGACGAGTACCCGGAGCTTGCGAGTTTGGCCTGCGTGCCACTGGGCGTGAGCCGCTTCAACAAGGAGCCTTCCATGCGCCCGCACACCAGCGCGCAAGCAGTTGCCGTGATCGACTTGGTAGAAGAGTGGCAGCAGATTTACCTTTCAGTCCTCGGGCGCCGCCTGGTCTACGCGGCCGACGAGTACTACCTGATGGGGGGCCGAGAGCTCCCGGCGCTTGAAACCTACGGGGCGGTAGCCCAGCACGATAACGGCATCGGCATGGTCCGGGCTTTCGAGGCGGCCTTCATGGGGAACAGCTCAGGGAAAATGACGGGGCCGAGCGGGTTCTTCCGCTCCGTCGACGGGGCACCGGCCCTTGGTTACCGGGCACCTCGCGCTCCGCGTACGCCCACGCCCGTCGTGGACCAAGCGCGACCCGTTACAGTGCTTACTGGTGAGTACGGCGCTCGAGCCCTCGGGCCGCTGGTAGCCCGCCTTGGGGGCGACGTCGAAGTGCGTGCCGTGCGCAACCAGTTCTTTGGGGGCAACATAGCTGTGGCTGGCCTGCTTACGGGGGCCGACGTGGCAAAGGCCCTGGCAAAGCTGCCAGAAGACCGCCGTTACCTGCTACCGGACAGTTGTTTGTCCCACGGGCGCTTTTTGGACGGTGCAGCGGTTTGCGACCTGCCCCGCCCGGTCGAGGTCGTGCCTGCTGACGGCTTGTCGCTCCGCCAAGCGCTAGGCATATGAGCCAACCCACTGTCGCCGTGGTCGGCCGGCCGAACGTCGGCAAGTCCACCCTCGTGAACCGCGTTGTCGGCCGCAGAGAGGCCATAGTCGAGGAACTCCCGGGCGTGACCAGGGACAGGAAGCCCCTTGTCGCAGACTGGGCAGGCAGGAGCTTCACCATCGTCGACACTGGTGGTTGGCAAGCCGGAGGCGGGGCGCTCGACCAGAGCGTTTCTGCCCAGGCAAAACGAGCCGTGGAAGAGTCCGACGCTGTACTTTTCGTCGTCGACGTAACGGTCGGCTTGACGGCCGATGACGCCGAGGTCGCGCGGCTTTTGCAGCGTTTGGGGCGTCCCGTCCTATTGGCAGTCAACAAGGTCGACAACGAGGCAAGAGAGCTCGAGGCTTGGGAGTTCGCAGCTCTCGGGTTTGGCGAGATGTGGCCAGTGTCCGCGCTTCACGGCCGGGGGACAGGTGACATGCTGGACGCTTTGCTAGCGCTGCTGCCGCCAGAACCGGCTTCAGCCGGCCAGCAGGCCGATGAGGCAGTCATGGTGGGACAGGGCGGTCCCGACGGTGCCCTGTCTGTGGTGATCGCTGGGCGCCCCAATGTGGGTAAGTCGACGCTTTTCAACCGGCTTGTCGGCGACGAGCGCTCTGTCGTGCACGACATGCCTGGGACGACCCGCGACAGTATCGACACCGTGGTCGAAACCGCATGGGGCCCTGTGCGCTTCATCGATACCGCCGGCATGCGACGGCGCTCGAGGGAGGCCCAGGGGGCCGAGTACTACTCGATGGTGCGAGCGCTCCAGGCTATCGACCGGGCATCATTGGCACTGCTCGTCATCGATGCGGCAGAAGGGGTCACCCGCCAAGACCAGCGGCTTGCTGAGCGGCTAGACGCCGCCGGCAACCCGGTGGTCGTGGTCCTCAACAAGTGGGACCGCTTAGGCGCAGAGCGCCGGGCCGTTGTGCGTGCGCAGGTAGCAGACTTGCTTGGTTTTTTGTCCTATGCGCCGGCGTTGCCGGTGAGCGCCCTGACGGGCCAAGGCGTAGGCAAGCTGTACCCGGCGCTTTTGGCTGCATCGGAGGCCTACCAGCGACGAGTGCCGACGGCTTCGCTCAACCGTGCCCTAGCTGCGGCCCAAGCTGCTCAGCCCGCGCCACGAGGAGCAAGGGTCCTCTACGGGACCCAAGGGGCCACGGACCCGCCCACTTTTACGCTGTTCGCCTCCAAGGAGCTCCCGGCTAGCTATGTCCGCTACCTGGAGCGCTGTATCCGAGAAGAGTTCCACTTCGGCCCGACCCCGCTCAAGCTGCGGGTCCGCCGCCGGGCTAGCTAACCCCGGCGGCGCACCTACAAGCCTTATAGCTGGCGGACAGGTCGCGTGCGAGGTGCCGAGGCGCCCCTTTGGGGCCAGCAAGGGCCGCCGAGGAAGCGTTGCCAGCTAGACGCGCCGGACAGCCAGGATAGCGATGTCGTCTATGAGCGGGGAAGAGTAGTCCCGGGCGGCTTCGATCAGGCTCTTACAGATGAGGCTCGTGTCCTGGCCGGGGTCGCGCCGCACGATGTGGCCAACTCGCTCCTCACCGAAGACCTGCCCACCTGAGCGGGCTTCTGTGAGGCCGTCCGTGTACATTACGACGAGGTCCCCCGTTTGCATCGGCAAGTCACGCGAGTAGTACGTGGCTCCGGGTACCATCGCCAGCAACGGGCCAGTTGAGCGCAACGCTGTCATGTCGCCGTGCTGCCAGACCCAGGCTGGAGGATGCCCAGCAGACGCGTGGCGGATCGTGGACGCCTCGGTGTCGAAGACGACTATGCAAACAGACACCAGATCTTCGGGCCGGCCGATGCTTGTGAGCGTCTCGTTCAGTTCTTCCAGGGCTTGGGCCGGGTCGCGGAACTGGTGGAGGAAGGTGCGCAGGAGGTACTTGACCTGAAAGGCGGTTATGGAGGGCTCGATCCCGTGCCCGGCAACGTCTCCTACGACAGCCGCCAGACGGGACGGGCCGGTCGTGAACACGTCGTAAAAATCACCGGCCATCATGCCAGTACCAGGCTCGTACACTCGCCCGATCTCGAAGCCTTCGTAAGTAGGTAGAGCCTCGGGAGCCAAGCGGGCAGCCCACCGCCTAGGAGCCAGGTGCTCCTGAGCCAGGACTTCCTCGGCCCTGCGTTCGAGACGTGAACGCTGTTCCGCAAGACGGGCCTCGGCCAGGAAGCGCGGGGCGTACCGGAGGGACACCACGGCTGGCACGCTTACCAAGAGCAAAAGGCCCTCGAACCACTCCGAAGTCGAAAAAGCAGCCATCACCAGGCCACCGGCGAGCACTGCGTAGAGGACAGTCGCATGCAGGTCCTTGTTGAAGGCGCTGCGGGCTAACTGCGCCGCTTCGGTCCCCGTGCCAGTGGTCAGCGTCTCGACTTCGATACGCCGCGCCGCTCTAGCCAAACGTGCAGCCGCCCTGCCCCAGACGGCCGCGGCTATGGCACATACGAGGCCAGCAGCTGCCAGCCACGGTTGAGGCAGCACCCTCTCCCAGTCCAGCATATGCCCGGCGGCTATTACTTGGCTCAGGCTTTGCACGGGCAACGCATAGCTGGCGAACGCCATACAGTGACGCTAGCGCCGCCCGCGGGCCACTTGGCCCGGCTATGCCAACCTGCCGAGAAGTGCGGAGAGAAGCGCTACACGTCCCAAAGGCCAAAGGCCTCTATGACATCATGGGCGCTTCGGGCCCAAATAGAACTCCCGCAGCACGGGGGCCAAGGCTTCTGCCCTGGCCCTGTGGTCCTGCCCAGCCAATGTGACCTGCTGGGCACCAGGGATGACGGCGGCCAGGCGGGCTGTGCTGGCGCGTGCCCAAGAAGGGCTCTCGTTGCCGTCGATGACCAGTACGGGGACGCCCAGCTGGGCCATTTCGTTTTCTGGCAGCACGTTGCCGGGCCCGCAAACTTCGAGGTCGTATGCGAAGGTGTGCGCTATAGCAAGCAAACCAGGCCACAACCTGCTGGCTTCGATGCTTGCCAGGGCTTCGGGCGACAAGGCCATGGCTTCGGCCAGGCCCAACCGCAGGGCATCAGCCCGCCGACCTTCAGCAATAAGGTCGCGGGTGCGCTTAGCCAGGTCGGCCGCCGGGCGCGGCCGCGTACCTCTTAGTACGAACGGGGGCTCGTAAACGGCCAACCGTACGATCGGGACACCGGCGCGTGCCGCCCTCAAAGCCAATATCGCCCCCGAAGAGTGCCCAAAGACAAAAGCGCTGCCGCCAGCCGTGTGGACCACGGCGGCTAAGTCTTCGATCTCTCGGTCGACCGAGTAACGAGGAGAGTCGCCACTGTCCCCACGGCCCCGCCTGTCATAGGTGACGACGGTGAAGTCCTGGTCCAAGAGGTGACCGGGGGTAGAAACCTTGGACTTACGGTCGCATAGCGCGCCGGGCACAAGTACCAGCACAGGACCTTCACCTCGGCGTTCATAGGCGATCACAGTGCCATCGGCTGAGGCGGTGAACTCAGTCATCGGGTGGCACCCTAGCCGTCGTCCTTGTCAGGCGCCCATCGCCGTCGAGGCGAAAGCCGCAGTCTCATGCCCAGCCGTAGCCTGGTGCCCATGCCTTGGTGCGACGACTGCAGCAAGTTCTGGGACGCGGGCGCAATAGGCCCAGGCAGTAGCTGCCCGTCTTGTGGCCGGCAGCTGGGCCAACCAAGGGAGGCTGCAGCTCTTCGCCAAACGAAGGGGGCACCTTGGCACTTCAAGGTGTTGTTGGTCGGGGTTACGGTCTACATGGTTTACCGCATCTACTGGTTGGTCGAATGGCTGCCCAAGCACATCTGAGCCTCAAGCCAGGCACGGCTGTGCCATGCCGGTCGTGGGAGCTAGAGGGCGAGCGCGCTTGCAAGCTCTTCGCCCGCGTCTGGGGGCCAGAAGCTGTCCTCCAGAGCCCGGCAGGAGGCGAGCGCACAGCCGCTGGCGAGAACTTGGCAGACAGCGACGGCACAGGCGGTGGTAGGGCCGCGGTCACACGAGCGCCAAGCGTCATCGTGGTCCATGGCTTTGGCGAGCACGCTGGACGTTACGAGGAGCTAGCCAGTGCACTGGCGAGCGCCGGTTGGTCCACATGGGCGGTCGACCTACGAGGCCACGGGTTATCTGAAGGGCATAGAGCCGACATCGAGGAACTGGGGCTCGTACTCGGAGACCTTGACCGCTTGACAAGACAGGCGGCTCGGCATTGCCAAGGAGCACCGCTCGTGCTCCTAGGCCACAGCATGGGCGGGCCGATCGCTGCTACCTACGCTTCAGCGCATGCCGAGCTTGTGTCTGGCCTTGTGCTTTCGGCCCCGGCACTTCATCTGGCGTCTGCTGCTTCCGCCACGGTGTTTGCCGTCCGGGTGCTCGCCCGGGCCTGGCCCCGGGCCGGCGTGACGAATGTGCCGCCTTTTGCCCTAAGCCGCGACACCGAGGAGGTTGCACGCTTTGTCAACGACCCACTGGTCTGGCACGGAAGTGTCCCTGCTCGCACGGCAGTTGAGATGCACAGAGCAGCGCTCGCGGCGATGGCGGCTGCACCGGCACTTCACATGCCAGTGCTCATGCTGCACGGCTCCGAGGACCGCATAGTGCCTGTTGAAGCGAGCCGCCGCTTTTTTGCCCAGCTTGGCTCAACGGACAAGGACCTACGCGTTTTTCACGGGTCGCGCCACGAAACACTGCATGAACTGGGCAAACGGGCCGTCGTCGCCGACCTCGTTGCCTGGCTCGCCCAGCGCTGGCCTGGCGCCGCCGTACCCGCAGGCGGGCCGGTTCGGCCAGTGGGCGAACAGCCTCCTCCGCAGGCCTGATAGCCTCGGTAACCGACAGTAAAAGCATCACGGGCGGTGGCGCAGTTTGGTAGCGCACCAGACTGGGGGTCTGGGGGCCGCGGGTTCAAGTCCCGCCCGCCCGACGCAGGGTTAGCGACAAAACTAACCAGCTCATGGCGACAAAACTCGTGCGGCGTGAGGCACGTGCGCCATTGTCGCGCCGA
>JBMFUG010000028.1:0-27939 GCA_049966695.1 Acidimicrobiales bacterium | reverse complement strand
CGGCGCGACAATGGCGCACGTGCCTCACGCCGCACGAGTTTTGTCGCCATGAGCTGGTTAGTTTTGTCGCTAACCCCTGGTCGGGGAGGGGGGACTTGAACCCCCGGCCTCCTGCTCCCAAAGCAGGTGCGCTACCAACTGCGCTACTCCCCGGAAACGCTAGAGGAGATGCTACAGCTTGTGGTGCCGGCGGCCCGATGCCGTTCGCCCTCCGCTTGCAGGAGCGCGGCACCGGCTGGGTGCGGAGGGCTGCCTAGTCCAAAGCACTGTCGCAGGGCGTTTAGCAACCAGCCTGACGTCGGCGGCTCCGTTGCGACTTGGCCATCTTGGGTGAGCATCGCCCAGTACGCCGTGCCATCTTGGGTTACCAAGCAGCACATGCGGGCTCTGGTGGTGGTCCCGGGGGGAAAGCCGGTGCCCGAGCTCGCTGGCCCGTCCTCGGAGCGCGCTTTGCCAGTTGCAACTATGCCGACTGCGCGGCACTCGGGTGGTGCCGCCCTGCCGAGCAACGCGCTTGGCACGTCGGTCACCGCAATGTCAATGCCAAAGTGCTGGTCGCCAGGACCGCCAGGAGCGTCGAGCACCTGTACCCACGTAGGCTGCCCATGCTCCGCTACGTGCTCTCCAAGCGCGTCCGACAGGATATGAGCCAATTTCTGCCAGTCGACCACCGTGACCACCCTCACATCTACAAGAACAACTACAAGAACCGGCCCTGCTTGGGGGGCGGACCAGAAGCCCCGAGAACGATGGTCCTGTAAGTAGTATATAATGACATAGCATAAAAGTTCACGATAGCGCCAGGGGCTGCCTGGGTAGATGTCGGCAGCCAGCGTCCCGATGTCGCGGCGGTGGCCTGTGCTTGGTGCGGCGATGGCGTGTGCTGAAAGCTCGGGCGCGGATGCGAGATAGGCTCGGCGTCTCATATGAGGTCCCAAGTCGCCCCGGTCGAGGGCAACAAAGTGAAGGTCTCGGTCCAAGTTGACGAGACGGAGGTCGAACAAGCTGTCAACGAGGCTTTTGCAAGGTACTCGCGAGAGGTGAGGGTGCCAGGGTTCCGGCCCGGCCATGTCCCCCGGCGGGTCCTAGAAGCACGCTTTGGCCTTTCGGCTGTACGCCGGGAGGCGTTCAACGAGCACATTCCCGAGTGGTACGCCCAGGCGGTGCGAGAGCACGAGGTTGACGTGATCGCCCAGGCCGAAGTGGAGGTGACCGACGGGCAAGAAAGCGGGCCGCTCAGTTTTGACGCCGTTGTGGAGGTGAGGCCGGAGATCAAGCTGGAGGGCTATGAGCACCTGAGGGTCGTAGTACCGAGCCCCGAGGTCAGCCAAGAGGAAGTGGACGCCCAGATCGACCGCCTGAGGGGCAACTTTGCCGAGCTAGCCCCAGTCGAGCGGGAGGTGCGCCCGGGCGACCATGTGGTTATTGACATGACCACGTCGCGCAACGGCGATGCTGTGGCTGGGATGTCGTACACCGACTACTCGGTGGAGGTGGGCTCGGGCAACGACCTACCCGAGCTCGACGAGCACCTGCCGGGGGCGAAGGCCGGGGACACGCTGCGTTTTAAGGCCGAGGTGGGTGGCGACGAGCCAGCCGACGTGGAAGTCACGGTGAAGCAGGTCCAAGAGAAGATCTTGCCGGAGGCCAACGACGAGTGGGCAGCGGAGGCGTCTGAGTTTTCCACGTACGGGGAGCTAGAAGATGACGTACGTAGGCGTCTTTCAGACCTCAGGCGTGCGCAAGCTGTGCTCAGCTTGCAATCTGCCGTGGCTGACGGCTTGGCTGGCTTGGTCAGCGAAGATCCCCCGACGTCTCTTGTCGACGCTGAGGTCCAGCGTATGGCGGAGGACCTGGGCAGGCGCCTTGATGCACAGAAGGTCAGCTTGGAGCGCTATCTGCGGGCGACCAACCGCACCATCGAGCAGGTGCTTGCAGAGCTGCGCGAGAGGGCCGTCCCGAACGTGAAAGTCGACTTGGCACTTCGAGCGGTGGCTAGGGCGGAGAACCTCGAACCGACCGAGGAGGAGCTCGATGGCTACCTGGCGCGCTTGGCTGAGGAAGCAGGGGCCTCGTTGGCCAACTTCAAACAAGACCTACAAGCCGTAGGGAGGCTTCCCGCGGTACGCTCAGAACTGAGAAAGTCAAAGGCTTTTGACTGGTTAGTCGAGCATGCCGATATTGTCGATGAAAAGGGCAGACCGGTGGACCGGGCGCTGCTGCAACTAGAGGCCCAACCGCCTGATGCGGGCGGGGCGAGCCCAGGGCGACAGGAGCCGGCAACCGTTAGCTCGGCAACAGGAAGGCAAGCGTGAGGGTTACCAACCAGTACCACGTTCCAGGTATCTTCGAACAGACCAGCCGAGGTGAGCGAGGTTATGACCTGTTCTCGCGGATGCTCGAAGAGAACATCATCTTCATGGGCACGCCCATAGACGACTATGTGGCCAACGCCATCTGTGCGCAGCTGCTTTACCTTGAGTACAAGAACCCTGACAAGGACATCAGCCTCTACATCAACTCGCCGGGAGGCGACATAACGGCCCTGTTCGCCGTCTATGACGCGATGAAGTTCGTGAAGAACGACATCTCGACCTTCTGCTACGGCCAAGCAGCGTCGGCTGCGGCAGTGATACTTGCCGGGGGTACCAAAGGCAAGCGGTACGCCTTGCCTCATGCCCGCATTCTGCTTCACCAACCTTACGGCGGCGCAGCTGGGCAGGCGGCGGACATCGAGATCCAGGCCAAGGAGATCATCCGCATGAGAGACCTGCTCAACGAGATGATCGCCCTCGATACTGGCCAGCCGCTGGCCAAGGTGGCCGCAGACACTGACCGGGACTTCATCATGAGCGCCGCTGAGGCTCAAGAATACGGCATCATTGACGAAGTGATAACCACCCGAGAGCTTGCCAGCGTCCCGCAGGCCGCTGGCGTGGCCTGAGCCAGGGAAGGAGCAACGGTGGCGAAGTTCGGCGAGTCAAGCGAGCTGGTCAAGTGCTCTTTTTGTGGCAAGTCTCAAAAGCAGGTGAAGAAGCTGATAGCTGGCCCCGGCGTCTACATCTGCGACGAGTGCATCGACCTTTGCAACGACATCATCGAAGAAGAGCTGGCAGAGCCAGCGGAGGTCCACTTCGAGGAGCTGCCTAAGCCGACTGAGATTTTCAATTTCTTGAACGACTACGTGATCGGCCAAGAACGCGCCAAGAAGATACTTTCCGTAGCTGTCTACAACCACTATAAGCGGGTCCAGGCTGGCGGGTACCAGGACGGCGACGTGGAGCTGCAGAAGTCCAACATCCTCTTGTTGGGGCCGACCGGGTGCGGCAAGACTTTCCTCGCTCAGACGTTGGCCCGGATGCTCAATGTGCCGTTCGCCATAGCAGACGCTACGGCTCTTACCGAGGCGGGCTACGTCGGCGAGGACGTGGAGAACATCCTGCTCAAGCTCATCCAGGCAGCTGACTACGACATCAAAAAGGCCGAGACTGGGATCATCTACATAGACGAGATCGACAAGATCGCTCGCAAGAGCGAGAACCCCTCGATCACGCGCGACGTCTCCGGTGAGGGCGTGCAGCAGGCGTTGCTCAAGATCCTGGAAGGCACCACGGCTTCTGTGCCTCCCCAGGGCGGTCGTAAGCACCCGCACCAAGAGTTCATCCAAATAGACACCACCAATGTGCTGTTCATATGCGGTGGTGCTTTTGCTGGCCTGGAGAAGATCGTCCAGAACCGCCTCGGCCGCCAGGGTATCGGGTTCCGTGCCGAGATACACCGGTCTCACGAACAGGACGAAGACGAGCTGTTCGCTAAGGTATTGCCAGAGGACCTGCTCAAGTTCGGGCTCATCCCCGAGTTCGTCGGCCGCCTGCCTGTTATCGGGACCGTCTCGAGCTTGGACAAAGAGGCGCTTGTGCGTATCCTCACCGAGCCGAAGAACGCTCTGGTCAAGCAGTACCGCAGGGTCTTCGAGCTTGACGGCGTGGAGCTCGAGTTCGCTCCGGACGCGCTCGAGGCAGTGGCCGAACAGGCGATGTTGCGGGGCACTGGTGCTCGTGGGCTGCGGGCGATCTTGGAAGAGGTGCTGCTTGAAGTCATGTACGACCTCCCAAGCCGTTCGGATATAGGCAGGTGCGTGATCGACCGTTCCGTTGTGCTGGAACGAGTTGCGCCTACGCTTGTCCCCCGCACAGAGGCCGCTCGGCGCGAGCCTCTCCGGGCCAGGAGGGCAGCGAGCTGACGCTGTCGTTCGGGGACTCCCTGGCGTGGTTGGACTCCCACCAGGACCTCGAAAAAATCCTGTCTGGAAGTCGTTACCGGGCACCCAACCGCGAGCGGATGCGGCGGCTCGCCTACTTGATGGGCGACCCTCAGGCTTCACTTCCCGTGCTGCACCTGACCGGCACCAATGGCAAGACTTCCACGGCACGTGCCCTTTCACAGCTGCTCATTTCGAAGGGCTTGAACGTGGGCACGTTCACGAGCCCCCACCTAGAGAACCTCAACGAGAGGATCATGGTAGGGCTCGAGCCGGTCCCCGATGCCGACCTGGCCGAGGTGCTGTCTGACCTGGCAGGCCTCGAACCGCTGATGGACGAGCGCCCGACGTGGTTCGAGGTCATAACGGCTGCAGCTTTCCGCTACTTTGCTGACCGGCCGGTTGACGTGGCTGTGGTCGAAGTTGGCATGGGGGGCCGCTGGGACGCGACCAATGTGGCCGACGCCGACGTCGCGGTCGTGACCAATATCGCCCTCGACCATACGGAGCTGTTGGGCCCGACCCGCATGGACATCGCCAAGGAGAAAGCGGGCATTGTGAAGCCGGGGGCTACTTTGGTACTGGGGGAGACGGACCCGTCTCTCTACGGTACCTTCGCAGCGGAGGAGCCTGCTGTGCTGTGGCTGTCAGGCAGGGATTTCTCTGTGGACGCCAATGTGATGGCGGTGGGCGGGCGCTTGTTGGACCTGCGCACGCCGAGCGCTCATTACGACGGCGTCTACCTCCCGTTGCACGGCCGGCACCAGGCGCACAACTTCTTGGCGGCTCTTGTTGCAGCGGAGGCCTTCTTCGGTGCCCCACTTGAACACACGCTTGTGGAGGAGGCTGCTGCCGAGGTGCGGTCTCCTGGTCGGCTCGAAGTCGCCGGCCGTAGCCCCCTCGTTGTGCTCGACGGGGCTAAAAACGTGGCTGGGGCGCAGGCTTCTGCTGTGGCGGTAGCTGAGGAGTTCGGCGAGGCGAAGTCGCGGGTGCTCGTCGTGGGCATGCTAAAGGGAAAGGACGCCCGCGAGATGCTGGAAGCCCTGGACGCACATAAGGCTCGGTTGGTGGTGACCTGCCCTCCACCGTCCCCAAGGGCACAGCCGGCCGACGAGGTGGCAGAAGCCGCCCGTTCTCTAGGCTGCCGGGCGGTTGCCAGCCAAACGGTGCTTGAAGCCCTGGACCTAGCCCTCGCTGAGGCCGGCGGTGACGAGCTGGTGCTTGTGACTGGGTCACTGTACGTCGTCGGCGCGGCTCGCCATGCCCTTGCCCAGGGAGGTACCAAGGCTAGTTCGCCTGTCCAGCTGCCAAGCTAAGCGGTTAGGACGCGGAGGCCCTCAGCTGCACGAGGCAGGTAGCCCGTGGGCGGTACGTAGGGCTTGCTCCTTCCTCGGTCACGCTGCGCTAACCTCATCGCCTTGTGACCCAACAGCTATATGTACAACCCAGCGCGGACCGGGACGACCGCACCCTAGTTATCTGTAAGCCTGACGCCGTGAAGCGCGGCTTGGTCGGCCACATCATCGGCCGCCTTGAGCTGAAGGGCTTCCGGCTTGCCCGGGCTGAGCTGCGCCAGCTTGACAGGCAGACAGCCGCCGCCCACTACGCCGAGCACGTCGGAAAGCCTTTTTACGACAGCCTCATCGAGCACATAACTAGCGGGCCCGTGCTGCTGGCTGTCGTAGAGGGCCCTGCCGGCACATGGCAGGTGCTCCGCCAGATGATGGGCGCGACCAACCCCGCCCAGGCCGCGCCGGGCACCATCCGGGGCGACCTCGGTCTTTCCATGACCGAGAACCTGGTCCACGGCTCTGACAGCGCCGAGTCTGCAAGGCGCGAAATAGCCTTGTTCTTCCCTGAGCTGGCCTGAGGCGCCTCTGAGCTGGCCTTGGGGCTGCCCTACGGGCAGGCCTCCCCAGTAATGCGCCTGGCGCTAGCGGCACAGGTCGGTTAGCCTACAAATGGACTTGTGCTCTTGCCTTCCTACAGGAGGCCTTCTTTGGTGCGCGACAGACTGTTCTCATCTCTTAGGCGGGGTTTGGCCGTTGACCTCGGGACTGCCAACACGCTCGTTTACCTTCAAGGTCGCGGGATAGTCCTGAACGAGCCATCTGTTGTAGCTATCGATGCCAGGGACGGTCGCCCGCTAGCCGTGGGCTTGGAGGCAAAGAGGATGATCGGGCGCACGCCGGCGCACATACAGGCCGTGAGGCCATTGCGCGACGGCGTCATCGCCAACTTCGAGATCTGCGAAAAGATGCTCGCGTACTTCATCCGCAGGGTCCACTCGAGCCACCTGTCCAAGCCTGAAATGGTCATATGCGTGCCATCTGGGGTGACGGGTGTTGAAAAGCGTGCCGTCATGGACGCGGCCGAGGCCGCTGGGGCGCGTCGGGCCTGGATCATCGAAGAGCCCATGGCCGCCGCCATCGGTGCAGGGCTGCCTGTGCACGAGCCGACTGGCAACATGGTGGTAGACATAGGCGGCGGGACAACTGAGGTGGCCGTCATTTCGATGGGCGGCATAGTCACGAGCCAGTCCGTGCGCATCGCCGGTGACGAGCTTGACGAGTCGATCATCCAGTTCATCAAAAAGGAGTACAGCCTCGCCTTAGGGGAGCGCACTGCGGAAGAGATCAAGATCGCCCTCGGTTCCGCTTGCCCTCTGCAAGAGGAGGTAAGTGCCGAGATCCGCGGTCGAGACCTGATAAGTGGTTTGCCGAAGACGATAGTGACCACGACTGAGGAGATACGCGAGGCGATCGAAGAGCCGGTTGCTTCTATCGTTGACGCTGTGAAGGTCACCTTGGACAAGACTCCTCCCGAGCTGGCTGCCGACATCATGGAGCAAGGGATCGTCTTGACCGGCGGAGGGGCGTTGCTCCACGGCCTCGATGCGAGGCTGGCTGCTGAGACGGGTATGCCGATAGTCATAGCGGACAACCCGTTGCAGTCCGTTGCTTTTGGGAGCGGCCAGTGCCTGGAGCAACTGGGCGTCCTGTCTGACGTGCTTATGACCAGTTCGCGTTAGCGAGGTGTAGGCCGCAGCAGTGGCTGCTTCCCGGCGTCAGAACAATCGTTTTGTACTGGTGGTGCTGGTCCTGTTGGGCGTCACCTTGGTCACGCTCAGCACTCGCGGCAGCGACCAGGGGATCTTCAACAAGGTGCGCGCCTACGCGCGCCAGGTTGCCGACCCGTTCCAGTCGGCAGTGCACAGCGCCCTCGAACCGGTTGGCAACTTCTTGTACGGCGCCTTCAATTACGGGTCTTTGGAGCGCGAGAACCAGCTGCTGCGCCAAGAGCTCGTGGCTGCTCAAACGGCACAAGTGCAGGCGGCCAGCGAGCAGGCCCAAGCCCAGCAGGTCCTGGCTCAGGCCCACCTTGACTACTTAGGGGCTGTGCCGACCGTGGCCGCCCAAGTGGTGGGGTTAGGGAGCGCCAATTTTGAACAGACCATTGAGGTGAACCGTGGCTCTGACAACGGCTTAGCTGTGGGTGAGCCGGTGGTTGCAGCAGGGGGGCTGGTGGGCAGCGTCTCTTCAGTCTCAGCGCACTTGTCAACCGTTACCCTCTTGGACGACCCTAGCTTCACCGTGGGAGTGGAAGTGGTGAGCAGGAGCTCCACCCCTGCCGGGAAGGCGAGCGGGAAGGGCAAAACCGGTCGTGCTAAAGGGCCGAGCAGCGTCTCAAGCGGGGCAGCTGCTGTTGCGAACGGGGGTTCCGTCGTCTCCAGCGGGGGCGCCGTGGTCGTGGGTGCTGCTACTGGCCAGGGGGCTGGGAACGCTTTGAGCGTACAGGGTGTCGACGTAGGCGCGAACGTAAAGCGAGGCGACGAGCTTGTGACAAGCGGCCTGCAGCTGGAACATTTCCCAGGAGGCATACCGGTGGGGACGGTCACGTCGGTTTACGCGCCGCCAGGTGCTCTCCAGTTGTCAATTTCGATGCAGCCCTTCGTCGACTTAGGCGACCTTCAGGTGGTGCAGGTGCTGCTGTGGTCGGCTCAGTCCGGGTGACCGCCTTGGGGTGCGGGGGTCTGCTGTGAACGGCCGCTCGGGCAACGTAGCCGGCAAGGTCGCGTTAGTTTTGCTGTTCGGGGCATTTGCGCAGACCACTTTTGGTGCCGACTTGCGGGTCGACAACGTGGCACCCGATTTCATGATGCTGCTGGCCGTCTGCGCTGGCATAGCTGGGGGGCCGCAAGCGGGGGCGCTAGCCGGTTTCGGCGCCGGCCTGCTGAGCGACATGTTCCTCCAGAACACCCCCTTTGGCCTGTCGGCACTGGCGGCCTGCCTGGCTGGTTTTGCGGTCGGCTGGGCGAGAGCCAACTTGTTCCAGCCGAGCCCGCTGCTTACGCCGCTCATAGCTGCTGCCGGTACGGGCATGGGCGTGGCTATCTTTGTCGTTGCAGGGTACCTAGTGGGCCAGGCCCAATTGGTGGCGCCGGGCAAGAGCTGGTTGGTTGAGCAGGCTGTCGTGGAGGGAGTGTTCTCGGCTGTTCTGGCCCTGCCCGCAACGGCTTTGATGGGCTGGGCGTTGCGGGGAGCGAGCGGGGTTTTGGCGTCCTCTGCTGAGCCACCCGCGGACGCGCTAGGCCCCCCACGCCCGTCGCGGGCGTCTGCGCGGTCGCGCCGGCGCCGACGCTCACAGGCCAGGGCAAGGACGCTACGGTGATCCTGTGAGCGTTGCACCTCCGGCGGGGCCGTCGTCTACCAAGCTGCGGGCTACGGCGATCTTGGTAGTAGTGGTGTGCTTGTTCGCCACGCTCTTGGGTCGGCTTTGGTACCTGCAGGGGATCGAAGCTCAGAGCTTGAGCGTCCAGCAACTGGCTGGCCAGGGCATTTTGAAGGTTTACATACCAGCTCCGCGTGGCGAGATATTCGACCGCAACGGTGTTCTCCTGGTAGGTAACCGCATCGAGCAGGTGGTGACTGTCGAACGCGACTCGGTGCTAGCCGACCCGAGCCTTGTCGGCAGGCTCTCAGCTCTCCTCGGTATGCCACCTGGCCAGGTTTTGTCCGCGGTCGACAACCTTCAGTACAGCTCTTACCAACCAGTGCCTGTGGCCGAGGGAGTAAGCAACGCGGTGGCCCTGGCAGTTAGGGAGAACCAGGCGCTATTGCCTGGGGTCAGCGTCCAAGCCGAGCCGGTGCCTTACTACCCTCACGGCTCTTTGGCCGCGAACGTCCTGGGCTACGTGAGCCAGATAACGGGCTCTGAGTACGCACAGCTGAAAAACGTGAGCTGCGGGCCGGCGGTGGGCCCTTGCTACCAGCCGAACTCTCAGTACGGCCAAGCGGGCGTCGAGAACACTTTCGAGAAGTACTTACGCGGCATCCCCGGCGTGGAGGAGCTGCAGGTCGACTCCCAGGGCCACGTCCTCGGTGTAGTCCCCGGTAGCTACCGGCCACCTGTGCCGGGCGACGACCTCATCTTGTCCATCAGCCTCCAAGACCAGCAGGCGGCCGAGAACGCCCTGGCAGAGTGGGTGGCCAAGGCCCGGGCCATGCCTTGCCCTGACACCCCGGCCTACGATTGCCGGGCACCGGCTGCCTCGATGGTCGTGGAAGACCCCCGCAACGGGCAGGTCCTCGCCTTGGCTACCTACCCGGACTACAACCCGGTGGACTTTATCGGGGGCATCAGCTACGCAAAGTGGAAGGCTTACAACAACCCGGCCAACCACTACCCATTGCTCGACCGGGCCATATCGACCGGCTACGCCACCGGGTCGACGTGGAAGCTCATCACTGCCACTGCGACGCTGCGCTACGGTCTACGTGGCCCGTACACGATCTATGACGACACCGGCACGTACACGATCGGCGGTCAGGTCTTCCATGACAACGACAACATCGCTCTCGGCCCGGTGGACCTCCAGCAAGCTCTTACCGAGTCGAGCGACACGTACTTTTACAGTCTTGGAGGCGCCTTCTACCTAAAGTACGACTACGGCAAGCACCTGGACGGCCCCGACCCTCTGCAAAGCGTGGCTGCGCAGTACGGCTTAGGGGATTACAGCGGCATAGCTCTTCCCGGGGAATCGCCGGGGCTTGTCCCCAGTGCGCAGGTTGTCGCCAGGGAACATGCCCAGTACCCCAAGGCTTACCCCAATGGCACCTGGGAGCCCGGTTACGAGGTGCAAGAGGCAATAGGACAGGGCCAGGACTTGGTCACGCCTCTCCAACTGGCTGACGCCTATGGGGCGTTTGCAAACGGCGGTACGCTTTACGTGCCGCAAATAGCGTTGGCGGTCACCTCTCCTGGTGCCAACGGTGCGCCAGGTACCAAGGTGCTGAAGCGCTTTGGCCCGCAGGTAAAGGACCATGTCACCATGCCGTCAGCGCAAGGCCGTGCCGCGATGCTCCAGGGCTTCTTGGGCGTCACGTCCAACCCGACGGGCACGGCCTACAGCTCATTTGCGGGTTCTGGTTTCCCGCTCAGCCGTTACCCGGTGGCTGGCAAGACGGGCACTGCCCAAGTGGAGCTCCTGTGCACCACGGCCAAGTGCCCCCCGGGCTATGTGCCCTGGCCGGAGTACAAGCAGGACACCTCCGTGTTCGCTAGTTTCGCTCCTGCTTACAACCCGCGTTTTGCCGTAGACGCGATTTTCGAGCAGTCTGGCTACGGTGCTTCAGTTGCCGCTTACGCAGTGGCCCAGGAGTACCGCACGCTCTTCGGGCTCAACAAGCCCTCGGCCACTACCGGGAGCGCAGGCTGATGGCGCTGACTACGCTGTCGTCCACCAGTACTGCCCCCAAGGGTGGCGTTGCTCGCCGTAGCGCCGTCACTCCTGCTTGGCGTCACGTGGACCTCCTCATCATCGCTGCTGCTGGCGCCTTGTCCGTCATAGGCGTGGTAATGGTCTACGCGACCACGAAGAACCCCTTGGCCGTGGCTGGCCTGGGGCCGCAAAGCATCATGCGCAAGGAAGCCGTTTTCGCAGTCGCCGGCTTTGCTGCCATGTGCGTGACAATGTTGTTCGACTACAAGCGGTACTTGTCGTGGGCACCGCTTTTGTACGTCGGTAGCATTTTGCTACTGCTCGCCACCTTCGCGATCGGGCACAAGACGCTGGGCGCCCAGTCTTGGATACAGCTGGGCGGCTACCAGGTCGAGCCGTCAGAGCTGGTAAAGGTCACGTTGGTCCTGTCTCTTGCAGCGCTGCTGGCCAGCCGCAAGGGCGATGTCAACGGGCGGATGCTCTTGGTGGTGCTTAGCCTGTCGGTGGTCCCCTTCCTGCTCATATATAAGCAAGACGCCTTGGGGAGCGCTCTCGTGCTCGCTGTGGTGATGATCGGGATGCTCCTTATGGGCGGCGCCAAGGGCAGGCACATGGTGGCGCTGACCCTGGTGGCAGTGGTGGGCATCGGTGCTGTGCTGCAGCTGGGCGTGCTCAAGCAGTACCAGAAGGACCGGCTCACCACGTTCCTCACCGCCCCGGCGGGGGTTGGGCCGGTGAACAGCAAAACGGACCCTTACGCCGCGGGCCTCGAGTACAACCTGGACCAAGCCAAGGCGACCATTGCCGATGGTGGCCTGACTGGCAAGGGCCTGTTCAAAGGGCCACAGACCAACCTCTCCTACGTCCCCAACCAGTCAACGGACTTCATCTTCACCGCCGTGGCTGAGCAGTTCGGGTTTGTCGGTTCGGCCTTGTTGCTGGCCTTGTTCGGTTTGGTCGTCTGGCGCACATGGCGGACAGCCATGGTGGCACGTGACCTAGCCGGCACCCTCATTTGCATCGGGGTGCTGTGCATGTTCACGTTCCAAGTCTTTGAGAACATAGGCATGACCATGGGTATCATGCCCGTCGCCGGGATAACGTTGCCCTTCCTCAGTTACGGCGGTTCGTCGATGCTTGTGGACTGGGTGGCGATAGGGCTAGTGGTAAACGTCGGGATGTACCGCTTCGCCTGAGGGGCGTGCGAAGGGGTACGGTGGGCACTTGCTGGTAGCCGCCTTGGCTTGGCCGTAGCTGAGCTTTGGTTAAAGCTTTTGCTCAGTTCGTTGGCCGGGGCGCAGGTGCAGGTAAACTTGGACGTGGGATGAGCTCACTGTGGTCTATTGGCCGTGCGCACCGCACCGTAGGGCTTCGGTCTTTGGTACCCCGACTGCGGGGGCACAGGCTCTTGACTTTTGTTCGGTCCACTGCGAGAGCGAACCTGCAAGCTTGTTTATTATCCGAGCGCGGTGGCGCGTCGGCGTTCCCAAAAGAGCAGGCTACTGATCGTGCTCGTTCCGTCAAAGGAAGCACGCTAGGAGGGCCTGTCGGCTGGGTGACGGTTTTGCCGCGACCTGCGCTAGCACTGCCGGAGGACTACTTCGGCTATCATGCCGCCTCTCCCGCTCATTGGCCGTTGGGATGTCCGGGTGCCGGCACGAGGGCCAAAGCTGCCGCTAGAGGCGTGCCTCGCGCGCTGCCGAGCGTGCTTCATTTGAAGGGGAAGTTTAGATGTCGCAACCATTGCCAGAGGAGCCAGGTGTGGCGGGCGCCGAGCTCGAGCCCGGGCTGGCACCCGCCGGCGCCAAGGGAGACGGGGACGCGCCAGAGGAGCTTATTGACAGCGTTGCCCGGCCGAAACGGCGCCGCCGTGGTTCACGCGGCGGCCGGGGCAGGCGGTCGCCTGGCGTTCTCGTAACAGCTCCGGCTGTAGGCGCCCAAGAAAAGACGTCGGTGCCTGCCGAGCTGGTAGAAGCTCCCTTGGTGCTCACTGGCTCTGCTGGTGCCAGTGCGGGTGGGGCCGAACAGCCTGCTGTCGGCTCGCCAGAGGAGGCCAACTCGCCAGAGGAGGCCAAAGAGCCTGCAGGTGCAAAGCTCGGCGCTACGCAACCTGCTCCCCCACGTGCGCCCAAGCCCAAGATAGGGGACACTCGACCGGGCACGCCCCCGGTGCTGCGGCGTGCAGAAGGCCGAGCGCGCCCGGCCGGCGAGCCCGCTGCTGCCCAGCCTGCGGACGAGCCGCCGTCACAGAGCGCAGCGCGCCAAACTGCCAGGAGACGGCGGCGTGGTGCGCCACCAGGCGCGGGCCAGACGGTGGTGAGGCCGGGCCCCGCCCACGGTCGTGACCCGGCTCTTGGTGGCGCCAATGTAGTAGTGGGGGACAGCCAAAGTGCTGCAGTGCCAGTGCCGGTTAGCGGCAGTGGCCGTTCAGCCGTCCAGCTCAAGCCTGAAGCCAACGGTCGGCACGTCGGCCGAGAACACCGCAGTCGCCCGCTGGGCCGTTACCTTATGGCGGTCCACGTGGGCCCGACTGCCACTCAGATCGCTGTTTTGGAGGGGCGCGCGCTCATCGAGCACTATGTCTCGCGTCCTGCTGACGACACGACGCAGATCGACGGCAACATCTACCTGGGACGTGTGCAGAACGTCTTACCAGGCATGGAGGCCGCGTTTGTCGACATCGGTACGCCCAAGAACGCCGTGCTTTACCGGGGCGACCTTCGCTTCGACGAAGAGGATGTCGAAGGCCCGGGCGACGACCAGGCCAAGCCAACCCGGGGGCGCTTGGGTGGTGGGGCACGCGGCGCTCGTATAGAGCAGTTGTTACGCACCGGCCAGAGCATTGTGTGCCAGGTCACGAAGAACCCGATAGGCACCAAGGGTGCTCGCCTGACCCAAGAGGTGTCCTTGCCCGGGCGGTTCGTGGTGCTCATACCGAACAGCGAGACGTACGGCATATCCAAGCGCCTGCCCGACGAGGAGCGTAGGCGCCTGCGGCGGTTGCTCGACGATATCCGCCCGTCTGGGCATGGGTTGATCGTCCGCACAGCCGCGGAAGGCGTCAACGCTGACGAGCTCAGACGGGACGTGGAGCGCCTGCTGGCGCAGTGGGAACAGGTCGAAAAATTGGCCCGCACGTCCAGGGCGCCCAAGCTTTTATATCGCGAGCCGGACCTGGCTGTGAGGGTGATCCGTGAGGAGTTCAACCGCGACTACAGGGCGGTCGTGATCGACGACCGCGGCCTCTACGAGCAAGTGAGAGAGTACGTCGCCGGTATCAGCCCCGAACTTGTCGACCGGGTAGAGCTAGCCGACCAAGACACAGAAGCCTTGCCCTTGTTCGAGCGCTTCCGGGTGCATGAGCAAATCCATAAGGCCCTTGACCGCAAGGTGTGGTTGCCGTCGGGTGGGTCGCTCATAATAGAGCGCACCGAGGCGCTCACTGTCATTGATGTGAACACCGGCAAGAACGTGGGCACTACCAACCTCGAAGAGACGGTTTTCCGCAACAACCTCGAGGCTGCAGAGGAGATCGCCCGTCAGCTCCGCTTGCGCGACATCGGAGGCATCATTGTCATCGATTTCATAGACATGGAGGTCGCGGCCAACAGGGCTGAGGTCATAAGGACTTTCCGTGAGGCCCTAGCTCGGGACAAGACGCGTACGCAGGTGTTCGATATCTCTGAGCTGGGTTTGGTGGAGATGACCCGCAAGCGCATTTCTGAAGGCCTGGTGGAGTCCTACTCAGAGACATGCCCAACCTGTGGTGGCAGGGGCATAATCTTCGACGAGTCGCTTCTTTAACCACCTGTGCTGGGGGTGACAGCAGGTAAGGGGCAGTTGCCGCTCTCAGCTGAGGCAGCCTTGGGAGCCACCTGGCACAGGACCTTGTCTAGGGAGCGCTCCGGGTCGTGCAGCAGGTGAAGTGCCGTCGCCCCTATGGCCACCGAAACTTCTGACGCGCACTGCCAACCCACCACTTTGAAGACATTGCCGGTTTTGCCGGCAGGTGGACGGAGCACAAGCGTGTACAGCGGCAAGTCCTCCATGCAGACTACAGGAGGGGCCAACGGGAGCGCGTCGAAGGCCTTCACCACTTTTGCGCTGGCGGACGGGCTCAATTTGAACGTGGCTGGACGCGGTTGCGTTGGCCCCACGACGACGGCGGGGCTTGACGGCGATAATGTCAGCGTGGCCAGGTCATCTACCGGCGCTATTTCGGCGGCGCTCCGGGCGGGTTCCCACAGCGTTTGCGCTCCGACTTGTAGGAGGCACGTTTGCTTAGGATTTAGGCAACCGCGGCCAGCTTGCGTCGTGGTGACATAGCTAAGGACGGCTGAGTACTCGTGAGGGCCGAACGTAGGCAATGTGGCGCTGAACTCTTCGCTTGTCTGCTCTTGGCGGTCTGCCGTCCAGCCGGTGCCCGCTGTGGTGCTCCCGGCTGGCAGGTGGGCGAGCACGTAGTTGAGCAATGGAGCTGTAGCAGCTTCATGCACTAGGTAGACACGCTCTGTCATGGGGGCGTTCGACCCCGGGTGGGCAAAAAGGCGCCGGGCAGCGGGTGGCACTGTGCCTTTCCACGGGCTGGCACCGGGGGGCAGGGGGGCCTGGTCGAGGACGTCAAGGGCAAAGGCCTTGGCCGACCGAGCGCGTGACCATGCGGCCTGCGGGTGCTCGCCAGTGGCGTGCGATGGTGCAGTCAGACCGCTTGCAACCAACGCCAAAGCCCCGACGGCACCTGCAAATGCCTTCACGTCATTATTGTGCCTGGTAAAAGGCGGTCAAAGTGGCGCGCGCCAGGGTATGAAAGGTTAGGTTGAACCCGAGCATAGCTGGCGTCGCGTCTGGCCCAATGCCGAGCGAGCCGGTGCCCAAGGCATGCACAGCAAATATGTACCGGTGCGGCCGGTCGCCTTTGGGAGGTGCTGCTCCTGTGTAGCCGACCGTCCCAGCGTCGTTGCGAAGTTGGAAAGCGCCGGCCGGTAGGTGCTTGCCGGAAGCCTCGCCAGCGCCCCGGGGCAGTTGGGTTACAGACGCGGGGATGCCGGCAACTTCCCAGTGCCAGAACCCGCTACCCGTGGGGGCGTCCGGGTCGTAACAAGTGACGGCAAAGCTGGCGGTGGCCTCAGGGAAGCCTGCCCAGCGGAGATGTGGGCTCTGGTCGTCACCACCTGCCCACTTGCTCACGTGGGCACGTGGGAGAGGGCTCCCGTCAGCGATGTCGTCGCTTGTGAGCGAAAAGCTCGGGACTGGGGGCAGGAGGTCATAGGGGTTGGGGCTCTCGGGACGGTCCAACATTTTCGGCTCCTTAGGGTCCATGGGGGGTGTGGTGCTGGTCAGCTTGGTCGATGGTACGTCACGGCAGGGCGTCCGGTCGGGTAGCCGGAAGGCCCATGGTGCCCGGGTGAACACGGGCAAGGGGCCGTCCGGCGCCAGCTAGGCAGAGCCGGTTATACTTTTACTCCTGTGTACGCTGTTATCAGGACTGGTGGCAAGCAGGAACGTGTCGTGGAGGGCCAACGCATCGACGTCGAGCTCCTGGACGCGCGCGCGGGTGAGGAAGTTTCGTTCGCTCCGGTCCTGGTCGTAGATGGTAAGGTCGTCTTGGCGACGCCGGCCCAGCTGAGGGGCGCCCAGGTGGCTGCTCGTGTGGTCGGGGAGACAAAGGGGCCCAAAGTCCGAGGCTTCGTCTACAAGCCCAAGACGAGAGGCCGGCGCAGGTGGGGGCACCGCCAGCGCTACAACACGGTCGAAGTGACGGCCATCACCAGGGAGGCTTGACCAGGTGTCTAAGACGAAAGGGGGCGGGAGCACCCGCAACGGCCGTGACAGCGCAGCCAAGCGCTTAGGCGTGAAGGTTTATGATGGCACCGCTGTCACCGCCGGTTCGATCATCGTGCGCCAGCGCGGCACCCACTTCCACCCGGGCACAGGAGTAGGCCGGGGGGGCGACGACACCCTGTTCGCTTTGGTCGACGGCCATGTGCATTTCGGCCACCGTCATGGCCGCCGCTTGGTGGACGTAACACCTTTGGCTGCCCCCGAGCTGTAACGGCCGGGGCAGCGGTCGCGGGCTACCCGTGTTCGTTGACGAGTGCCAACTGCATGTCAAGGCGGGGGACGGGGGAGCTGGAGCTGTGTCGTTCCGACGAGAGGCCCACGTCGCCCGAGGGGGGCCTGACGGAGGCGACGGCGGTACAGGGGGAAGCGTGTGGTTGGTTGCTGACCACAACGTCGCCTCGCTGTTGGCTTTCAAGGACCACCCGCACCGTAGCGCCGCCTCGGGGTCGCACGGCCAAGGCAAGGGACGCCATGGTCGGGCCGGCGCCGATCTCGAGGTGCCCGTACCGGAGGGTACGGTGGTGCGCGACCAGGGGGGAGAGGTTTTAGCAGATCTGGCTGTTGCCGGCTACCGCTGGCAGGCTGCTCGCGGGGGCCAGGGCGGTCGTGGCAACGCCAGATTTCTCTCCAACCGCCGACGCGCTCCGTCGTTCGCCGAGCAAGGGGAGCTGGGGGAAGAGCGCTGGCTTAACCTCGAGCTCAAACTTATGGCAGACGTTGCCCTGGTCGGCTTCCCAAATGCAGGCAAGTCCACGCTCATATCTCGGGTCTCTGCCGCCAAGCCCAAAGTGGCGCCCTACCCGTTCACAACCCTGGAGCCGCACCTCGGGGTTGTACGTGCCGGTGAGCAAGAGATCGTGATGGCCGACATCCCCGGCCTGGTGGAAGGGGCGAGCCAAGGCCGAGGTTTGGGGCACCGCTTTTTGCGCCACATAGAGCGGGCACGAGTGCTCGTCATCATGGTGGACCTGGCCTCTTCCGAAGGGCGCCGCCCGTCGGAGCAGTTGAGGGTGCTCTTGGCAGAGCTAGAGAGCCATCAGAGCGAGCTGTTGGAGCGCCCGCGCTTGGTGGTAGGTTCCCGGTCTGATCTCGCTCGTCCCGGATGGCGCGAAGAGCTGGACGGCCCCGCCATATCAGCGGTGACGGGGGAAGGGCTGGGGTGGCTGTTGGGCCAAGTGGCGGCGGAGGTGGAGCGGGCGCGCCGCGCCATGCCCCGGCCGCGCCGGCTTGTGGTCCACCGGCCGGTCCCCCTCGGCGTCGCTGTCGAGCGACAGCGCAACGGTGGCTTTGTTGTCCGGGGACGTCAGGCGGAGCGAGCGGTGGCTCTGTCAGACCTCACCGACCCAGGCGCCCTCGACTACGCACAGGGCCGCCTTCGCCGGCTAGGGGTGGACCGTGCCCTGCAGCGTGCCGGTGCGCAAGAAGGCGACCGTGTGCGCGTTGGCGACTTCGAGTTCGAATGGCAGCCCGACTGATGTGCTCCCGTCGCCGGGACAAGGTCCTGCCCGAGCCGGCGCGCCGGACAGTGGTCGTGAAGGTGGGGACATCTTCGATCACTGACGAGCAAGGGCACATCCGCCATAGCGCTATCGCAAAGCTCTGTGACGAGGTGGCTAGTGTGCGCGCTGGTGGTGACAGGGTGGTGGTCGTGACCAGTGGGGCTGTCGCCGCCGGTCTCTCCGTGCTCGACCTGCGGCACCGTCAGGGAGATACAGAGGTCCTGCAAGCCCTGTCGGCGGTTGGCCAGAGCCGATTAATGGGCCACTACGAGCGCGCGTTCGATGAGGCTGGCTTGGTGGCCGGGCAGGTGCTGCTTGCCCCGCTTGACTTTGTCCACCGCTCTCAGTACCTGCACGCGCGCCAAACGCTTCGTGTTTTGCTCAGTCTTGGTGTCGTGCCAGTCGTCAACGAGAACGACGCAGTTGCCGACGATGAGCTTCGTTTTGGTGACAACGACCGTCTGGCTGCGTTGGTGGCTCACCTGTTGCAGGCCGACTTGCTTGTGCTCCTCACGGACGCGGCTGGGCTCTTCACGGCGGACCCCCGCACTGACCATGAGGCGTCGCTCGTCGAGGAGGTGCGCGAGGTGGACCAAGTGCTTGCCATGGCTGGCGGGCCTGGTAGTGCCAGAGGTAGCGGAGGCATGGCCTCCAAGCTGGCTGCTGCCAAGATCGCTGCCTGGTCGGGGGTACGGGTTGTTATAGCAGCGGCCGACCGTCCCCAGGTGTTGCCCGATGCTGTAGCGGGTACCCCGGGCGTTGGCACGGTGGTCCGACCACGGCACCAGAAGCTCCCGGCGCGCAAGCTGTGGATAGCGTTCGCGTTGGCACCGGCCGGGAAGGTCGTGGTCGATGCGGGTGCGAAAAAGGCACTGGTCGAAAGGGGGGTGTCGTTGCTGCCTGCAGGCGTGAGCCTCGTGAAGGGGGACTTCATGCCCGATGATGCCGTTGAGCTCGCCGGGCCGGACGGAGAAATCTTCGCCAAGGGTTTGGTGCAGCACAGCGCGGCACAGCTGACGGAATGGGCCGGCAGGCAAACTTCTGAGCTGCCAGGCGATGTCCCTGCTGAAGTCGTCCACCGGGACGACTTAGTGCTTTTGCCCTAAAAACTTGCTGTGCTGCCCCAGAGTCTTTTTAAGCACTAAGAACCCGGTGAACTGCAGAGCCCCCAGGCTTTTAGTACTGGCATAGGCACGTCGGCACCACAGGGCCCGGACGACTCTCCCAGGTAGGACCAAGGGCCGCCGGGGGGTTGTTCGAAGGCAGCCACCCCGTTGAACTGGGCCAGCACGGCCCCAGTGGCAACGGGTGCTGGGACGAAGCGGGCGATGGCCCAACGGGTAGCAATGGCGGGTTGCAACGCGTAGTAGACGGAGCCGGCGACGGTCGCGCGGACGTCGGCAGCGGCCATGCCAGTCCTGCCTGGGTCGGCTGCCACCCAGGCCTGGCGCAAAAGCGGCCCAAGTCCCGGAGGGGTGGGGAGGTTGCGAGCAGGGCTTGAGATGGCCAAAAAGCTTGTCGTCACGGTAGTGGCCTCGGGCACTGACGCCAGTACGCTCCTTGGCGTGCTGGCGCTTGCCGGCTGCGGAGCAACCGGCGTGGCCTTGCGTCTGGCAGAACTTGCTCGATGGCCCGAGCTGGAGGACCGCGAAGTGGTCGGCGCCCCGGCGGCCGTGGCGCTTTCGGCAAGGCGCGGGACTGGCCTTGTCGGAGTGCGTGCTTGCCCCGGCACGGGACTGGTCCGCCCTGGGGCTAAAGCGGGGGCGCGCTTGTTGGTGCTCGGGAGGAACAAGGAACCGACGACGATGCCGGCTCCGACGAGCACCAGGCCGGCACGTAGGACAGTCAGCTTCTCCAAGCTCCGGCCGAGCAACTTGACCCGTGCCCGTCCGGTCTCGCTGGCGGCAGGGTGCTGGTCGCGCACGGCGTGGCGGGGCTTGTAACTACCCACGGTTGCCATTCTGTCTCAACTTCTGTCTCAACTGCTCCGGCGGTAGGGTGGACGTTTGTCGGATAGCTTGCATGAGCGCAGCGCGCTGGTGCGCTTGGGCGTCATAACAATAGGAGGCAGCATGCAACTGGGGATGTTCGGGCTTGGGCGCATGGGCGCCAATATGGTACGGCGGCTCATGGCGTCGGGGCACGACTGCGTGGTGTTCAACAGAAGCACGGCTCCAGTCGAAGCGATGGTAGCCGAAGGGGCGACCGGAGCGAAGAGCATGGAAGACCTTGTGGCGAAGCTCAGAGCACCAAGGGCGGTATGGCTTATGCTGCCGGCAGGGGTTACCGGGGAGATAGTGGCCCAGCTGGCAGGGCTTATGTCCAGCGGTGACATAATTATCGACGGTGGCAACTCGCACTACCGCGACGACATATCCCGTGCTGCCGAGTTAAAGCCCAAAGGCATCCACTTTGTGGACGTCGGCACGAGCGGTGGGGTCTTCGGCCTACAACGTGGTTATTGCCTTATGATCGGTGGCGAACCAGAGGTCGTCGAGCACCTAAGCCCCATTTTTTCTGCTATTGCCCCTGGGGTGGGGGCTGCTTCGCGGACGCCGGGACGATCGGGTGAACCGTCTCGGTCCGAACAGGGTTACCTGCACTGTGGCCCGGCAGGCGCCGGCCACTTCGTCAAAATGGTCCACAATGGGGTCGAGTACGGGATAATGGCCAGCTACGCCGAAGGCCTTCAGATCTTGGCTAAAGCCAACGTGGGCAAGTCGGCCACGGGCGGCTTCAACTCAGAGAGCGCTCCACTGGAGGAGCCGGAGCTTTACCAGTACGACTTCGACTTGGCAGAGATCGCCGAGGTTTGGCGACGCGGCAGCGTCATCTCGTCGTGGTTGCTCGACCTAACTGCTCATGCCCTTTACTCCGACCCGGGGCTGTCTGGTTTCGGGGGGCGTGTTTCGGACTCTGGTGAAGGGCGCTGGACGCTGAAGGCTGCGATAGACGAAGCGGTCCCAGCGCATGTGCTTTCGGCAGCTGTGTACGAGCGCTTCAGCTCGCGCGGGGAGGCTGATTTCGCTAACAAAGTCCTTTCTGCTATGCGCAAGGAGTTCGGGGGCCATTTAGAGCAACCGGCCCAAGGGAGCTGACGCACTTGGTTGCAAGAGGTGCCGCCCCGGCAGGAGCTAGTCCACCCTCGCTGGGCTTAGAGGGTGCTCGTCTCGTCCCGATGGCTGCCGTCCCTTAGCAAACGCCGCGTGTGCCTTTGTGAGAGGCGGGGCGCGCTTTAGTGAGCTGGGCGCCAGGGATCTGCCGTGGCCCTGGCCGGGCCGGCGAGTTGCCCAAGTGGGCTGGCCCGGTCCTGTCCAGTAGCTCAACGGTCCTGACCAGGTCGTCGACCAGCATGTCCGCCATGTCTCGTGAGAAGTTCTCCTTGACGACCACTCGTAGCACCGCCACTTGTTCAGCGTTCGGGGCGAGGGTGTAAGCAGGGACGACCCAGCCCCGCTGGCGCAAGTAGGCGGAGATATCGAACACGTCGTACTCGCGCTTTGGGCCGCGTAATCGGAAGCAAACGAGAGGCACTGTGCGAGGTTTGCTCAGCACTTCGAAATGCCCCCTCTTTTCGACGGCTTGGCGGAGGTAGCTAGCAGTGGCCTCGAGGCCCTCCATGACCTTGGTGTACCCCGCACGGCCCAGGCGCAAGAAGTTGTAGTACTGGGCCAGTACTTGGCCAGCTCCCCGGGAAAAGTTGAGGTTGAAAGTCGGCTGGTCGCCCCCCAGGTAATTGACGTGGAAAATGAGCTCCTCGGGTAGGTCGTCTTCATGTCGCCAGATCACCCAGCCCACTCCGGGGTAGACAAGCCCGTACTTGTGGCCCGAAACGTTGACCGAGCGCACCAGCGGGAGGCGGAAGTCCCAGGCCAGTTCGGGCTGGGTAAACGGGGCCACGAAGCCGCCGCTAGCCGCGTCAACGTGGATGGGCACGTCCCAGCCGGTAAGCGCATTTCTATCCGCCAAGGCGTCGTTCAGTTCGGCGATCGGTTCGTACTCGCCAGTGTAAGTGCTGCCCAGGATCCCAACGACCCCGATCGTGTTCTCATCGACCAGCTGCATCGCTTCCGCCGTACCGATAACGTAGCGTTCGGGCGTAAGCGGCACATAGCGAGGTTCGACGTCAAAGTAACGAGCGAACTTCTCCCAGCAGACCTGGACGTTTGCTCCCATTACTATGTTTGGTGCCGAAGTCGGCTTGCCTTGAGCAGCTCTCTTGGCGCGCCAACGCCATTTCAATGCTAGGCCGGCCAAGTGGATGGCTTCGGAAGAGCCCACGGTGGCGCAGCCGACTGCGGTCCCCTGCTCGGGGGCGTGGAACAGCCTTGCCAGCATGTTCACGCACCGGTTGTGGAGCTCCGTGGTCTGGGGGTACTCGTCGGCGTCTATATAGTTGCGGCCGAAAGACTCCGCCATCAGCTTGTCGGCCTCCGGCTCCATCCAAGTCGTGACGAAGCTGGCCAGGTTGAGAGCCGGGTTGCCGTCCAGGTTGAGCTCGTCGTGGACGATCTGGTAGGCAACCTCGGCTGGCATGGAGCTCTCGGGCAGCTCGTACCGGGGGACAGGTTCACGTAGGTGCCTGGAACCGTACATGGGGGTGAGCGAGCTCGCGTCTTCTGTTAGCTCTTCTTGCTTCAGCTTCCTGGCCAGCACAGGGGAACAGGCTATCCCCGCCGGGAGCAGCCGCACTGGCGCCCCGCATCACCAGTCGTACAGGTGGCTCTGGCGCCAGTGCATGGGACTAGGTCGCACCCTGGTACTTTGGCTAGATGGGGTACGTTGAAGGGGCCAGGTGCCCGGGTGGCCCGACAGAGCACCCTCGCTGCCCCTTTGACCTGTTCGGCGGGCAAATGCCCAATGCCAACGTACGTTTTGTAGCTGCCTTGGGTTTCATGCACGTGCGTGCCGGATCTGGGACAGTCAGGGCCGACCCGCTTGGGAAGTGGCTGTGAGCGGTGCTTGGAGCCGACCGGCGGGGCCTGGGCACGTGGCTGGGGGACGGGGCGAGCCCCCTGCCAGCTCTCCCCGGCATGACGAGCCGGTTGTCGGGGGGCGACGGGGGCAGCGTCGGACCGGAGAGGACCGCATCGTTTCATTGCCCAATGCGGTGACGATGCCCCGGCTGCTCCTGCCTCCACTTTTCGTATGGCTACTTGCCCAACCGGGCCATCGCGACTGGTTCCCCGCAGCAGTGCTCCTCGGTTTTCTTGGGTTCACTGATTGGTTGGACGGGCAGCTTGCCCGCCGCCTTGGCCAGGTGACCAAGCTAGGCAAGGTGCTGGACCCCACAGCCGACAGGGTCCTGTTGGCCACCGCTGTGGTCAGCATCCTCGTCGTGGGTGCCGTACCGTTGGCTATCGCGGCTGTGGCCATCGCCCGGGAAGCTCTTGTGGCTGCGGGCGCAGTGTACTTGGCGATGGCGGGGGCCAAAAGGATCGATGTCACGTTGATGGGCAAAGCGGGGACCTTTGGGCTCATGTGCGCCTTTCCATTGTTCTTGGCCGGGCACTCGACGATCGGGTGGCACCGTTCAGCTCTGGTCCTGGCTTGGGTGGCCGCCGTGAGCGGCCTGGTTTTAGGCTGGTTGTCGCTAGTCGTTTACGTGCGCCTAGCAAGAGCCGCTCTGGCTGGGCACGGCCGCGTGCTGAAGTAGTGCCTCTTTGCCCCCTACCGCGCGGCCGTCTGAGGTGCCTGCCCCAGTGGTGGGCAGCTTCTCTGCCAGCGGCTCACGTAGGCCAAATTGCGGGGCGTCAAGCTCCCTGGCCAAGGTCCAAAGGGGCCATGGTCAACGGGCCGGCCGGTGGCAGGCCGAGCCGCGCTGCTAAAGCACTGAACGGCTCCCAGCTGCCGAAAGCAGTGACCGCAGCGGTGTTGTCTTCGCTAGAGCGTGGGGCCCGCAATTGCTGGAGAGGTGACGTTCGTGGGAACCTCACAAGCTCCGAGCTTGCGGGCAGCCCCGCGCGCGACCGGGCAAGCGCCAGGGCGCGGTTGAGGCCTCCAAGTTCGTCGACCAGCCCCAGTCCCTGAGCATCAGCCCCGGTCCAGACCCGCCCTCGTGCGACCTCGTGCACGGCTTCCTTGGTCATGGAACGGCCCGTGGCAACCTTGCTGATGAAGTCGTCATAGACGCGGTCTAACCATTCTGAGAGCTTGCGCCACTCGTCTTCAGTGAACTGCACGAAAGGCGACGTCATCCGGGCATGGCGGCCTACGGTTACAGCGTCATGGCCGATGCCGAGCCTGTTGAGGAGGTCGCCGAGCGAGAACTTGCCGCCCAGCACGCCGATCGAACCGGTCAGGGTGCCCGGCTGGGCAACTATGACGTCTGCTGGCGCTGAGACGAAGTAGCCGCCGGAGGCTGCTACGTCTGCCATCGAGACAACGACGGGTTTGCCTGCGTCTTTGAGGCACTTTACTTCCCGCCAGATGGCATCGGAAGCCACGTAGGAACCGCCCGGGCTGTTGACCCGGAAAACGACTGCCCGCACGCGCTCGTCCTCGAGAGCGGCTCGCAACGCTGCGCAGACGGTGTCCGAACCCATGGTAGCTGCGGGAAATGGGCCCTGAGCTCCACGGCCCAAGCGGATGCGGCCATTTCCTGTCACCAAAGCTACGACGCTGCGCCGGCGGGTTATAGCGAAGTGAGCCTGCACGCTCACTGGGCGTCGGCGGCGGTAGCGGTGGGCAAATAGCAGTTTGGTCGCCGGTCCCGTCCTGCGCCGAAGGTAGGCGTAAACCTCGTCGCGATAGCCCAGGTGGTCGACCAGGCCAGCCTCTAAGGCTTCACTAGCTGGCACCGGTGCCCGGTCAGCCAGGTCGCGCACGACTTGTTCGGGAAGGTGCCGGCTGCTGGCAACGCCGGCCGTCACTTGGTCGAACAGTGATGTGACGACTCGCCGAGCTGCCTCGCGCTGTGGCTTTGTGAACGACCTTTCCAAGAAAATATTGGCGGCGCTTTTGTACTCATGGCGAGTGCTGATCTGCCTTCGCACGCCAGCCCTGTCCAACGCCTCAGCGAGGAACAACGAGCCCGAAGCTATCCCGACGAAGCCGACCTCGCCTGAGGGCTGGAGCCAGATCTCGTCGAACCCGCTCGCCAGGTAGTAGGGGACCGTGGCTGCTGAAAACTCTCCGAAAGTTTCTGACCAAGCGACAGCCGGTTTACCGGAGGAGCAAAAAGCTGCGACGGCATCGCGTACCTCCTGAGCCTGAGCGAGGCCCATCGCGCGAGGGCCCACCTTTGCGACTAGGCCACACACCTTCGGGTCGTCAGTCGCGTCGCGTAGCACCCGGAGCATGAGAGGCAGTGAAGCACGCCGTCGCCTGAGCAACCGTGCGGGCAGTTCTGTGGGCTCGTCTTCGAGCAGGGGTTGGCTGAGGTCTAGCTCCAGGAGGTACGGCGCCGTTGTGCGCTGCTTTAGCCTGGCAAAGCCCTTAACTGCTTGCACTTTTCGACTCTTTTCACTTCGGGCTGGTGGTCGTGCGCTACGCCTCGAGCGACCACATTGCGTTGGCGTAACGTTCGTCGAGTTGTTGCCCCCGAGCACGGCCTTTGCAACGTCTCCACAGTACGCGAGGTCTTAGGTGCTCGCGCAGGCAAAGCTTCTCGAGCTCGCGTCGGGCGACGTTAGCTGAACGCGTCGAGCGGCATTAAAGCTGGCGCCTCCGCCAGCCGGGCTAAGCTAAGAACGGGACCTTCGCTGCGAGGGCGCTGGGACAACTGGGAACTTCGTCGTGGGATGTGAAGAAGAACTAGGCGCGCGGGCTGCGCAGCTTGGTGGGAGCGAGGCGCCCAAGCCCTTGATGAGGCTCCCTGACTTCCAGAAGCTGGTGCTGAGCGCCACCACCTCAAACCTTGGAGCCCAGGTCAGCCTTCTTGCCCTTCCCCTGATCGCCATTTTGGGCCTCCATGCCAGCGCTGCACAGGTGGGCCTGCTGGCGGCCTTGGGCACATTGCCTTATTTGCTAGTGGGCTTGCCGGTCGGTGCCTGGCTGGAGCGCGCGCGGTTGAAGCCGGTGCTGTTCGGCGCGGCCATGGGCAGGGCGGCTGTACTGACCTGCGTGCCGGTCTTGTGGGCCTTGCACCGGGTCGACATAGTCGTGCTGGACTGGACGGCAGTCCTGGTTGGGGTCATGAGCACCTTTTTCGATATAGCTTGGCAGGCTTACTTGCCCGCTCTGGTGGGCAACGCCCGCCTCCATGAGGCCAATTCTCGCCTGACCTTCGCGAACTCCGGCGCTCAGGTGTTCGGACCTGGCCTGGCAGGGTACCTGGTCAAGGCCCTGTCTGCCCCCCTGGCCCTCTTGGCCGACGCCGTCGGTTTTGCCGTGGCCGGCTTGTCCGTGCGCCGTATCCGTGCTGTGGAGCCAACGTCAGCTGAGCCGAGCGAGCAGCTCGGCATGGCAAGGCAAGTGGCTCAGGGGCTGGCTTATGTGACCCAGCACCAATTGCTCCGCTGGATCGCTGTGGGTACTGGCGCTTGGAACTTCGTGGGTGCCGCCCTAAATGTTGTGCTGGTGCTGTTCGAGGCCCGGGTGCTGCACTACTCGGCCGGGACAATAGGGCTTGTGTTCTTTATGGGCAACGTCGGTTACCTGGTAGGGGCGCCCCTGGTGCGCAAGGTGACCGCCAGGTTGGGCGTTGGCCGGACGATGGTTGCCGGAGCTGCTTTGGGTGCTTTGGGCCCGGCCCTCCTGCCCTTGGCCCGAGCCGAGGACGCCATGGCCTTGCTCGTGGCAGGGTGGCTTTTTAGGTCAATGGGGTCGCCTTTGTACTCGGTGAACCAAGTGAGCCTGCGCTTGGCCATAACTCCTAGCGAGCTGACGGCACGTATGACTGCTACCATGAAGTTCTTCGTCATGGGGGCCATGCCCTTAGGTTCGTTCTTGGGAGGCTTCCTCGCCGGGGCGCTCGGGGACCGTCCCACCCTTTGGCTCATAGCAGCAGTTGCCACCGTGCCAGTGCTTGCTACCGCCTTCAGCAAGCTGCGGCTTGTCTCATCGCCGCCCGAGGAGCTGCGGCCGAGCGCGGTTGGCGCAGCTGGCTAGACGTAGGAGCGGCTCAAGATGGCTACCAATAAGGCCCAGCTCAAGCTGTGCACAAGTGCCGGCCTTGGCTCAAGCTACCGGGCAGGCATTAGAGACGGTGGCGACGAGCACGACCCCAGTCGCTGCTGCAGAGCGGAACGCGTCCGCAAGGGCGGCGAAGACATCGTCGAGCGCTCCACTGACCAAGCTCGCCATGGGCCCGGGCTGGACCTGGAGGCCGTGCGCAGATACTGCAGCCAAGGCCTTGTCAACCTGGGGCCCGAGGCGTTCGACACCCAAGGGGTAGAGGGCGAACTGGCAGCTGACTTGCATAGTTACCTCCCGCTGATGGTGATGGTGAAGACCCGAAAAGCACCGGCGCCAGGTGCCAACCGCCCGATCGCTTCCAGGGCGCGCCCCCACCAGGCGAGCCCTGGAAGCGCACATGGGGCGAACAACGAACTATGAGCGGTCACGAGCCCGTAGGAGCGGGCCATCACTTGGAGCTGGCGGCCTTCTAGGAACTTTGCACAGTCCCAGGGGCTCTGGCGAAGCTCTCGGCGGTGGGCGAGCCCCCAGGGGCTGTT
>JBMFUG010000027.1:27039-28243 GCA_049966695.1 Acidimicrobiales bacterium | reverse complement strand
GTCGAGCTGACGACGCACCCCGGCTTTGCAGGTGCCTTTGCCGACCAGCTGATGTTCCCAAGGAGAGCTGACGCCCAAAAGACCAAAACAGGCGCCCAGGAGAAAGGAGGGGCCCCAGCTAAGGGGCAGCCCAAGTGAGCACACCGGACGATAGCGAGAAGGGCCCTGGCGACGCGAGCAGCCAAGGGCAGGGGGGCGCCGCCTTGTCCAGGCAAAGAGTGCACATGGCGCTGGCGCACCGCCAAGGCGACAAGGTCCCGCTCGACTTGGGCGGGAGCTTGGTAACGGGCATGCACGCGAGCTCCGTTTACCGCCTGCGCCAAGCGCTAGGCCTAGACCCCCCTGGCACCCCGGTCAAGGTCGTCGAGCCCTACCAGGTGCTGGGCGAGGTGAAACCTGACCTAGCCGAGGCGCTAGGGGTAGACGTGGTGGGCGTCGGCCGCCGCGACAACATGTTCGGCTTCCCGAACGAGGACTGGAAGCCCTGGGAGCTGTTCGACGGCACCCCCGTGCTGGTGCCCGGGCTGTTCAACACCGAGCCAGGCCCAGACGGCAGCATCTACCAGTACCCCGCAGGCGACACCTCTGTGCCCCCCTCGGCACGCATGCCAAAGGGCGGCTTTTACTTCGACGCCCTGGAGCGCCAGGGCCCCCTTGACGACGAGCACTTGGACGTAGAGGACAACCTGGAGGAGTTCGGCCCTATAAGCGAGGACGACCTCGCCTACGTAAAAGCTGAAGTCGAACGCCAGTACCGAACAGGCAAGGCCGTGCTCTTGAGCCTGGGCGACACAGGTTTCGGCGACGTGGCCCTAGTGCCGGCCATGCAGCTGCGCCACGTGAAGGGAATCCGTGGCGTCGAGGAATGGTACGTGAGCCTCTCGGAGCGCCCTGAGCACATCTGGTCGGTCTTCGAGCGCCAGTGCGAGATAGGGCTCGCCAACTTGGAGCGCGTCTACCAGGCGGTGGGCGACAAGGTCTCTGTCGTCTTCGTGACCGGCACGGACTTCGGGGCCCAGCTCGGCCCGCTAGTCTCGCCGCGCACCTACCGGAAGCTGTTCAAGCCCTTCCATGCCCGGGTCAACTCCTGGGTGCACGAGCACACTGCATGGAAGACCTTCATCCACTCGTGCGGGTCGGTCTGGGACCTGCTCGACGACATCGTGGACGCTGGCTTTGACGCCCTGAACCCGGTGCAGACCTC
>JBMFUG010000027.1:0-26939 GCA_049966695.1 Acidimicrobiales bacterium | reverse complement strand
TCGTGCGGGTCGGTCTGGGACCTGCTCGACGACATCGTGGACGCTGGCTTTGACGCCCTGAACCCGGTGCAGACCTCTGCCGCCAAGATGGCCCCAGAGGCCTTGGAGCAGCGCTACGGCGACAGGGTGACTTTTTGGGGCGGCGGCATAGACACCCAGCAGGTACTGCCCTTCGGCACCCCGGAGGAAGTACGGGCCATGGTGCGCGAGCGCATCGAGACCTTCGGGGAAGGAGGCGGCTTTGTCTTCAGCACCGTCCACAACGTCCAAGCGGGGGTCCCGGTCGAGAACTTGGTCGCCTTGTACCAAGCAGTGGACGACTTCCGTAACTACTAAGGGCCCCGGCACGGCCGGCCAACGCGACAAGGAGGAACCATGCCAGTACTAGAGGAGCTGCGCCAAGCGGTGGTCGACGGCCAGGCGAAGCTGGCCGCCACCTTGGCAGCCCAAGGCCTCGACGAGGGCACCTCGGCCGACGTCATCTTGCAAAACGCCCTGATCTCCGCCATGCAAGAAGTCGGCCAGCTTTTCGAGGAGGGGGAGATCTTCGTGCCAGAGATGCTCGTGTCTGCGCGCGCCATGAACGCAGCCCTAGAAGTCCTAAAGCCCCACCTTGCCTCCGAGGAGCACCAAGCGGGCGGAGAGGGGACCGTCGCTATAGGCACCGTGCAGGGCGACCTGCACGAGATCGGCAAGAACCTGGTGTCGATCATGCTCGAGGGCTCTGGCTTCAAAGTGCTGAACCTGGGCACAGACGTCTCACCGGAGCGCTTCGTAGAAGCGGCACGGGCCGGCGCGGACGTAGTGGCGATGTCAGCCTTGCTCACCACGACGATGCTGAACATGAAGGCGGTCATAGAGGCGCTCAGGGAAGCTGGGCTACGCGACAAAGTCCGTGTGGTGGTAGGTGGGGCGCCGATCACGCAGTCTTTCGCAGACCAGATCGGCGCTGACGGCTACGCACCTGACGCCTCCAAGGCCGTGCGCAAGGTAAAAGAGCTCTTGGGGGTATAAGCGATGGCGCGATGGCAACGTGAGCGCTTTCGGTAGAGCTAGCACCCAAGGCGGCGCATGGGCCCTTGGCTCGCACCTTGGCGCTACAGGGCCCGGCGAGGCGCCGGCCAACGTTGGGTTGGTCCTGCGCGACTGGGACCTGCGCCCCGATGTCGAGGCGCTGCTGCGGGCGCTCGGCACAGACCCAGGACGTGCACGCAAGCGCCCCTCTGTCGTAGAGGTTGCCAGACAGGCCCTCGTGGCCGCCGAAGGGTTGCTGCAACCGGCCGTGGTGGCTGCGTCCTACGCGGTCGAGGGGCTCAGCCACGAACGGCTTCGTCTCGGAGAGGGACGTTACCTGGCGGGGCCGCTTGTCGCCAAGCAGCTGCACCGGGCCGAGCACGTGCTCGTGGCTATTTGCACGGTCGGGCCCGCCCTCGAAGCGGCTGCTTCCGAGTGCTCGGGCCGGGACTTGGCCCTGAGCGCCGCACTTGACGCTTTGGGCACCGCAGCGGTCGACCTGCTGGTGGCGGCGCTGTGCCAAACAGTGGGCGACCAGGCAAAAGCCGGGGGGTCGCTCACCACCACGCCTTTCAGCCCGGGCATGGTCGGCTGGCCGCTGGCAGCCGGCCAGCGTCAGATCTTCTCACTGGTCGACGCAGCGTCTATAGGTGTGAGCCTGACAGAAAGCTTCATGATGCTGCCCCAAAAATCGACCTCCCTCGTGGTCGGCATTGGGGGAGACCTGGGCCGATCGGGCGAGCCCTGTGACTACTGCGCCGTGGCCGCCACCTGCCGTTACCGACAACGACGCGCCCCGTCTATAGCCTGAAGCCCCTGCTCCTGCGCTGGTCACCAAAAGGCCTCATGGAGCCTTTTGGCACCACGCCCAATTGAAAGTGAGGCAATCAGCGTGAAGTACACGCACTTAGCAGTCGATGACCTTGGCAGCTTCGTCTTCGGCCGTTGCCCAAGTCCCCTGGAGGTCGGCAACGGCCTGAGGCTCGGCGCCGGCACCGTGTACCCAGAGCTGAACTTCACGCTGCCGCCGATGCAGGTGAACGGGGCCACCATGGCCCAGGTGCTCCAAGAGTACACCCAGATGGCTGAGGAGACCTGCGCTCGTGCTGTTGCCCTGGCGGTGCCGGGGCTCGTCATGGAGCTAGAACTGCTGCCCGACCTCACCCGGCAGCCCGAGTGGGGCGCTGAGGTGACCGCCACCTTGCGGGCCGTACTGGACCGTCACGCGGCCAGCGACGGGCTTAAGTGCGCCTTGAGGGTGACCCCCAACGACATCCGGGACTTCGTGCGCCCGCCGCTCATGCACGAGGGCGAAGAGTGGCAAAAGATGCTGGCCACCTTCGAGCTGTGCGCACAGGCAGGGGCCGACTTGCTGTCGATTGAGAGCACCGGCGGCAAGGAGCTCCACGACGACGCCCTGCTCATGGGCGACCTGGCGGGCTCGGTCTTCGCTCTCGGGGTGCTGGCGAGCCGGGACATGGCCGAGCTCTGGGGCACCATCGTCGCGCTCTCGGCCAAGCACAAGGCGCTCCCAGCGGGGGACAGCGCCTGCGGTTTCGCCAATACTGCTATGGCGCTGGCTGACAGCGGCCATATCCCAAAGGTACTGGCAGCCGTCGTCCGGGTGGTCGGAGTGCCGAGGAGCCTTGTGGCCTACGAGCAAGGGGCGCTCGGGCCAGGCAAGGACTGTGCCTACGAGAACGTGTACCTGAAGGCGATAACCGGCTACCCGATGGCGCTCGAGGGGGCCGAGGCAGCCTGCGCCCACCTCTCCCCAATAGGCAACATCGCCAAGGCTGTCGCCGACCTGTGGAGCAACGAGTCTGTCCAAAACGTCAAGCTCCTCGGCGCCATGGCCCCGACCGTGTCCATGGAGCAGCTCGCGTACGCCACGCGCCTCATGAACGAAGCCACCAAGGCTGGCCAGGAAGCCCTACTACGGGACCTATTTGTGGCGAGCGACCAAGCCAACGACCCTCAAGCCTACGTGTTGCGCCCCGATATAGCCCTGAACCTCGCAGGAGAGATCATTGCCGAGCCGACCCCGTACCTACGTGCACGTCGGGCGACGCTTTCGACCCTGGCCGTCCTCCGCCAGGGCGAAGCCGACGGAGCTTTGCACTTGAGGAAGGCCGAGCGCAACTGGCTCGAGCGGCTATCCAGGCAGGCCGACCAGCTGCCCGAAGACGAAGGCCGCCTGACCGAGGAAATGGTCGCACGCGCCGACCCGAAAAAGGTGCGCCTCGACCAGTACGGCATCGAGCCATGACGCAGGTGGACGACAGTGGCCCGGCCGCGCCGGCGACCAGCGAAGGACCGAGACCCCGCCCACCAATAGCTCCGCAGCAAACCAGCCACAGCGTTGTCGTCCTCACAGCACCATGCGCACACGGCAGATCGGTCCCCAAAGGTTCCCGACCCAGCCTCGGCGCGAGTACAACTTGACATAACGGACATTATCGGCGGGCCTCGACAGAGGGCTAGGCCGTTGAAAGTGACCTCCTGCAATGAGAGCAGCGCCCACCCAGGCAAGGCGGCGCGGGCGCGCCCAGGGGCGCTTAGACGGCTCGCGTGAACATTAGGACCGCGACTATCACCGCCAGGACACCAAGCGCAGGCAGCAGCGCAGCGCCAGCCGCCCTGCTGGCGACCTTGAAGCCCCCGGCAATGAAAAGGAGGACGGCGGCGACAACTGCGACGATCCCGGCTATTTGGTGCTTGCTGATGGCTGCCAGGACCGCCTGGCTGGCCGCTTGGTGCATCGAAGTCCTCCTGTGGCCTTAGTTCCCTGGAGCGAATGTAGCGCGAAGCAGCCCTCGTGCCCAAGGAGCCTGTCGCTCGGCTTTCTTGCGCCGTCTGCCTCTTTCCCCGTGCTGCGTGCCATATTGCGTCACTGTGACGAAATATGCTGGGAACCAGTCGTTGGGGCTCCACGGTTATTTTGTACTGATGGGCTACGGTTACGGTCTTAGCTGCGGCGGGCGGCCCGCGGTGCGGGCAGGCGGCTCGTCGCAGTCGTACGGCCGCCACGGCTGGCGCCCTCGCAACTGGCAACTGTTGTGATGCCAACAGCTGTGCAGCGCGAACCTAAGCCGCTCACATGCCCTGGTAGCGTTGCCTTCAACTGTCTCGCCGTGGAGGTGGCACAAGTATGCGTGGCATAAGGATGCGTAAAGTGGCTCCCCGAGCTGAAGGGCCGCGAGACCACAAGGGCGCACGGTTTGTAGCTGGTGCCGTGGCGCTCACGATGGCCAGTTTCGGTGCCGTGGCTGCCATCGCCGCCACCGGCGCGTCTGCGTTCTCTCCTCTTGAGACGCAGCCTTATACGATAGCCGGCGCCTCGGCGACGCTAAGCGGCCTTAGCGCGTCGGTCTCCCCCAACACCTACCCCGGCACCGGCTACTACAAACTGACGTTTGTAACGCCGTCTGCCCTCACTGTAAGCACCAACCGGGCGGCCGCATCGTACATAAGGGTCGCTGACGCCAGCGCGGCCGGCCAGTACAACAAGATCGTGTCTGCCATCTCCTCAGCCGGTGCGGGGGTCGTCGACGAGTCAACTGGTTACGTCTTCTCCGCGACGACCGCCAACGGGTACCTCGCCCCAGCCACACCCGAGAGCTCTCTTAGCCAGGCCGAGTCGGCGCCTCTCATCGTGTACCTGGGCGGCAGCGGCACCATCAACGCTGGCGACACGTTGACGCTCACCTTTGCCGCCAGCAACCCAGTGAACGGCTCGTACACGTTCTACGCCAGCACCAGCGCCAGCACCGCCTGGCAAGCCAGTAGCAATGCCGTCAGCATCGTCGCGTCGACCGGCAGCTCGTCGGTGACGGCAAGCTCCTACGCGCTGAACACCGGGGCCACCTACCAGATAAGCGGCCTGGCCGCACCGGTGGCAGTCGCACCTGGTACCGCAACCATGACTTTGCAGGCTTGCCAGAGCACTGCTGCACCGTGCCCGGACCTGCCCTACGGCGGCACGGGGACCGTCGTGTTCTCTGGCGGCCAGGGCGGCTACAGCGTGGTCGACACCACGACAGGAGCCACCTTGAGCGTCATCGGCACCCCTTCGCCCGTCAGCGGGGCGAGCACGACACAAGGCGGCGTCGTCCTGCAGCTATCAGTGCCGTCCGAGGTCTACGCGGGCAACCAGCTCAGCATCATCGCCACTGGCACCAACCCGTCTTCGAACCAGTCTGACTATTTCGTCGTCACGTTGAACGGCTCCTACAACTTTGCCGGGCCGGTCACCTTCGGTGGGACGGTGACCAACCTCTCCCTCGGCCTTTCCACGAACACCGCCGGGTCGAGCGCCACCTACACAGCAAGCTTCAACGTCGGGCCGACCGGCGCCATGGCCCCCGGGGGGACCATCACCCTCGAAGGTCCAAGCGGCACCACCTTTGCCAACCCCTCCGGCGCCGTCGTGACCGACAACACCACCGGTGCCAGCCAAGTCCTAAGCGGCCTGGTGCCGACGTCGACGGTCTCCAGCAACGACACCCTGACGCTCACCACTAACCTCACCGTGTCGGACAACGACACGCTGACCGTGCAGGTGTACAACGTCTTGAACCCCGCTCCTGGGACCTACAGCGCAAGCACCGGTTTTTCGGTAAAGACCAGCTCCGACCCCGCTCCAGCGTACGCTCCCGCCTACGTGGTCGCTTCCGCCGTAGCCACGACTTCGCCCACTGTCAGCGTCAGCCCCAACACAGCAGGGGCTTTGGCCACGTACGTCATCGGCACTTTCGGCACCGCCAGTACCCTGGTAGGCGGTACGGACACGATCGAGGTCCTCGGCCCCTCAGGGACGTCGTTCCCCGGAGTTGCCACCCTGGCCTCCTCTGCCGGTAGCCAGACGCTCACAGCCAGGTACGGGGCAGGCACAGACGACGTCACCTACGTGGTAGCCAGCACCGTGCCAGCTGGCGCGTCGCTGACGCTCACGATGGCCGGTACGGTGAACCCGCCGGGGGGCACCTACAGCCTGTACCTGGGCGCAGACACCGAGGCTGCCAACACGACAGCAGCCGGGGACCAGGGCCTGGTGGCTCCACAGGTCCCCCCCACGACGACTACCACCACTACCCCTACCACCACTACCCCGCCCACGACGACGACCACCAGGCCGCCTACCCACCCGGTCGTAAGTGCCCTCACGTCAAAGTCGACCATTGCGAACCGCTCGGTGAGCTTGCGCTTGCAATGCGCCAACGCGGCCTGCCGTGGCACCATCAAGCTCTGGTCCCATAACATCTTGCTCGCCCAGGCGAGCTACGGCATCGGAGCTGGCGGCACTGCCACTTTCTTCCTCAACCTAAGCGCTCGAGCTATGGCTCTCGTCAACTCAGCCAAGGACCATGTCCTGGGGGCCGGCCAGACCATCTTCGTGGACGGTGGTGCTACAGTCCGCCACTCGCTGACCTTGGTCGGGGCACCCCCGCCCCGCCCGGCGATCAGTGCCATGACTGGTGGCCGGGCCAACGTCTCCCACAACATGGTCGGCTTGCGCCTGCACTGTGCCAACGCGGCCTGCCGTGGCACCATCAAGCTCTGGTCCCATAACATCTTGCTCGCCCAGGCGAGCTACGGCATCGGAGCTGGTGGCACTGCCACCTTCTACCTCAACTTGAGCTCCAGAGCTATGAACTTGCTCAATGCCCAGCGGGGCCACGTCCTGGGGGCCGGCCAGACGATCTTCGTGGACGGCGGGGCCACCGTGCGACGTGGCGTTGTGCTGGTCGGTTGAGCACCTTCTGCCCCGCCGAGGCTCACAGAGGCCCGGCGGGGCGCACGGGCCCGTCGGCCGTGCAAGAACCCGGCTAGGCTCGCTTAGCCAAGTGCCTGGTGATGAACCGGCCGGCTTGGCGCTTGGCGCCTGCCGGCAACGAGCGGTTGACCTTGCGACCGGTGACTTCCCGGGCGCGGATGCGAAAGGCAACAGGCACGCGGCCCTCCCCGCGGGGGCGCTCCCGAGGGCCATCGCTGCCTTGGCCGCTTGAGCGCCGGGCAAACCTCGCGGCAAGAAGCCGCAACGTGAGCCCTGCGTCGTCCCCGCTCAGCTCTTCGAAAGTGCCCTGCACTATCACGCTGCGCCAGCTCCCGCCCGGACGGTACTCGTCAACTTCGAGGCAAACGTCCGGGTTCTCGCGCATCATCCGCACCTTTTGCCCCTCGATCGAATAGACGTACGCGCACCCTGCCTCCCAGGCGTAGATGATGGGCACGACGTACGTAAGCCCCCCTGTGTGGCAACCTACTCGGCCGACCACCTGCTCATGGAGGAACTCTTCGATCTCGTCTGCGGTCATTTCCAGGATCACCTAATGATTCTCCCACGAGCTCGGCACCGCCCGAAGTCGGGACCATCGGCCCTGACTGCGACAGGCTTGCCTGACCCATCCTTTTAGGGTGAACTTCGACAAAGCACCGGCTCTCGTCTTTTGGGAAACCACCCAAGCGTGCGCGTTGGCGTGCCGTCACTGCCGCGCGTCCGCCATGCCCGAACCCCTGCCTGGCCAGCTGACCACCGACGAGGGGCTGGCGCTGGTCGAGCAGCTCGGCCGCTTCAGCTCCGAGCACGAGCGGCCACCGGTGCTCGTCCTGACCGGAGGGGACGTTATGACCCGCCCGGACCTTCTCCAGCTCGTGGCTGCTGCTCGGCAAAATGGCCTCCCTGTAGCCCTGGCACCCAGCGTCACGCCCAGGCTCACTGGTGGCCCGCTCAAAGAACTGCGGGACCTCGGCGTCACGAGCGTGTCTATCAGCCTGGACGGGTCCACTCCTGCCACCCACGAGCAGATCCGAGGGGTACCGGGCCACTTCGCGCAGACGTTGGCGGCTATGGCCCAGCTGAGCGAGCTCGGGTTCAAGGTGCAAGTGAACACCGCCGTAATGCGCTCTAACGCCGACGAGCTAGCCGGTGTCGCCTCGCTCGTAAAAGATCTTGGCGCCACGGCATGGGAAGTCTTCTTCCTCGTCAAGGTGGGCCGGGGCCGGGACCAGCAAGAGCTGGCACCAAGCGAGAACGAAGACGTTGCCCACTTCCTCTTCGAGGCTTCCCATTACGGCTTCGCTGTACGCACGGTGGAAGGCCCGTGGTACCGCCGTGTCGTCGCCGAACGCCAAGCACTAAGCCAAGACCAAGACCCACAGACGGCCTTTTCGCTCGGCCCCCTGTACCGCCGGCAATCACGCCGGCTCCGCCAGCTGCTTGGCCTGCCGCAAACGAGCCCACAGACGGCTACTGCAGGGACGCGCGACGGCAAGGGCATATTTTTCATCGCGCACGACGGGTGGGCTTTCCCTGCAGGCTTCCTGCCGCTGCGCCTGGGTAACGTAAAGCAACAGGACCCAGTTTCGATCTACCGCGACCACCCCCTGTTGAAGGCTGTCCGCAGGGCTGAGTTCTCGGGGCGTTGCGGGCGCTGCCAGCTGCGCGACCTCTGTGGCGGGTCGCGGGCCAGGGCATGGGCTACCTCTGGCGACCCCCTCGGCGAGGACCCCGCCTGCGCTTACGTGCCAGCCTGACGTCGGCTTGTCACAAACAACGCCACCGAGGGCATCTGCCAACTCGAGCATCTCGTCGACTTGGCACAACGCTCTTAGCGGATGTGACGTTCGGCCCTTCGAGCAGCTGTGCAGGCCGATGCTAGGTTGTCAGCCGGAGACGGCGACCCCTGCGGGCACCTGTCAATCACCCAACGTAACGAGAAAGCGAGGCATGCCACCATGTCGTACGAGATCGCAGAAGTACACGCCCTCGAGGTGCTAGATTCCCGTGCTAAGCCCACCCTGGAAGTGAGCTTACGCCTTTCCTCAGGTGCCCAGGCTACGGCGGGCGTGCCATCGGGAGCTTCAACCGGTACGCGTGAAGCGGTCGAGCTGCGAGACGGGGACCCCAAGCGGTTCAAGGGTGCTGGTGTCACCAAGGCGGCCGCCAACGTGAACGTTGAGATCAACAAGCTCTTGGCCGGGCGTTCCTGGGCAAGCTTGGCCGACGTCGACAAAGCCATGATCGACCTCGACGGGACCGAGAACAAAAGCCGCCTGGGGGCCAACGCCATTGTCGGGACGTCTATGGCAGCGGCTCGGGCTATGGCGATGGCCGACGGCCAACCCTTGTACCGCTGGCTATCCCCCAAGGGGGCTGAGCTAAGGCTGCCTGTCCCCCACTTCAACGTCGTGAACGGCGGGGCGCACGCTCAAAACGACCTCGAGCTCCAAGAGTTCATGCTGGCACCGATCGGCCTGCCGAGCTTTGCCGAAGCGTTGCGGGCAGGTGCCGAGGTCTACCAGGCACTGCGCTCCATCCTGCACTCCCGCAAGCATTCCACTGGGCTCGGCGACGAGGGCGGCTTTGCGCCCAACCTTGGGACCCCAGAGGAAGTCCTTGACCTCTTGGTGGAAGCTATTTCGAGCGCTGGTTACGTGCCTGGGCGCGAAGGCGTGGCGATAGCGCTCGACCCAGCCGCGTCGGAGATGCACGAACCCGATGGCACCTACCGTTACTCCCCTGGCCGACGGCTCACCACCGACCAAATGATCGAGCGTTACGAGACGTTGCTCTCCGCTTACCCGATCTGGTCGATCGAGGACGGCTTGGCCGAAGACGACTTGGCAGGCTGGGAAAAATTGACTGCGCGTCTTGGTGGCCGTGCCCAGTTGGTAGGCGACGACATATTCGTGACTAACCCTTCCATTATCCGCGAGGCGATCGGCCGCAAGGTCGGCAACTCCGCGCTCATAAAGCTGAACCAGATAGGCACGGTCACTGAGACGCTCGAGGCCATCGCCATTTGCAAAGAGGCCGGTTACACCCAGATGGTCTCGCACCGTTCGGGCGAAACACCTGACCCCTTCATTGCTGACCTGGCTGTGGCCGTCGGCTGCGGCCAGCTAAAGACGGGGGCACCTGCGCGTGGCGAGCGCGTCGCCAAGTACAACCGGCTTCTCGCCATAGAGGCAGAGCTGCCATCTGCCCCCTACGGGCTACCTGCCCGTTCCTGACCAAGCCGCCTGCGCCGACCTTTTGGCAGGGACCGCACCTGTCGTCATAGGGACCTCCGGAGCCGCTCACCAGCACCGAGCAGCGGCCGGGCAGCCTCGAGCAGCCAGTCGAGGCTCGCCTTCAGCTGCTCTGGTGAGCTGTCGCGCGCCATGTCGGCCTCCACATCGGCGATCGCGCACCCGAGCACGAAGCACAGGTCGTCCAGCATCTCGATGGCTTTCCTTGCAACTATGAGATCCGACTCGGCCAAGCCCAGCTCTAAAGCGCGCTGGCGCGCCTCAAAATCCCGTTGCCTGCAACTGCGCCGGCAGTACTTGCGCGGCCGCCCGGGACCAGCCCGAGCCGGTACCGGCCGGCCGCACCATGCACAAAGCTTCATTTCCGTCACAGTGACAAAACTAGCACTGCTAGGGGCCTCCAATCAGTCCTTGGGCATGAGCCGACAAGAACAACGCCCCGGCACGCCCTACGCCTTGGCCGGGCACGCCGTAGGGCTGACGGCCTGCGCGCCGCTCGTGCCCTCAGCGCGGCTCCAACGATGCCAGTTCCCGGGCAAGCCCGATTTGCGCTTGCCTGGCCAGGTTGTAGTTTTGTTATGTGGCCCGCCGCATTGAGATCGAGCTGACAAGCGCGCGACCAGACGGTAGCTGGACTTGGCGCGCTGCCGGTGCCCGCAACCCCAGGGGCGCCATGGACGGTTCACTGCTGTACGAGGGGGCAAAACCTGGCGACGTGGTGCGAGCGGAAGCTGAGTTCGACCTAGAAGGCATCAACGTCGTTTCCGTTGAGCCCCCACGCGTCCCCGAACAAACCGATCCAAATCGCATCGAGCTTGTAGCCCGGCCGACGGCTCCCCTCGTGACCACCGAAGTTGCCCGCAGTCGCGATCGCGACCGGCCAGGCCTGAACGGCCGCAGCGACCGACGCCGCTCAGCTCGTCCACGTCTAGCACCGGCGGGTCTTCCAGCTCTCCATGATGTACACCAGGGCAGAGCGGACCACGCTCCAAAGGCCCGCCAGGGCGCACCCACGGCACCAGGTGACCGACGCCCCCGCACCGAGCACCAGCCTCAGGGCGAAGTGCCCGAACGGCTAGAGCGCGCCGTGCGGCCTTCCGCCGGCCCCGGCCGCACCGGGCCGGGGAGGCCCAGCCACGGGCCCCACGAAGACGCCTCCGTAACCGGCCGGCGGGCTGCTGCTCGCCGACCAGGCGAAGGCTCGGCTCTGCCCGCCCGCCGGGCCAAGCGCCTCAACCCGGGCAACACCCACCGGACGGCCATGCTCGAAAGCCTGCCTCCTGAGCAACAACCCGTTGCCCAGCAACTGCTCAGAGGAGGCATACCCGCCGTACGGACGGCGCTTCATTTTGAGCGCGAGCGCGCCAGGGAGGAAGGCAGGCCTGAGCCCAGCACAGAGGGGGTCCTGGCCCTTGCCGAGTCATTGCTTCCACGGGTCAAAGCCGCTGAGTGGCGCGACAAGGCCGAAGCTGCGGTCAAGGCAGGCGACGACCTCTCCATGCGCGACTTGCGGTCCCTCGTCAGTGGCTCTGACATAGCCCGGGACGAGCCTTCGCGAGAGCTGGCAGTGGCGCTGCGTTCCATGCTGGAGCGTCGTGTCGAACAGCAGTGGGCCGAGTGGCAAGCAAAGGTCACCGCGGAACTGGACGCCGGTCGCGTTGCCAAGGCGCTGCGCCTGTCCAGCCGGCCGCCCGAGATCTCGGCTCGTTTCCCAGCTGACCTCGCAACCCGCCTGCGGGACGCGGCCAGCGCCGCGATGTCTGCTGCCACCCCACCTGACCAATGGCTGTCGCTCTTGCAGGCAGTCGTCGAGAGCCCGGTCCGACGGACTGTGAAACCCGCCGGCTTACCCCACGACCCGTCCCCTGAGCTTTTGGAAGCTGCCCGTCAGCAGTGCGGGCGAGTGCCAGCGTTGGCCCGGCTCCTTGGCATCAGCATACCCCCGCCAGCTGGGCCATCTCGTCCAGGTTCCACAAGGCGCGCCTTTGGCGCCCCGGCTAGGACCAGGGCGCGCACAGCACCCCGGGCCTCTAAGCCGGCTCAGGTTGCCCCGCCTGCAAGCGCTACGGTCACAATCTCGACCTCGACGCAAGGCGAAGTCTCGACGCAAGGCGAAGTCACGGCACCCGCCGACGGGCGAGCAGAGCCGGCACCTTTGGAGGCAGAGAGCCAAGCCCCGCCTCTGCAGACAGAGAGCCAAGCGCACGCTGGCCCCGCTGGGCAGCCACCTGTGCCCGACGACGATGCTCAGCCGGTCAGCGTAGAGGTCGCTCCAGCCGGGGAGCAATGACCTCCTGAGACCGGAGGAACTTTTCCATCCCGGGCGCAAGTTCCAACTTGGCCACGTCCACAAGCGGCACCCAGGCGACCTCGGCAGCATCGCTGCCCGGTACAGGCCGAGAAGGCTCCGCTATGTCCACGGCGAAGTCCAGCACCACGTAATGGCCATCATCCGAAATGATCTCTGCCCACCCAACCAGCTCGCCGCAAGAGCCGGCCAGGCCCGTTTCTTCGGCCAGCTCCCTCTCCACTGCAGCACATAGCGCCTCCCCTGGCCTTACCTTGCCACCAGGCACGGCCCACTTGCCCAAGGCGGGCTCGTGGCCTCGCTTCACCAGCAGGAGACGGTCCCGGTCGCGAGCTACCGCTCCTACGCCCAGCACTGGCCCGGGTGTCACGGTCCCACCTCCAGGCATGGCTGAGGGCTTGCGGCTTGTGCAACGCCTGCGCTGGCGCTGGCCCCCTCAGCAACCGCCACTTGCCCCGGGGCGGCCGGCAACGACGTGTGCATTACAAGCAGGCGGGCGGTGAAACCCGCTTTCTCGAAAAAGCTCTTGGCCGCTCGGTCCCCAGGCAAGGCTGGGGCGTCAACCCCGGTACAACCTTGCAGCAGGCACCAGTCAACCAGCGCTTTTGCCAGAGCTCTGCCAACCCCTCGCCGGCGCCACGGGGCCTCCACGTACAGCTCGTCGATCGACCCAAGGCGCTCTCCTCCAGCAAGGCACCGGAGGCGACAGGTCCCGTAACCTACCACACAGCCTCCCTCCATGACCCCGACGACGACATGCGCCGCGGGCTCCTCCACCTCTTGGCTGAAGGGCGCTCCTGGCGCCAACGCCCGCCCCAGAGACCCGACCAGCACGTGCCCGCCTCTCATCAGCTCCAGCTCGCGGCGCGCCAAGCCCGATAGTTCGCATAAGCGCCCGGAATCGCTGGGCTGAGCCGGCCGGGCTACTACCACGGCAAGCTCAGCTAAGAAGCTGCTCGGCCCGGGTAATTATTGTCCGCCGGCCACGCGTTGCCTGTTCGTAGTCGCGCACTGCGGCAATTTCGTCACGCGACAGGCCGGCTAAACGCTGTACAACCTGGTGAGCAGCCAACGAGTCATAGCTGGGTATCGCCAGGTCAGACGCCCTAATGGCCTCACCATGGGGCTGGCCCACGCTAGAAGAGCCTGCCCCCGCGCTCGGCTCGCCCGAAGCCGTCCCTGTAGGCCCGGAAGGACCATTGTGGCCTGGGCCATGGCTGCTCTCTGCAGCTGTAAAGCGGCCCGACGTCGGCTTCAAGTTGGCGAGCGGCCGCTTCGCCAACTTGGCAACTTGCTTGTTGACTTGCCTATAGCCCTGCTTCACGGCCATTTGCCCGAGCACCTTGGCCACACGCACTTGCGGCTCGATGCGAGACCGGCCCTTACGGGCGAGCTCTGGCACGGCCTGGACGACCGTCATGGCCAGTCCCAGCGGCACGTACAGCACCAAGTCCAGCAGCTGCTCTTCAGGGAACTTCGGCCTGGGGATCGCTCTCATCTCTCCCACGGTAGCGCCGGTACGGGGCCAGTGTCCCGACGAGGCCACAAATCCCCGCCGGCTGGCGTCCAAGACGCGCCCGAGAGCGGTCGCACCGTCGCTCTAACGCCTATATGCAGTCCCGGCAAATCTGGCGTTCCTTGTCCGCAAGCTGGCTTTGGTGCTTGACAAGGAAGCACGACTGGCACACGAACTCACCAGGTTGTTTGGGCAACACCCTGGTTGTAGGCTCCCGCTCTCCGCTCTCAGCCTCCTCGTCCTCTTCCTCTTCTTCGTCGTCTTCGTCGTCTGTGACAACGAAGCGCGATTTCAAGATGACATCAAGGCTCGCCTCCACGTCGTCACCGTCGTCTTCGTCCTCGTCGTCGAGGTCCTCGTCCTCCTCTCCGCTTAGGACTGCCACGTCGGTGTCGTCCACCTCCGTCTCGTCTACGTCGGTGTCGTCTACGTCGATCTCGTCTACGTCGTCAGCGTCGATGTCGGCGTCTTCGTCCAGGTCTTCCTCAGCGAGATCCTCATCATCTAGGTCAAGCTCGTCTTCGTCGATGTCGTCCGGTAGCTCGGCGTCGTCGTCGAGCAACTGGTCATCGAAGTCTTCGTCCGGCATGGGTTTTTTCCCTTGAGCAAGCATGTCAACGACACAGGATGGCACACACCGCGACTTAGCGGCGGGGGCATGTTAAGCCAACGGAGCGACGACCACCAATCGCCACGTCAGAGGCCTATTACGCCGGGCACTGGCCCGTGCCGTCCAGACGGTGAGCAGGGGGCCCGGGGAGCTTTTGGTGCCGCCAACGCAGACCAGGACATAGGGCTACTGGCCATGCTGAAGTCGTTGTCTACTTTGCCCTCCGGGCCACCCTGCCAGGCATCGCAGGGGTCACCCCCCGCCTGCTGACCTGTACATCATGGCGCAGATGGCTGCGCCCATCAAATGGCGCCACTGGTGCTCGACCTGCGCTCTTCGGCGTTTAAGCTGGTCAAGGCCTCAAAGAAAATTCGCGGCCCCAGTGGTCACATCGGTCGCCCAGAGGCAGGTGGGCCTAGAGGCACCAGAGGCAAAAGGGCCCACAGGACAGTCCCTCACGGTCCCTGCCCGGTCGTCGGCTGACCTGGTCGCCTGGCCACCCGGCGCGCCTCGGCCCTTGTCTCCCCATCAAGGCGCCCGAGCAGCTCTGCGTCACCGCCCGAATAATCGACAAACTTCATCATCGCGGCCAATGCGCGGTGCCCGGCTTGCTCCGCTATGAGCTGGTGCATCTGCTGGCACACCCGACGGTACTCTGTATGGCCCTGAGGAGCCGTCCGCAGCTCCAGCATGTGCATAGCTTCCCTGGCGTTCAACTGGACGCTGTAGCGCACCCTGTAGGCCAAGGCGACTGCGTAAGCAGCCAGGTGGGTGCCTACGCCCTGCGCCAGGGCCTCGTACAAGCCCCACGACCTGCGCATAGCTGTCTCGTAAAGCTCGCCGCACCCGGCCTCGGCTACCGCCTCGGGCATCGTATAACCGTGGTAAGGCGTTAGGGCCTGCCACTCTATGGTGAGCAGGCGGTGACGCTGCAGGTCTCGGAAAGCGCCGTAGTCCGAGACGACGTCAAAACGGTACGAACAGCGCTCAAGGGCGCGACCTGGCCGGTGCCGCCGGTTGAGGCGCTCCCCTGCGTACTGGCGCATTATGCCCAGCCGCTCCGATGGCGTCATAGCGCTCACCCGGGCTGCCACTTCCTGCTCGGCCAAGTGCGTGTAGGGGTACAGCATTGCGGTGACCAATTTGACCTCGGCGCGAGGGTCCCAGTCTAAGAGGGCCACCTCGGGGCGCTCAGCGCGAAACGGCTCGCTGCCAACGGCACTTTGCCCGCCGAGCACCGATGACGCTAGTTCGGCCATCGCTCGGTCGTTTTTCTCTATATAGCTTGACCATGCTCCTCCCCGGTCGGCCACGTCGACCCGGCGCACCCATGAGGGGATCACCTTTTTAAGTTCTGCCAGCATAAGGCCGGCGTAGTAACGAGACTCCGGCAATTGCTGCGCCCGCATACGGACCAGCAGGTTCTCGTAAGCCTGGCCCGAGCCGTAAATACCAAGGTTCGATGTGGCAGCCGCCGGCAATAGCCCGCGCACCGCGTCGTAGGCCTTGGCCTTCAGCGACTGGCGGTACGCAAGGTCACTTGCAGAGCGCGGTTTCGGGTAACGGCGGGCAAGCAGCTCGTAAACGCGGGGAAAGATTTCTGCGTACGCGTCGAACATCCTGTCCATGTCCCCCACGTAGCGCGCCCCCAACGCTGAGGCCAGGATCTCCGGGCTGCGGTAATAACGGTAGTGCCCGTTCGGCAGACGAGCGTCGTAAGCGACATAACGCGTGGACTTTTCCATGTACGACATGAGCCGGCCACGTTCCAATATTTTCGTCAAAAGGTTCGACGCCTGCTCGCAAGCCAGGTGGACGCCCCCCAACTGGGCCACGGAGTCGTCGCCGTACTCGAAGAACACCCGCTCATAGAGCTGCTCTGCGCGCGCCAAGCCGACGGTGGCGTCCAACCCGTGGTCGCCGCTCACGTCCAGGTCTCCCACGAACTCGTCGAGGAACAACCGGCGCAGGCTCTTGGCCGAACGCGAATAGCGGGCGAACAGCGCTCCCTTCACCACCTCAGGGAGGTTGACAAGGGCGAACACCGGCCCTTTTAGGTTCGTGAAGTACCGCCGGAGGACGTCCGCCTCCACCTCGGTCCACGGCTCTTCGACATAGGGCGCCTCAGTTGCACGTCGGCTCATGTGCCCTTGTAGCCTACGAGACCAACTTGTCCGGGTGGCGGACCTCTGAAGGCGCTCATCAAAGCACTTCGAGTGCTGCTACGCAGCCCACCGCTAACAGACACCCCCTGGCCCAGCACGGCCAAGGCTCAGCCGTGACGCAGTACGACCTTGCCGAACTGGCCTCCCGAGCGCAACCTGCGCAGTGCCTCCGGGTACTGGTCGAGCTCAAAGACGCTGTCTACCACCACGGGCAGACCGTTGGGCACTAGCGAGGTCATCTCGGCGAACTCCCGGAACGTGCCCATCGTCGACCCGATAACTTCGTGCTGGCCGAAAAACAGGCGAGCCAGGTTCAGCTCGGCATTGCCACCTCCGGTCGCACCGCAGGTGACGAGCCGGCCACCGGGACGAAGTGACCTAACAGAACGTTCCCAGGTCGGAACGCCCATGCAGTCGAGGACCACGTCGGCTTTGACCGGGAAAGCACCGTCGCCGTCCGTGGCAAACGCGTCCAAGGCGCCAAGAGCCACGGCACGTGAGCGTTTGCCCGGATCTCGCGACGTGGCAAAAAGCCTCGCTCCCATGTGGGCGCCGAGCACCAATGCAGCGCTCGCCACGCCGCCACCTGCTCCCACGACGAGCAAGGTCTCCCCGGCCACCAGGCGGGCCCGGCGCAGCATCCGGTACGCTGTCAAGCCGCACAGCCCGTAGGAACCAGCTTCTTCCCAACTGCTGCCTGGTGGTTTTGGCACCAAGTTGGCCTCGCCCACGACCAACAGCTCGCCATGGGAACCCCAGCGGTGCTCTCCCATGATCCCCCACTGGGAGCAGTAAACAGACCGGTCGGACAGGCACTCCAGGCAACGCCCGCACGCGAGCGAAGGGTTGACGACAACCTCGTCACCGGGCTGCCAAGACGTCACTGCGTCACCCACCGCAAAAACCCGACCGGCTGCATCACAGCCGGGCACCATCGGCAGCTCTTTGGGCCTGGGCTTGCCTTGGCTTATCCAAAGGTCCAGGTGGTTGAGGGCGCTTGTCACTACCCGCACCACGACCTCGGCGGGGCCTGGCGACCTCAGGTCGACCTCGCCAAAGCGGTAGTCGCCAGGAGATTCGTAAAGTGCCCAAGCTTCGATGCCGTCAACCCTACAGCCTCACCAGCCTGCACCTAACTGCCGACGCTAAGGGCCGGGGCTTCTTCGGGAACGCCGAAGGCCGACGAGGCAGCGACTACGCCGCGCAAAAGCGCTTGGCTTGCCTCCCTCGCCGCTTTTGCTGCTGCGGCCCCTGCCAGGACGTCGCCAAGTTGCCTCAGAAGGTCGACCAGCTGTTTCACGTTGCGCACGAAGTCGCCCGGCGAGACAGCCTCCCCGCTTGGCGTTGCCGGCACTGGGCCAAGCAGCTCGCTCAGCTCCGTACCTCTGGCCCAGGAGTACGCGAGACCGGCGAAACCAGGGTGCGGGGACCGAGTCGGCGGCAGGCCGAGCTCCTGCTCGTCCGCTGCCAGCTCCGTTGCCATGAGCTCGATGGCCCGCCATCGCGCTTGCAAGCGCTTGCCGGCCAGCCGCGGCACCGCTAGCGGCTCAGAGCCGCCGTTTGCACCATTGCCGCGTGGCTCATAGGTGAACACCGATACCAGCGCCGCCATTTCCACCGGCTTCAGCCCGTCGAAAAGCTCCTTCTCTGCGCACTCCGCTATCAATAGGTCCTGGTCATGGTAGATACGGGCCAGTCGCCGGCCAGCATCGGTGAGGGCCCACGAGGTTCGGTCAAGCTTCACGTAGTGGCGGGCTTTGAGCAGCGCCAGCACTCGGTCGAACTGGTGGGCCACCGACTCCCGGCGGCCACGCAGCTGGCGTTCCAACCGCTCGGCGTGCCTAGCGGCACGCTCAGCCCTTGCCGCGGCCCGCAGGTGTGCTCGCAATTGCGGGCAGGCGGACACCGGGTACCCCACCACGGTGCCGTCAGCAGCGGGCACTGCCTCACCCTCTCCGCCCGACCGGGCGTAACTGGACAGCTGTGCCGCCAACCGGCCCTGGAACTCACGGCTTTTAGGAGCGAAAAGCCGTGGCAGCTCCAGCCTGCGGACAATGGACGGCACAAAGCGCAGCTTCGCTGCGTCGAAGCTGACCAGCCTGCCGCCAGAGGTCACAGCGTTCACCACCAGGTCGCCCCTTTTCCTCTGCTTTGTGGAAACAACTGCCACTTCGCCTTGAGCACGCCGGTGACCGGGCACGACAAGCACGTCACCGGGGCGCAGGCGTCCCATTGCAGCGACGACTTCGGCCCTGCGTGCTCGGCCAGGCCCCCCGTGGCGGCCCACATGCCGGCTCGCCCTCATTGCCGCTCGGTACTCCCAGATGTCGCCCAGCTCGCAAGCCGCAGCCGCCGTGGACTCGGCCAGCTCCCTGCGCTCCCTGTCCAAGTACGCCTCGAGCCTCACCACGTCGGAGTCTGCACGGTACTGGGCAAAGCTGAGGTTGAGCAAGTGGCGAGCGACCTCAGGGCTGTAGCGCTGGACCAGGTTGGCTGCCATGTTGTAAGTCGGCCGGAAGCTAGAAGTGAGCATGTAGGTGCGGGACTTGGCGAGAGCCGCTACCCAGCCCAGGTCGGTGCCTGGCGACCAGTTGACGACTGAGTAGCCCACTGAGTCAGTCCCGCGCCGCCCAGCCCGCCCTGTGAGCTGGGTGTACTCGCCTGGCGTAAGCGGCTCGGTCCTCTCGCCGTTCCATTTGGCTAGCCGTTCGACCACCACTGAGCGCGCTGGCATGTTTATGCCAAGGGCCAAAGTCTCCGTCGCAAAGACAACCTTCACAAGCCCCGCTTCGAAGCAGCGCTCGACTGCCTCCTTGAACGCCGGGACGAGACCGGCATGGTGAGCGGCAAAACCCGCCTCGAGCCCCGCAAGCCAGCTGCTATAGCCCAAGGCACGCAAGTCGTCCTCAGGCAACAATGCTGTCGCTGCCTCCGCGATCAAACGGATCTGGCGCCGTTCACTTGCAGTCGTCAGCGGCTTAGCCTCACGGGCGCACTGGCGCACTGCCTCGTCGCACCCGGCCCGGCTAAAGATGAAGTAGATAGACGGTACCATCCCCTGACCCGCCAGCAGTCGGACTGTCTCCGTTCGGCTCGGCGCGAAAGCTAGCCGCCGGCCTCGGTGCGGCCGGGGCCCCGCCGGGCTAGCCGTGAGGGCCACAGCATCTGGGTTGGGCTCGGCGCCCACAAAGACCGGCATCAGCAGCAGGTGCCGACTGGAACGCTCCCCTACCAAGAGCATTTCCTCGAGCGGCACCGGGCGTCGCTCGGAAATGACAGCGGTTGTGGAGCCTCGGACCGTCTGCACCCAACCGGCCAGCTCCTCGGCATTGGACACGGTGGCCGACAAGCAGACCAGGTCTACCTCGTGGGCTAGGTGCACGATGACCTCTTCCCAGACTGAGCCGCGGTAGGGGTCCTGCAGGTAATGGACCTCGTCCAGCACCACGTAGCGCAGCCCTTCCAGCGCCGCAGAACGCTCATAGACCATGTTGCGCAAGACCTCGGTAGTCATTACCACCACAGCTGCGTCGCCGTTCAGCGAGTTGTCCCCGGTTAGAAGGCCAACCTGCGAGCTCCCATAGCGTCGGCAAAAGTCGCCGTACTTTTGGTTAGAGAGAGCCTTCAGAGGGGTGGTGTAGAACGCCTTGCCGCCCTGAGCCAGCGCCAGTTCTACCGCGTACTCTGCGACCACCGTCTTGCCCGAGCCGGTCGGCGCAGCCACTACCACGCTGTCGCCACGGTCGAGAGCGTCGAGCGCCTCCACCTGGAAGGCGTCCAGCTCGTAGGGCAGCCCAGCCACGAACCTTTCCCTGACGGTGCCAAGAGCGCGCTTCACGTCGACCTTTGTACCGCGACTTTCGCCTCTGGCGTACGAGCAAGCCGTTCACCTCGTACCAGCTGGCCCGGGCCGCCTGATAACAGCTACTTGGAGCTGCGCAGCACGGCCCGTCGTGGCCACCACAGGGCGCCGCACCCACCAATTGGCTTGGCTAGGGTCTTTCGGCCCTGCCTCAGCCAACCTTTGGCCCTAAGGGAGGCTGCGCGAACGGTGGCCTGATGGTTGGCCAATGCGCATTGTCCTTGTCGAGCCGCGCCCTGCCGGCCACAACGTTTACGACCTAGCCCTGCTGCCCCGCCTTGGGCTCCCCCTGATGGGCCGGATGTTAACCGAAGCTGGCCACGATGTCAGTATCTACTGCGAGGTCTTGAGCCCGGTCGACCTCGAAGCCTGCCTCTCGGCCGACCTCGTGGGCATCTCCTCCACAACAGCCACCCAGCCCTCCGCCTACCGCCTAGCGGACATGCTTGCCGCCTCCGGGGTGCCAGTGGTCCTCGGCGGGCCTCACGTCACCTTCTGCCAGGACGAGGCCCTCTCTCATGCCCCGTTCGTGGTGCGAGGAGAGGGCCAAGCCACGATGGTCGAGCTGGTGTCGCGCCTCGAGCAGGGCCGGCCCCTCGACGGCTTGCTTGGTCTTTCTTTTCGAAGGGAAAACGGAGAGCCAGCCCACAACCCCTCGCGCCCCGCCACCAGCCAGGCAGACTTCCTGAAGCTGCCCGCACCAGACCTGAGCCTCATAGCTGGCCACGAGCGCATGCGCACCAAACCGATCATGACGCAGTGGGGCTGCCCGTTCGACTGCGAGTTCTGCTCGGTCACGGCGATGTTCTCGCGTTCGGTCCGCCATCGTTCCAACGACCAAGTGATCGCCGAGCTCGCTGCGCTCAACGCTGAGCGCGTGTTTTTCCACGATGACAATTTCGTTGTGAACAAGGCCAGGACACGTCAGCTGCTCACCGAGATGGTACGCTCCGGGCTCACTTTGCCCTGGTTCGCCCAGGTGCGCGCCGACGTCGTGCTGCGCTCCCCCGCTCGTCCCGAACTGGACGAAGATTTCCTCTCGCTGATGCGCCGTTCGGGTGCGACCATGGTCATGATCGGCTTCGAAGCGATAACCGATGAAGGCCTGGCCTCCATCGCGAAGCACCTGAGCGTCGCTACCGCCAAACAAGCCGTGCACGCTTTTCACGACAACGGGATCGCTGTCCACGGTATGTTCGTGGCTGGGCTGGACACCGACGACCCCACGACTGCGCCGGCAACCGCCGACTTTGCTCGGCACCTAGGCATTGACACTTTCCAGCTCATGGCCGAGACGCCCCTGCCAGGCACACGGCTTTGGGAACGGGCCAGCGCCGAGGACCGTATCCTTTCTCGCGACTGGTCTCTGTTCGACGGCCACCAAGTCGTGATGCGCCCTGCTCGCATGACCCCCCTTGAGCTCCAGCTCAGCATCCTAGAAGCCATGAAACGCTTCTACTCTTGGCCTCGTATAGCTCGTTCCGGAGTGGCCGGGGCGCTTTCGCACCTCCCCGACCTCATGGCAGCCGGCCGACCTGCCCTGGTGCGCCGTCTCCCGGCTCTCACCCGCCTAGCGTGGGCCAGGCGTTGGAGCGAAGTGATGCCAGTGCTGCGCGCCACCCTCCCAGAGCAGGTCAGAGCTCGGGCTACAGCGGCGTTGTGGCTGCCCGCACTGCGCTTTTACGCCCGCCGCCAGCTATCGGCCTGGAGAGGGACTGAGCGTGCGCGCACCCACCTTGAGCTCTTGGCTTCGCTGCACTGAACAAGTTCTCGGTTTCCCGTGGTACAGCGGGCTCGGTCGCAACGCTAGCTAGGAGCTGTCGTCAGGCACGGGCCTTTGGCCAAAGACCGAGCGCCTGAGCTAGGCACCCACCTCTTGGTACCCAGGTCTGTGCGTGTGCCCAGATCTTGGTTTCTGCCCAGATCTTGGTTTCGCCCTTGGCCAAGGCCTGGATACGCCTTCGGCCTTGCCTATGCCTTGGCTCGGCCTTGCCTATGCCTTGGCGGTGTCGGCCTTTGCCGCCTCAGCTTTTGCCTGGGCCTCACGGGCGGCCAACAACGCGTCCAGCTCTGAGCGGCTCAGGGTCACCCTCTCCTCCTGCGCTCCTGCGGCTGCCTGGCTGCCAACCCCAGTTGCCAAAGCGGCGGGACCTGGGACGCTCGGCGTCGGCGATGAGACTGCCCCCCCGCCGGCGTTGCCCGCTTGAGCGGCACCAGCCGAGCCCTCCTGCCCGTCCAAGGCTTCTGTGTGCGCCTTGCGGAACTCGCGCATAGCTTCGCCTGCGTTGCGAGCCAGCTTGGGTAACTGCGTACCCCCGAAAAGCACGACGAGGGCGACAAGGATGACGATCAGGTCGTCGTACCCGCCGAAAATGTTTGCAGTCATGCTACAGCCTCCTCTGAGGTCGCACCGAGCCGGTCAGAGCCCTGCGGCGACTTCGGCCCCTACCGGCCCCAATACGCCGACAGCCATACAGTACCACCGTGCTCCGGGCCATTGTCGCCGCCCTCGTCCCAGAAGCGCCGCACAGCGAGCACACGGGCACAAAGCATTAACAAGCGTTAATTTTTCGGGCTCGCCCAAGTCAAGAGCACTTGACCAGCAAGCGGGTTTTTTTGCGAGCTGCCTAGCTGACTTGCCTGGCCCTCCTGTGAGCGCTAACCTCGCCGCCTGATGCCGAGGCCTTCAGACCGTCCCCGGTCCCTCCCGGCCATGCTAAGTCACAGGCAAACCGGGGTAAGGCGCGCGAGGCCAATGCAAGATGTACCGGACATGCCAGCTCCGACCAACCGGGGCCAGCTCGTGCGCACTTGCCCGGGCACCGCGGTAGGCGGAACGGCGTAACTAAGGGACAAGGAGCTTTGCAAATGCCAACGAACTACCAAGCGGACGGACCAAGCCCCAAGCAGTGGGAAATGTCACGCCGCCGCCTCCTGCGCAACCTCGGGGCAGCAGCCGTGGCGGTCCCCTTCGCCGGGGCGATCACAAGCGTGCTCACAGACATGCCGGCTGAAGCCAGCCCGCGGGAGCGTTTCTTGGCGGGCAAGCGCATGGCGGCCAACTCTGTGTTTGAGAACCCCTTTGCTGCTCATCCCACCTACAAGTTCACGATGGTCTGCCACGTGACCACCAACCCGTTCTTCGTGCCCACCCGTTACGGGGCAGCCGACGCCTGCAACCTGTTCGGCGCTACGTACGAGTGGACCGGCTCAGCCAACTCGATCGTGTCCGAAATGGTGACTGCCATAGACACGGCCATCGCGTCCAAGGTCAACGGCATCGCCTCTTCCATCATTGACAAGAGCGCGTTCATCGCTCCCACCAACCACGCCCTGTCAGTCGGTATCCCCTTCGTCGCGTACAACGCCAATCCCCCGGCTTCGACCGCACAGGAAAACCACCAGATGGCTTACATCGGCCAGGACCTGTTCCAGGCAGGCGTGGAGGCAGGCCACAAGATCCTTTCCTACCCGGTTGGCAAGGGCGACTTGGTGGCGGGCTTCTGCGCCACCCCTGGCTCGCTCAACATCCAGCCCCGCATCGACGGTGCCGCTTCTGTACTGAAGCCCGCAGGCGTCAACTTCATCGAGGTTGGCACCGGAGCGCTCCTGTCCCAAGAGGCCACTGCTATCAACGCCTGGTACCTGGCCCACAAGGACGTCAAGTTCATGTACGCGGTGGACGCCGGCTCGACATCTGAAGCTGCTGCTGTGGTGCTCAAGTACGGCCTGAGGGGCAAAGTGGGCGTAGGCGGTTTCGACTTCCTCACCACCACCGTCCAAGCCGTGGAGAACGGCTCCCAGGACTGGACCATTGACCAGCAGCCCTACCTGCAGGGCTTCCTGCCGATCCAGCAGCTGTTCATGTACAACATCTCCGGCGGCCTGCAAGCGCCAGTCGACACCGATACTGGCCTCAAGTTCGTCACCAAGGCCGGCATCGCCCCCTATACGGCGAAGGACCGTTACGAGGGCAGCTCCGCTGCAGCGGTAACGCTCACGCCACCGGCCACGATCGCCTACTAGCCTGAAAGCTGATGGCCCAACAGGCAGCTGCGACGTCGCAGCTTATCGGCAAAGCGCCCGTCCCTGCCGTCACGGCGGGACGGGCGCCTGCCCGGCATAACCTTCTCCGCTTGCTCGAGCGGCGTGAAGCGGCGATCTTTTTGGTCGCTGTAGTACTTTTCGTCTACTTCTGGGCGTCGACAAGTTCGTTCCTCACCGTGGACAACATGGTGACGCTCTCGCAGTTCTTGGCCCCCATAGCTGTGATCGGAGCGGCCGAGTCCATCGTGATCACGACGGGCGAGATAGACCTGTCATCAGGCACCGCCTTCATCTTCTTCCCGTTCGTGGTTTATTTCTTGTGGATCAACGCAGGCGTGCCCTTGGTCCTTGCGATCTTGATAGCACTGCTCACGGCCACGATCTTCGGGCTCATAAACGGCCTCCTCACCACCTTGCTCGAGCTGCCATCCTTCGTCACCACTCTTGGGACCCTTTTCGCCCTGTTCGGCATAATGCTGATCACGTCCAACGGGGTCCAAGAGACGATGTCGCTCACGGGGGCCGCCAACAGCATCCTCGGTGCTTACAACTGGTCCGAGCTGCTCTGGGCAGCGCTCTTCGTGGCAGTCTTGTACTTCTTGCTCCACAAGAGCCGCTTCGGTAACCACGTCGTCGCGACGGGTGGCAACTACCTCGGCGCGGCTGAGGCCGGGGTGCCTGTCAGAAGGGTCAAGGTGTGGAGCTTTGCGCTCATCGCCTTTGTGTCGGCCTTCGCCGGCATCATCGACTCCATCCGGGTGACGACCCTCGACCCCGGTAACGACGGTACCACTGAGATGTTCTACGCGGTCGCTGCTGCCGTGATAGGCGGCACGGCGCTGACCGGTGGCCGCGGCACCATAATCGGGTCAGCACTGGGCGCGATCGTGCTCGGGATACTCTACGACGGCCTTATCATGAAGGGCGTGGGCGGCGCTAATGCTGCCTACTACTTCCAGCTCATCTTGGGCGTGGCGATCCTCGCCGCAATGGCCGCCAACGTGCAGTTGAGACGGGCGGCCATACGCCGCTGGAGGGCATTGAGGCAATGACCGACACCAGCACGACCTTCGGAGCGCCGTCTACGGCCCCCCCTCCTGGGACCGACGTGGTGCTGCAGGTGAAGAACATTTCCAAGTCCTTCGGGCCGGTCGTCGCCCTGCGGGACATCAACCTCTACTTGAAACGTGGTGAGGTCCTCGGCTTGGTCGGCGACAACGGGGCAGGCAAGAGCACGCTAGTCAAGATCATCTGCGGTTTTCACCAACCGGACACCGGCGAGATTCTCCTCGAGGGCCAGCGTGTAACCTTTCACTCCGTGCAAGACGCCCGGCGCCACGGGATCGACACGGTCTACCAGGACCTGGCCTTGGTGCCCCAGCTGCCGATTTACGCCAACCTGTTCCTGGGGCGCGAGGAGACCGTCGGCGGGCCCTTGCGCATGTTGTCAAAGCACAAGATGCGCAAGGCCTCCCGTGAGTACCTCGACGCGATCAAGGTCCACGTGCCGAGCATCGACGCCGAAGTGGAGCAGCTCTCTGGTGGCCAACGCCAAGCTGTCGCGGTAGCGCGTGCTACCCGCTCGCAGGTAAAAGTGCTGCTCTTGGACGAGCCCTTGGCGGCCATGGGAGCCAAGGAGTCGGCCCTCATCATCGACCTCGTGAAGGACCTGGCATCGAGAGGCCAGTCGATGATCGTGATCGACCACAACTACACCCACCTCTTCGAGCTGTGCGACCGCTTGGCAGTGGTCCAAGACGGCGTGATCAGCTTTGAAAAAGCTACGGCTGATATTACGCTCGAAGAGCTCACCGACTACATGGTTTCCGAGTACCGCAAAGAGGTAGAGGCAGGTAGGACTGCGGTCAAGCGGCTCTGAGCCCTGCTCGCTCTTTTGGCTAGCAATTTCGTCCGAGCACCAGTCTCATAGGCGCAACTTGGCCGCTCATGCGGCTGGTCGTGCCAGTGAGACTGGTGCTTTGCTTTTTGGCTGCTTCACTTCGGCTGCTTTACTTCGGCAGCACCTAAGCAAGCCAGGGCCTTGCACTGGCGGCTTCCCCTGTGCTGTTGGCGAGCTCCGGTCCACGCTCGCTTGGGGGCAAGCTCCCTTCCTGTGCGACAGCCCCCGGAGGGGCCGGCGCCGGCGACGCCTACGAAATGCTGGGCGTTACCTCTACCACCGTCTTTAGGCCCTCCCGTTTCGCAGCAACTGCAAAAGCACTGGCCACGTCTGCCAAGGAAAAGCGCTGCGACACGAACGGCTCAAGGTCAACCACACCCCTTTTGACGAGGTCGATGGCTCGGGGGTAAGCGTCCCTCATGCGCCTGGCCATAGCTATAGTGAGGCCTTTACGTCGCGCCAACGCCGCGGGGAAGCTCGTCCG
>JBMFUG010000026.1:0-28312 GCA_049966695.1 Acidimicrobiales bacterium | reverse complement strand
GGCACTGTGGAAGGTAACCTATTTTGGCCGCCTATGGTACTCGCCGGCGGTCGAGCTGCGCCTTGGCAAACCGTAGGCACCACTGGAGGACCAGGCCATAGCTTGTGCCCGGCGTCACTGCGGTGGGCTAAGTCCTCTAAGCATTGCAAGCCGGGCCAGGCGCGCTGAGCGTGCCCGTCCCGGCTTGCGATTTGTGGCGATGCCGCCTGCTCAGACGATGCCGCCTGCTCAGTGGCGAAAAGAGGCATCCCTAAGCGCGCACGGGTTCGTCCTACGAGCTGTTGCGGGCGCGTTGTGCCAAAGAGGCATCCCTAAGCGCGCACGGGTTCGTCGCCTAGCCCTTAAGGATCGCCGTGATCTGGCTTTGTGCGGTGCTAAGCGCTGACTGCACCGACTGGGAGCCCGAAATAGCTGCTTGTATAGCAGTCCAGACGGCCTCCGAGATCTTTGGGTACTTTACGCCCAAGCCGAGCGTACGGGGACGCGCGTACAGCGTTTGGTCGACGTACACCTTCCACTCTGGGCCGACCTGCTTCAGGTAAGTTTGCGCCACAGCGATCTTGCCCGGCAGGTAGCCAAAGTCCTTCGCCAGTACTAGCTCCTGCGCAGGAGCCTGCATGCCCTCGATGTACTCGAAGGCCAACTGCTGTGCCGCAGAGCCACCGCTCTGGCTTATCATCCAGTCCTCGCCGCCCAAGGGCACGATCACATGCTGGCCTGGGGCACGGACCGGCACAGGGACGATCCCGAACTGCTTGCCATAGTACATATGGTTGAGGTTAAGGGTCGGGAAGTTCCAGGGACCGTTGACCATCATTGCGGCTTTGCCCGCAATGAACTGGCTCGACGCTGCGGGGGTCTGGCTCCAGTTGAGGCATGCCTTAGAGGCTGAACCGTCCTTTACGAGCTCGTCCCATAGGCCCAGCGCCTGTACTCCCGGGGCCGACGCGATGTTGGCAAATGTGCCATCGCCCCCGTCGCTCCAGAAAAACGGCTCCCATTGCCAAGTGGTGTCTTCCGCAGCTTCACAAGTCAGCGCTATACCATAATGTTGCGGTGTCGTCAGGGCCTTGGCCGCGCTCACGAGCTGCGCCCAAGTTGTAGGAGGGCTCACATGCGCAGCCTTCAGCATGGCAATGTTGTATATCAACGCGATCGAGTTTGCACCTGCCACCGGCAGGCTGTAGTACTTGCCATTAAACAGGCCTTCGTCTATGACGGCAGGGTAGTACCCCTTGGTACTGAAGCCCTTCATGCCGCTCAGGGGGACTATCTCGCCGGTCGTGATCATCGTTGGGACAAATGGGTTGTCGACAGCCAATATGTTCGGCAGGTCGTGGCCCGCTGCTTGCGTGAGGAGCTTTGTGTCCAGGTTCGCGAAAGGCACGTACTGCCGCGTCACCGTGACGCCCGGGTGCGTGGCTTCGAACTGCCGAGTATACGAGGCCAGCCCACTGAGCTGGCCTGGCGTGTTGAAGTAATCCTCCTCCGTCAAAGTGATCTTGGTGCTGGCAACAGCGCTCACAGGCGCTAGCCCTATAACGGCAAATGTTACAGCGCCTAGGGCAGCCAGCCCTTGGTGCCACCTTTTAGTTAGTGAGGTCACAGCACTTGTCTCCTTTTGTGCCTGATAGCCAAACAATACAATAACTCACCTGTACATGGTGAATACCTGTCAAGTACGCTAGTCTCTTGCTTGTTTACCACCCCCTCGCTGCCTTAAATGTCAGTTCGACCTGCTGCAACCTGGGGTGCCCCAAGTGGCCACATTGTCAGCCTTTGACCGAGCCCGCAGTAAGGCCGCCCGCTATATAGCGTTGTGCTACCACCAGCATTACGCCTGCTGGCACCATAGCAAACGCTGAAGCGGCCATCACCGCGCCCCAGTCGGTGGAGTAGTTGCCAAGATAGGTGTAAATCCCAAGCGTGATCGGCTCGATAGTAGAGCCGTTCAAGACCGTCAACGCAAATATAAAATCGCCCCAACCGTTCAGGAAAGCGAAGACTGCGACTGTTATGACGGCCGAGCGTGCAAGCGGTACGACGACCCGCCGGAAAGTCTGCCATTCGGAGGCGCCGTCAACTCTTGCAGCATGCATCAGTTCGTTGGGCAGGCTGAAGAAAAACGCCCGCAACACTAAGATGGCAAAGGGGATCGCGTAGGTACCGTCAGCGATAATAAGGCCTGGGTAGGAGTTGACAAGGTGGATCCAATGAAAGACAACGAAAAGCGACGTGGCTAGGACGATAGAAGGCACTATCTGGCAGACGAGCAGTGAGCTGACCAGCAGCACGGTAACGCGCAAGCGGTACTTGGAGAGGGCGTACGCTGCAGGCACTGCGACGACAAGGGCCAGCGCAGCTGTGCCCACGCCAATGATGAGGCTTGTCAGCACGTTGCCGGCTTGAGCCTGGATGACGGTGCGGTAGTTGTCAAGCGTTGCGGCATGTGGCAACCAGTAGTACGTGCCGCTGAAAAGAGTCTGTGTTGACTCGAAAGAACCAACGACTACCGCGTACACTGGGAAGAGCACGATTACGAGGGCGACCAGGGCTCCGAGCGTGCACAACCATCGCAAGGCCCGCTTTCTTGCGGCACGCGTCATCGTGGTGCCCCTGAGCTGGTGCCGAGGGAGCTACGGCTGAGAAATAGGTACAAAGGAGCGCAGATCATTGCCAGCAGGAGGAGCACATTGTTGAGGGCCGCGCCTTCACCGAAAGAGAACTGCTGGAAGGATAGATTGTAGGACCACGTCGTAATAAGCTGGGTCGCGTTGGCTGGGCCTCCTCCAGTAAGGCCTATGACGAGGTCGAACACTTTGACGGTGAACACAAAGCCGAGCAAAAGCGTGACTTCTATGACCGGCAGGATGATCGGCACGATGATAAGGCGAAGCCTTTGCCAGGGGCCGGCGCCGTCCATAAGAGCGGCTTCTTTGACTTCTAAGGAAACGTCTTGGAGGGCACTGTACAACAGCAGTGTGAAAAATGGCACGCCGAGCCAGATGTTGGCGATTAGTACAGTCCAAAGAGCCAGGTGAGGGTCGTCCAGCCAATCGATCGGGTGGTGGGCTAGGCCGATGTCCAGCAGCAGTTGGTTGACGGCTCCGCCCTCAACTTGGAAAAGGAACTTAAAGATGACGCCTGTCACTATGAGCGGCAGCAGCCACGGCACGATGATGAGCGAACGCGCTAACGTCCTCCCGGGGAACCGAAGGCTGAAGAGCAGCGCGAGGGCAAAGCCGATTATGAACTGGCCGAAGAGGGAGCCGGCTGTGAACTCGAAGGTGTGGATTATGGCGGTGCGGCTGGTGGGGTCGTCAAGGACGAAGCGGTAGTTGGTTAGCCCAGCGAAGGGGGCGGTGAGGTGGGCAATTGTCGCAGGCGAGGTGTTCTCGAAGCTCAACATGACGTTGTACACGATGGGCAACGCGAACGCGAAAAGTATGTACGCGATAGCGGGGGTGAGGAAGAGCCAGCCCGCGACCTGCCGCCGCCGCGATGCGCCCATGTGCCCCGCTTTCTGCTTGCGGGCAGTGACGCTTTCCCAGTCCCTTCGTTTGGCTGTCGCAGGCTCTTCAGCTCCGACGCTTGCGACAGCTTTCATGCTTGCGTCAGTCACATCTGGTCCTCTCTTGAGACAGCGACCTGAGGCTCAGGTCCTGTTGCACCTAGCCGTCGGCGCTCGGGGCCAAGCTGGTAAACGCCCCACCCTGCCTCAGGTACACAGGTATGCGTTCCAGGGGGGCTATGGCTGTAACCCAGCCGTTCTTGGCTGCAGGTTGGCCCGTCCAGGCGTCTAGCCAGGTTGCGCCTTCGGGCAAGTACACGTCGCGTCGGCGCGCCCCTTGGTCAGTGACGGGGGCGACGAGCACGTCTGGGCCGAACATGTACTCGTCAGTTATGTCCCACGCCGCTGTGTCGTCGGGGAACTCCAAGAACAGGGCTCGCATGACGGGGAGGCCAGTGGCACTTGCGGTCGCCATTTGGTCCATAACATAGGGGCGCAGGCGCTCGCGCAGCGCGAGCTGGTCGCGGATGAGGCCGTACGCCTCGTCGCCGAAGGACCAGACTTCGTTAGGGGCGCCCGTCTGGCCAGACCCGACGAGGGGCCCTGGCTCTCGTACGCCGTGCAGCCTGAAGATGGGTGAGAAGGCGGCGAACTGGAACCAGCGCACGACAAGCTCGCGAAAGTACTGCGTGCTCGGGTCGCCGCCGCGGAACCCGCCGATGTCTGTCGTCCACCAAGGGATCCCAGATATGCCCATATTGATGCCGGCTGGGATCTGCGCTGCCAAGGCATCGAAAGTGGAGTCGACGTCGCCTGACCAGACGGCAGCCCCATAGTGCTGGCTGCCGGCCCAGGCGGAGCGGCACAGTAAAAGGACGTCTTTGTCTCCTTGTGCCTTGAGGCCCTCGTAAAAGCCGCGGGCGTGCTCACGGGGGTAAACGCTTTGTACTTGTGAACCTGGTCCCAGGAAGTAGTGGGCACTTTCGGCGTCTTCCGCAAGTACTTCGGGTTCGCATGCGTCCAGCCAAAATGCCTTGACGCCGTAACAGCGGTAGCCCTGGGAGACCTTTTCCCAGATGTACCGGCGGGCTTCCGGGTGGGTCGCGTCATAAAAGCGCATGAACGCATGGCCTTCCGTCCCTTTGTCCCAAAAGGGGAGATGGACCGGCACGCCTCTAGTGCTGTGCACCATTAGGCCGAGGCGGTCCATCTCTTCGTAGTTGGCGCTGTTGGGGTTCACTGTCGGCCAGACCGAGACCATGAGCTCGACACCAAGCGAGCGCAGTTCGTCGACCATGGCTTGGGGGTCCGGCCACTCCGTCGGGTCGAACTTCCACTCGCCTTGGCGCGTCCAGTGGAAATAGTCGGCGACTATGACAGATAGGGGCAAGCCACGGCGCTTGTACTCGCGGGCCACCTCCAAGAGCTCCTCCTGTGTCCTATAGCGCAACTTGGACTGCCAGAAACCTGAAGCCCACCAGGGCATCATGGGGGGCAAACCAGTGGCCTTTACGTAACGGCTCACGATGTCAGCTGGCGTCGGAGCCGTCGTCACCCAGTAGTCGAACTGGTGAGCAGCGTTTGCAACCCACCTAGTACGGTTGGCGCCCAGCTCGACGCGGCCTACGCCCGGCATGTTCCACAAGAACCCATAGCCACGGCTGGAGAGGACAAACGGCACAGAGACTTCCGTGTTCCGCTGGACGAGGTCTATGACGGCCCCTTTTTGGTCAAGCAGGCCGTGCTGGTGCTGCCCAAGCCCGTAAAAATGCTCGCCTGGGTAAGCCTTGAAAGTGACTTCGCAGCCGTACAGGCCTTGGCTGCTCGGCACGTAGCGTCGTTGTGGCGGAGAGGTGAAATGGGGAGTGCTCTCGCCGAAAAGCTCATGGCCGTCGGCTCGGAGGAAACGAACGAGAGGCGGGAAATGGACGAAGCGGTCCTCGTTGTTGTCTTTCACCTCGACAATGAGGTCACCGTTGCGCACGCGGGCTCGGTCCTCGAAGATCTCAACCTGGGCTGTGGTCTGCGGCGTGCCCACTAGGGCGCTGCCGGGAGTGGGGCCTATCGACGGCCCGAGCACCGAGCGCACTCGGAAGGCGCTGTCACCCCACGCATCGACTTGGAGGATCTCCTTGCCTTCGACCACTGTCAGCCCGGACTGGCTACCGATAAAGGTTGTCAATTATCGTTCCTCGCTTTCCAGTGCGATCTCGTTGCTCTAATTGCTTGTGAGCACGTCCGGGGACAAGCCACCAGACCAGCCCTCCAACTGCACGGCGTTTCGTTGCGTGCTGGGCTTGCACCGACGGGTTGCATGGCGTCAGCTCGGTCCTTCTGGCCGTAAAACAGGTACCCAGACGCGCATGGCGCTAAGGGGACGGTTGCCCCGCGCGAAATAGGGTATAAGCGTCAGGTCGTGGGGCTCGCTGCTGAGGCCGCTTGCGGCCCTGCCATCGTACAACTGCGGCGACAAGCTATCGACGCGTCTACCCGACGCGTGTAAGGCCACTTTTACATAGCCCTCAAGCTGCTTGGGCACGTTGGCGGTTGGCACAGGCTGGTGGCTGTCGTCAAGCGCGATGTCTTCTACCGTTGTCCCTTGCTCAAGGTCTGCTGCCTCGGCGCAGTAGACGAGGGGCCCTCGCTGGAGCGCAACGCACCCCCGGGCTGCGTCGATCTTCCAGTGCGGCGTTATCAGGCGCACAGGAGTCGAGCTGTAGAGGTCGACACAGTCGCCGGCGCGCCATTGCCGCGTGATCTTGACGTAGTCGCCGTCCCAAGGCACTGGGACTAAGCGCCCGTTCACGGTCAGTTTTGTGCCTTGCTTGCTGGCGCCTTCGGGAAGCCGTACATACAGGGCCCAGGGGCCGGGACAGCTGCATCTGGTGACTTCTAGGCCTATCGTTGCTTTCCACGGGTGCTCGGTGCGCACGGCAAGCTCGACCGTCCCGCCTGGTACTCGTGTCTGCACGTTCCCGCCGAAGGGCATGTGGACCTGTAGCCCAGATGAGTCGCGAGTCACCAAGTAAGACTGGATACTGGCCAAGACCCGCCCCAAGTTGGGTGGGCAACAGGCGCACTGGTACCAGGGCAAGCGATGGCGCGGGGAGTCCTCGTCGGTTGTGCCGTGGTCGGTCCGTAGGTGCAACGTATTAGAGTAAAAAAACTCCGTGCCTTCGCGAGAGACGGCACCTGCGATGGTGTTCCAGAGCACGTGCTCCATCGCTTGGGCATAGCGGGCACGGCCAGTGGCCAGTAAAAGCCGCCAGTTCCATTGAAAACTGCCGATCGCCGCGCACGTCTCGGCATAGGCACGGTCGCTCGGCAGCTCGTACGCGTCGCCGATCGACTCATCGCGGTGGCGAGAGCCATGCCCACCGGTAAGATATGTCTTTGTGCCGTAAAGGTCATCCCAAATAGCCTCGGACGCTTTTAGCAGCTCTTCGTCCGCCGTCTCGGTCGCGACGTCCACGACGCCTGTCTGCAGGTAAAGTTCCCGTACCGCATGACCAGTGGCCAACGAACGCTTGCGCACGGGAGCGTGGTGCAAGAAGTAAGACAACGGGAACCGGCTGTCGCCAAGCAGGCCTGACGACGGTAGCTCGACGTCTGGCCTTCCGCGGAGGTCCACTTGGCGTTCGGCCAAATTGAGCAGGGCCTTGTCACCGGTCAGGCGGTAAAACTCGACCAGGGCCGTCTCGACCAGCGGGTGGCCGCAGACCCCCACAAGCCCCCCGTCACCGTCGTCAAGGGAAAATGTCCGGAGCAAATGGTCGACGAGCTTGCTGGACACAGCGAAAAGGCCTCGGCCACCGCCAGTGCGCTGCGTGGCCACAGCCGCCTGGAGCAAGTGCCCTGCACAATAAAGTTCATGCCCCCAGCGCAAGTCCTTCCAGATGAGCTCAGGGTGCTGGCCCTGGAACCAGGAGTTTAGGTAGCCATCTTCTCGCTGGGCACGTTGAATGACGGCAGTAGCCTCCTCGACGAAATCGGCTACCTCGGCTGAGACGCCTCTGATGCTGTCCCAAGCCGCCGCCTCTAGTACCTTGTACACGTCTGAGTCGGAGAAATGCATGCCCTCGTGAGGCCGCTTGTCGTGCGCACCTTCGGCGACACGCTGCAGGTTGCGCAGCGCTCCTGAGGCTACGACCTGCTCAACTAAATGAGGGATCGTTTTAGTGCTGTTCCGGTGCTGCAACTCGCCTAGTGCCGATCGCTCGTCTAGGGCAACCTCGTGCAACCCGAGCGGCCACAGCCGTCCCAGGGCGGCACTAGTGGGCCAGACCGGGCCGTGCCCGACCGGCGTTGGCGAGGGCTGAGCCGGGCTGTGGGGCACACTGTCACTTCCTTGGTCCATTGTCTCCGCCTCCATCGCCCGAGTGGGCAAGTCGGGACGCGTTCGCGTTGTCGTGCCGCTCTGCAGGTCGCCTGGCACTTGGGAAAAACGCTACCGCAGGTACAACCAGCAAGTCAAGAGCGTAAGGCAAAGTAAGCCGAAGTTATCGATGTTGGCTCGAGACGATGTCTGCGAGAGCGCTTCCGCAGCAAACCTTTGTCTAAGGCTGACCGAAGCCGCGGGCACGCTGGCAGAGCAAGGGCTGGGTGGCTGATTTGGCGGTGCGGCATATGCTGGTCACATGAAGACTGAGCGACCGCCGACCTTGACCGAGGTGGCCCGCTTGGCTGGTGTCTCTCTTACCACGGCTTCCAAGGCTGTGAACGGTCGCGACCGCATTTCTGAGGTCACGAGGAGACGAGTCCTGAAAGCAGCGAGGAAGCTTTCCTATGCCCCTAACCTCGTTGCCAAGAGCTTGGCAAGCGGGCGCAGCAGTATTATCGGCGTCCTCTTGAGGGACCCGATGGTGCAGCGCTTCGCGATGCCTATTATCATCGGGGCTCAATCTGTCGTCGAGCAGCGCGAGTTCTCCGCCATCATTGCCGATGCCAGGGGAGAGGTGGACCGCCTGGCCGACGTCGCTGCGTGGCTGCGCCAGCGCAACGTTGACGGGCTGCTTATAGTCGGCAACAACCAGGCCAAGATCCCCTCGATTACCGCGTCAGTGGGCATCCCGTGCGTTTACGTTTACGGCCCGACAACTCACAGTCGCGACGTCGTGCACCTAGTCGACGATTTCGCTGGCGCCGTAACTATTGTCAACCACTTGGTCGGCCTTGGCCGGGCACGTATAGCGCACATCACCGGGCCAAAAGAGGCATCCGCCGTACAGCAAAGGGTCCTTGGGGTCACCCGCGCCTTGGATGACCACGGCCTGCGCCTGGCGACTGAGATCGCTTACGGTGCATGGTCCCAGCGATGGGCCCGCCAAGCAACGAGGGACGTTTTAGCAGGTGCCCCCGACCTCGACGCGATCGTTTGTGGCTCCGACCAGATCGCGGCTGCGGTGCTTGAGACAGTCGTCGCAAGTGGTCGCAAAGTCCCAGACGACGTGGCAATAACGGGTTACGACAACTGGGCTGTTTTCGCGCAGGAAACGGACCCGGCCCTCACCACTTTGGACATGGAGCTCGAAGGCATAGGCGCCGCCGCAGTTAGCGACCTGTTCGCAATGATCGGCGGGGGACGAGTTGGCGGTGGTACTCGGCACCACCAAGGGACCTTGGTGGTCAGGGGGTCGACTGACCCCGCCAGACCGTAGGCATCACTGAAAGACTACGGCCATGGCACCGGCCAGGAGGGCGGCGGCGCAGGCCAGTACTTCGAGGGCTGGAGACAGCGGCCCGTTGGTGGCCCCAGGCACGCAAGCTAAGCCCGTCAGGACTACGACGGAAACTCCTGCGAGCACTAGCGCACCTGCTTGGCGGCGCAACGCGAGGTGGGGCGAGGTGTACGCCTCGCCTCGGTGGACGGCCAACAGGTAGCCGGTCAACACCATAGCTAGAACGCCCGTGTGCCAGGGGCGAGCTGGGTGCAGAGCTTCAAGGACCACTATAGCGACGGCAGCAACCGTTTCCCAAGGTAAAGCTGCCAGCGCCGAGCGTGCGTGGTTGGCGGCACGCTCCAAAGGCTTCGCGAACAGTTCCGGCTTTCCTGGCGGCCGTCGCGCCCAAGCCAGGCGGGCAGAACCGGCCACCAGGCAGGCAGACGCGACAGCCAGCACCAAAGCTCCACCCGTGCCCGCTTGGCTAGTCGGCACCGCTGCCCAGGTTAGGCTCGCAGCGCCCAGCACCAACGCTGGCACACTACGGCTGGCTCGCCCGAGCGCTGCGAGCTTCGTGATGCGCAGAGACGAGGCTGCGAGCTTCGTGATGCGAAAAGACGAGATGGTCATAGCCGAGCTCTTCTCGGCTCGCGAGGGTGTACAAAAAGCGGCAGCTCCACCGGCCCTGTTCCGTCCCAGGCCACTACCGCCACCCCAAGCTCACGCAGGGAGAAGATGAGGGCTTGGCGCTCGAGCTGCCATATCCGACGAGCCAGCTTGTCCAAGCGCGAGCGGCGAGCGGTGGGACCTTGGGTGAGGATGTCGACGACGACGACTGAAAAGCCGCGCTCGCACATGTCCCGCAGCATCTCCACCCATCGAGCGTCGAGGAGAGGGCTGAAGGCTATGACTGATGCCCCGGGGGGAAGTGCGGCGGGAGGGGCTCGCATGATGCTGTCACCGACCGCCAACGCCGGCCCCCCTTCGACCATGGCCTCCATGAGCCGGAAGTACTGCCGCTTGCCGAGCCCTGGGGACACCCACTGCACCCTGGTGCCGGCGACCACAAGCCCGACCCGGTCTCGGGCGTCCAGGTACGTCCTGGCAACACCTAACGCGCCACGAAAGGCGATGTCTACAGTGCTCTGGCCAATGTCTCCGAGGTCAATAGAGGCGTCAACAACCAGCACGACGTCCTGCGAGCGCTCGGCGGCAAAGGTGTTCACCTGCAGGCGGCCTCTCCTCGTGGTTGCTGCCCAGTTGATGCTGAGCTGGCGGTCGCCGAAGGTGTACTCGCGGACGGCGGCGAACTCCACGCCTTCACCGGCGGAACGCGCTACGTGCTCACCGGAACGGCTGCGCAAACGACCGAGCACGAACGCTGCGCGATGATGTGCTGGAGCGGGGTAGCAGACCACTTCGGGCAGCGGCGTGAAAGCGTGGCTTTCCCACAGATGGCTTCGGTCGTGCAAGACCAGCTCGACTGTCCCAGGGTACTGGTGGCCCCAACGGCTGAGCACCACCGAGACGACGGAGCCGTCCCCTCCGCCGGAGCATGCCTGTAGCGCGCTGGCGCTCACCCCTTCGCTCGGGTGCACCAGGACTTCTGCGGTAACGTCCGCTGCAAGAACTGGCAGCACTTGGACGTCTAGCCGCTCGCCCTCGCAAACGCGAGCCGTGCTCGGGGCCAGCACTAGCTCGAGCTTCGAAGCGGGTGGGCGGTGACGGCCCGCGAGCAGCACCAGAGCCGGCACTGCGATTGCCACGAACGCCGGCCTGCGCGTTACAACGGCGACGGCCAAAGCGGCCACAGCGACATAGGACAGGCGACGGGCATGGGCGGGGACAGCCCATGCAAGAGGCAGCACGGTAGGACTGCGCGTTTGGGCAGTAGGCGCTTGGGGCCTTGCAGGGGCTTCAGTTGCCAACAAGCCGCCTCGGCGACGCGGGGTCGGTGCGAGGCGTGCGCACGCTCGCTACGACCGAGGCAATGACATCGTCGGCGCTCACCTGGCGCACCCACAGCTCTGGGCGTAGCACTACGCGATGGGCGAGGGCTGGCACTGCGACTCGTTTGATGTCGTCGGGCACTACGTAATCCCTGTCGCTCATGACAGCCTGGGCACGCGCCAGTTGCACGAGGGCCAGGCTCCCGTGCGGGCTTGCCCCCACCTGGATCTGGGCGTGCGAGCGCGTAGCGGCTACCAGGGCCACAGAATAGTCCACGACATCGGGGGACACTTCCACCATTTCCAAGGGCTCTTTCATGGCCAGCAGCTCGGCTGCGTCAGCCACCTGCTGTAGCTCGACATGCTCTCGGCCACGGTCCAGGCGGCGTTGCACCATGGCCACCTCTTCGTCATGGCCCAGGTACCCGAGGCGCAGCCGGACCAGGAAGCGGTCAAGCTGCGCTTCAGGCAGCTCGTAGGTCCCTTCGTACTCGATCGGGTTGTCTGTTGCCAGGACGACGGAGGGCTGAGGCAGGGGCATTGCCTGGCCGTCGGCGCTGACTTGGCCCTCTCCCATGGCTTCGAGCAGGGCGGCCTGGGTCTTTGGCGGGGTGCGGTTGACCTCGTCAGCCAACAACAGTTGCGTGAAAACTGGGCCGCGACGGAACGTCATCTGGCCGCTGCGCTGGCGTAGAAAGAGGCGCCCACCACGTCGGAAGGCAGCATGTCCGGGTTGAACTGGATGCGCCTGAACTCCAGTCCCAATGTGCGAGCGAAGGAGCGGGCAATGAGCGTCTTGCCGAGCCCGGGCAAGTCTTCGAGAAGTACGTGGCCGCTCGCCAGGATCCCGCTTAGGACAAGCTCTAATGCACGCCGCCGGCCCACGACAGCCTTTTCCAGTTCGTCCAAGATAATGCTGCACAATCGCGCCGTGTCGCGCTGCTCTAGTTGCGTCTCGTTCACAGGTGCTCCAAGCGCCGGACCAGCCGCGCCAAAGTGCGCGGTGGTATGCCGGGGGCGTCTGAGTTGCCCGGAGGGCTGCTCAGTAGCCCGTCTGGGGCCACCCACGCCCATAGGTCAGCGTCACGGGCACGCGCGCGCACAAGACGGCACGGCCGGCGTCAGGCTGACTGTAGAGGTTTATGCCATGGTGCTCCGAAAGCCGGGCTGCCAACAGGTGTTGCAAGCTCGGGCCCAAGCTCGCTTTGTAACCGGTCAAACTAGCCGTACCGTCGGAGAGCCGGGTCAGTAGGCACCAGTAATCGTTGAACCACATAGTGGCGGTCCTTTGGTAGACGGGCGCCTCCGGGGGGCCTACCGGGGCAGAGGGCCGTGGTAGCAAGGCGGCAACGGCTAAACCGAACGTGCAGAAGGTGGCTACGACGGCCACAAGGCCTCCCGCTCCGGCCACGAGATCTGCCGTAAGCGCGACGGCTACCAGGGCGAGCGTGGCAATGACAAGCTCCGGCAAAGAGGCAGCCCACGTTGTTACAAGAAGTGTTGGCTTGGCGGCAAAGCGCCTCATGGTGGCCCGCTTGTAGAAGAAGTGCTGGGCTTGGGCACGGGCTCAGCCGGGGCACCGTGAGCTCGTCCCGCATCGACGCGCCGCCGCCCGAGCTGGCTCGCTAGTTGGGACAGGGCTGCCTCTGCCGCCCCCCGCCGTTCGGGGCCAAGGTAGTGGCTAGAAAAGCGTGCTTCGTAAAAAAGCTCGGTCAGCTGGGCGGCTGGGCCCCTGTCGACCAAAAAGCTGCGGACGGCCACGTCCAAGAGCTCGTCTGGCGTACCGGCAACAGAGCGCTCGGCCCCCGCTTTGGCGAGAGCCTGCTCCATGGCGACGTAGCAACCGATGATGGCAGCGCGAGCGTCGTCCAGCTGCACCAGGGCGCGCCGGCCCTCGCTTAGTGCTTGCCCGAGGGCTGGTGCATAGTCTCGCGCCACCACCTGAGGGATGGAGGTCACAAGCCTGCGGGTAGCCCGCGCCGCCCGCACGAAAAGCCACGCTATCGCCGCCAGCAGGACGGCGGCAGATAGCCCGTAAAAGATGTCCGCTAAGGGTAACGAGCCCGCCGAGGTGCCAGCATGGGCAAGATGGCGTGCGAGCGGCCGTGCGGGCGCCCGTGGGTAAACCGGTCGCCTGCCGGCATGGCTAAAGGCCTGGGGCAGAGGAGCGTTCACTACCAAGACCACGATCCCGATGGCTGCGGTACAAGCCAGGCCAACCAACAAATAGGCGAGAACGGCCCAGAGGCGTGCTGCCGTCACCTGGCCGACCTGTAGCCACTCGCCAGGCTCGGCTTCGTCACCAGAAGCTAAGCGGCTAGGACCGCGCCCGCGTGTCGCGGCCCGGTTGCGACGCCATAGCGCAAACAACAAGGCGGCCAGGACAACTTCGAGACCGCCGAGCGCAACGGCGTCTGAAGCTTTGAGCGGCTCGCCCAGTGGGCCGTGCTCAGGCTCCCATGTAGCCCGACGACGACTACGAGGGCCAAGAGCGCGAGGAGAAGCGCTCGAGCACCGAGGCTCCAGCGTAGCGTGACCGGGTCGCCCACAAGCCCCGTTCGTGGCTCCACCGGCACCGACCATACCAGCGGCCTGCTCCAAGTTCTGGGCAATCAAACGCTCTGCCGAGGCCGCCGTGAGCTCGCGCACCTAGCCTCCCTCAGCGCGCAGAGCTTTGCCTCAGCTATGCTGTAAGCGATGCCGCCGAGGGCTACTTGGCGGCGGCTGGCGGACAGGTGCCAGCCAGGCCCACGAGACATCCCATCTAGTCGGCCATCTTCGCCTTGTACCGACTGGAGTTTCATGAGCCTAACTGCAACATCTTTCGCGCCTATAGCGTTCTCGGACCTCGGGGTCCCACCCGTGCTGTCCGCGGCGCTGGAAAAAACCGGGATCACCACCGCCTTCCCGGTCCAGGCGGCCACTCTGCCAGACTGCATCGCCGGGCGCGACGTGTGCGGCAAGGCCCCGACCGGAGCAGGCAAGACGCTGGCGTTCGGCTTGGCGGTCCTGACCAAGTTGGCGGCGAAGCGCGGCGACAGACGGCGGGGCCACCGGCACCCGTCCGCGCTCGTGCTGGTGCCCACCCGTGAGCTCGCTGCCCAGATCGAACAGGTCATTGCGCCTCTGGCAGCGGTCATCGGTGCACGGGTAGCCTCGGTTTACGGCGGCGTCGGCTATGGCAAGCAACTGGCCGTGCTGAGAGCCGGCGTGGACGTGCTCATTGCGTGCCCGGGGAGGCTGGCGGACCTCGTTGGGCGGGGCTCGGCCGACCTGTCTCACGTGGACGTCGTGGTCATAGACGAAGCGGACCGCATGGCCGACATGGGCTTTTTGCCCGCAGTGCGCCGGCTTATGGACAAGACGAGCACGTCACGCCAAACTCTGTTGTTCTCGGCAACTCTGGACGGGCCGGTCGACAAGCTGACCCGTGATTACCAGCACCACCCTGTCCGCCACGACGTCGAGCCCACCCGCACTGACAGCGGGGAGGTCTCTCATCATTTCTGGCGTGTCGACCCGCACGAGCGGGTTGCCGTAACGGCCGATGCGGTGAACGCCCGCGGTCCTGCGCTGGTGTTTTGCCGGACGAAGCACGGAGCGGACCGCCTCTCCGACCGCCTAGCTCGTTCTGGCCTGGCGTCGGCCACGATCCATGGCAACCGCACCCAAAGCCAGCGCGACCGCGCCCTTGCTGAGTTCCGTGCCGGGCGGCTAGACGTGCTCGTCGCTACTGACATCGCCGCGCGCGGGATACACGTGGACGCGGTGCCTTTGGTGGTCCACTTCGACCCCCCGGCTGATGCCACCGACTATGTGCACCGTTCCGGCCGGACCGGGCGAGCTGGTGCCGACGGGACCGTGGTTAGCCTTGTCGGGGCCGAGCACTTGGCCGCGACCAAGCTCATACAGCGAAGCCTGGGGTTGCCGAGCAGGGTGTCTTTGCCCGACGTCGGGTCGCTCTCCACGCATGAGGCACGCCGCTCCAGCTCGCGCATAGAAAACACCGCGGGCACTTCGGGTGCCGGTGCCAAAGGCTCTCGGGTTGTCTCGTGGGAGCGGGCAAGGACCTCGAAGGTACCCTCGCGTCGCAACGGCCAACGTCAGGGTCTTCGGCCGGCGAGCGGAACAACTCATTAGAAGTCGTTAGAACTAGTCGGCAACAACGGCAGAGCGGGCGCGCTAAGCAGCGGGCGCGCTCGCCCAAACAACGGCACCCACTAAGATTTGCCCGTCATCACCCATGTGACGTTCCTCTCGGCGCAGCTCAAGGCGCATGCCGGGAAGCAGCTGGGCCAACAGCTCTTCCCTGTAGAGCAGCTCGAGGCCAGTGGGGCCAGCGACGCCGAGCGAGCCCTCGTGGCGGCCAGCCAAGTAAACGTGACCACCCGGCGCGACTGCCGCAGCCACCCGGGCAAAGAAGCCCTCCCGCTCGCCTGGTGCCAAGCGCAGGTCGGCCACGACCACCAGGTCGTAGGAGCCAGGAGCCGGCTGAAAGCTCTGTGGGTTGTCGTTGACAAGCACCAAAGGCAGGCCAGCTTGGGATGCGCCCTCAGCCGCCAGGCCAAGCCCTTCACTGGGAGCACCTACGCCGGTGACCCGCCAGCCCCGGCGAGCTAGCCAGATAGCGTTCCTACCCGTCCCGCAGCCGAGGTCCAAGGCGCGTCCCGGTAGCAGGGGGCCGGCGAGCTCGACCAGGGTCGCGTCGGGCTCGGTGGGCCAACCAGCCTCAGGGTAAGGCCGGTCCCACGCCGCTGCTGTGGCACGCGCCTGGTAGCCGAGCGTGGCACGCGCCTGGTGGCCGGGCCGTCGGCGGGCAGAGAGGTTTGCCAGCATGGCCTCGAGCTTGGAAAGGGCACCTTCTAGCGAAGCACGGCCCTCGTTGCCAAGCGCGGCGTTGAGGCGGCTCTCCTCGTCGCGTACGAGCGCCTCCACCTGCTCACAGACCTCTCGGCCCAGGTCAGTGAGCTCAAGCTGCCTCGGGCGCCGGTCGCCAGAACGGTGAGCGCTGCGCAACAAGCCTCGGTGTTCTAGCTCGTCAGCACAGTGCTTCACGTTCATGGGGTCGCTGCCTAGGGTGCGTGCCAGTGACCGTAGCGAGCACCCTGGGTGGTCTGCCACGCCCCTAAGCACGGCAGCGTGGGGGGGCGAGAGATCCAGGCTCCCCACTCGACGGGCCCAGTCGCTGCGCAAAGAGCGCGCCAGACGGCTGATTCGAAAGCCGAGCCCAGCTTCCAGGGGCACGCGAGGCTCCCCTGGCAAGCCCTGCGGTCCCGCGAGATCGGGGCTCACGGCCATGTCCTTGGCCGCAGGTGGCTGTTGGTCCACGTCGTTTTTCCTTATTGGGGCTCCGCTGCGCCGACTCTGATGGTGGCGCTCCGCATGCACGCTACAGGGCTAGAAAGCCCCAACCTAGCGTGGTCAGTGCTTGCACAGACAGGCCGGCCTCAAAAGCCCGCTCCAGCAAGGCCAGTTGGGACGCCCGAAGACGACAGCGCTAGGATACCCGGCAGCGACGGCAAGTTAGCCTGCAGCTCAATCGGGCTAGAGCTCGACCGGGCGGCACGTGCCGTCGTGGCAGTACTGACCGTCAGCGATTGGAGGGGTGCCATGGCCGCGTCAAGCGCGGATCTGCACGAGCCGCAGGACAGGCTATCGCCGGAGGTTATCGACCGGCACCGGGCGATCATCTCTGTCATAGAGGAGCTTGAGGCGATCGACTGGTACGACCAGCGGGCCGCCGCGACCACGGACCCGGAGCTGGCAGAAATCCTTCAGCACAACCGTGATGAAGAAAAAGAGCACGCCGCTATGACGCTCGAGTGGTTGAGGCGTCACGACTTTGCATTTGACAAACAGCTGCGGACGTACCTGTTCACGGATATGCGCGTCCTGCAAGTAGAGGAAGGGGCGGCAGGCGCTACCAGTAATCACAAAGCAGCTGGCGGTGAAGGTTCGCTCGGCATCGGCAGCTTGAAGGAGCCCTCGCTATGAACCATCTCTTGCGTTCCCTCGCCCCCATCACGGACCGTGGCTGGCAGCTACTTGACGATGAGGCTCGCTCTCGCCTGACCCCGGCACTTGCCGGTCGCAAGCTCGTGGACTTCTCCGGGCCGCACGGCTATGGGCACTCCTCGCTCAACCTCGGTCACATAGGTGAGCCGCTCGCTAGCCCGGTCGAAGGCGTCGAGGCACGTTTACGCCGAGTGCTCCCGCTCGTTGAGATCCGAGTGCCTTTCGTCGTGCAACGCGACGGCCTGCTCGATGCTGAGCGTGGCGCCGTTGACGTTGACCTCCACGACCTCGACCGGGCAGCGCACCAGGTCGCGCTGGCCGAAAACGTAGCGGTCTTCCACGGCTGGGAGCCTGCCGGGATCGTCGGGGCCGCGACCGCATCGGCCCACGAGGCCGTTGCCCTGGGTGACGATTTCACGCACTACCCTGTGGCCGTTGCTCGCGCAGTTGCCGCAATGCGAGAGTGCGGAGTTGACGGGCCGTACGGTCTGGCGCTCGGGCCGAAGCATTACAACGGCGTAGTGGAGACAGCCGAGACGGGAGGCCACCTGCTCATTGACCACCTGCGTTCCATCATCGGCGGCCCGGTGGTCTGGGCACCGGGAGCCGACGGCGGCGTGCTAATGAGCTTGCGTGGCCACGACTTCTTGTTCGTGAGCGGCGAAGACCTTTCTATTGGCTACGACCACCACGACTCGCAGTCGGTCACGTTGTACATCGAAGAAACGTTCGCGTTCCAGGTCGTATCGCCAGACGCGGCAGTGGCGCTCACTGCCTAAGCCTCTCCAGGAGAACGCGCTCTCGGCGCTGGCAGTTGTACCGGCGCCCCTGCCGGCGGGCCTCTGCCCACCGCCCTCGCGTAGCGCCCGACCCCATGCCAACCCAAGGCCGGCGTGGGGTCCCCTTGCTCGCTGCCCTCGCGCAACAACTAGTCATGGCCAGCCCCTCGCCCCCATGGCCAGCCCCTTCAAATAACGGACAGCCATAGCCAACCCGAGCCGTATGCTGGTCGGCGCGGCCAACTATTTGCCGCGCCAGAAAGGAGTCGTGAGGCTATGCGAAGAAAACTGCGCTACGCAGCAATTGTGGCCGCGCTGGTGACGGCGGGGGGCGTGCTCGCCTGGTCCGCGCCCGTCCTGGCTCAGCCCCGACCGAATGTCCAGCGCGCCCGGCAGGCCGCCCCGGCCAACGCGCTGGTCGAGGTGGCCCAGAGCGCCTACGGCCCTGTTCTCGTAACGGGCCCTGGTTACAGTGCCGGCGCTGGTTTTGCCCTGTACATGTTCACCGGCGATGCCTTTACGTCATCGGACCTGCCGTCGGGTACGCCTGCGATAGTCGCTCAACGGTTCGAGTGCACAGTTAACAATACGACAGGGCGCTTCAGCGGCTCCTCGAGCAGCGCCGGCACGTCGTGCACAACCCCGTGGCCGCCTCTCGACGCTCCGGGTGGCAGCTCGCCTATAGCCGGTCCTGGGGTCAAGCAGTCCCAGTTGCAAGTTGTGCCGTCGGGTACGTTCAGCCCAGGACAGGTGGAGTACTACGGCCACCCGCTGTACGGGTTTGTAAAGGACAAAGCGCCAGGCCAGTTCTTAGGAGAGGACGTAACAGCTTTCGGAGGCGTCTTTTGGCTCGTGTCCCCGAACGGCCTGCCCGCGCCTGGCACTCCCGAGCTCGGCACCGAGCTCTCGCCTTCAGGCGAAGCGCTCGACGCGGTCCTGCCCAACACCGCCAGCACTCGGACCTTGTACCAGTTTACGGCTGACACCGAGGCCATGAGAGCTCAGTTCCCCTTCGGTCCTCCGGGCCGGGCGATGCCGGTGATGGCTCTAGTCAACGACGCAGGTTCAGCCGAAAGTATGTGCACAAACGCCTGCTCTGCCGTTTGGCCGCCACTTTTGACTGCCGGCCGGCCGATGGTTGGCCCGGGGGCAGACCCGAGGTTAGTGGGGGAGCTCCGGCGCCCGGACGGGACCTTCCAGGTCACCTATGCGGGCTGGCCCGTCTACCTGTACTACGCCGACCTGGTGGCCAAGGCTGCCCCGGGCGGTACAAATGGCCAGTACTTGCTCGACTACATGGCTCACGGGGTGTGGTGGCAGGTCGCCCCCCAAGGCGGTCCTGAGCCCGGCGCTGCCGCTCTCACGACCGTCCAGCTTGGCGGTGGTACCACTTACGTAGCTGCCACATCGCCGTCGGTGCCTTCGAGCGGCCCATCAGTCGTCTACACCTTCACGCCGGCCACCGCGGGAGGCACGTGCACGGGTGCTTGTGCGAAAGCTTGGCCACCTCTGCTCACCAGCTTGACGCCGTCGAGCGGGACCCTATCTGGCGTGGGCACCGTGCAGCGCCCCGACGGGACCTTCCAGGTGACCTACGAAGGCCGGCCCCTCTACTTCTTCGCCAACATCTTGGGCAAAGCTCCCGCAACTGCCGGCTTGTACCCGCTCACTTCCCAGGGCGCGACGGTCTCTACACCGGTGAGCACTCCCTATGGGACTTTCACTGCCGTAACTGGCTGACGGCACCGCAACGTGGCCGACCTGCCGGGCGGAGCCAGCTGCGCCCGGCAGGTCGCTCCCGTCCCCTTCACCATGGCGCTAGCCGGCTGTCGCGTGGTCGGCTACCCTTGTCGGCATGTCGGGGACCGGAGATGCTCCCCAGGGAGGACCTCCCGGGGTCTTCGCAACGCTTGCGTCGGAAGCACAGGCCGACGCGATCAATGCTATGAGCAGGGTCCTCGAAGCCGTGCTGGAGCTAGTCGGGAGCGCAGACGGTGCCGCCGTGGAGCTGGTCGGCACGAAGGACTGGCTGGTGACAGTTGCAGGGGTCGGTCTCATGGCACCTCAGCTCGGTTACCTGGTGTCGCCACGTCACAGCCTCTCTGCGGCCGCCCTCCGGGCCAACACGACGGTGAGCTGCGAAGATGCGGTGACCGACCCGCGTGCGGACCACGACGTGGCCGCGGCTATTGGGACCAGGTCGCTCATATGCCTCCCTCTGCGCAGGAGCAGTTCAGCCATTGGCGTCCTGGCGGTGGCCTCAAGTACGCCTGGGGCCTTTTCGCAGGCCGACAACGAGCTGCTTGAACTGGTGGCAGACCTGGTGAGCACCTTGGTCGGCGCCGCCGCCGAAACGGTGGGCTCGGTACAGGCTCTCCTGGCCAAGGCCAGCCTCGTGCCTGCCGGCGCCGGCGCCACGGGCGTCATGGCTTCAAACCGCTTGGCCGACTTCGCTGCAAATGCCCTGCGCCCCGGGTTGTTAGACCAAGCTATGGCTCGGCGCCGCATTGCAGAGGTGGTGTCCGGCCGCAAGATCACGACGGTCTGCCAGCCGATCGTAGAGCTGGTAAGCGGGAGGGTGGTCGCGGTGGAGGCCCTGAGCCGTTTCCCCGAGGACATTGCTCGCCCCACAGAAAAATGGTTCACCGAGGCAGCCGCTGTAGGGCTTGCCGATGAGCTAGAGCTGGCTGCCGTCGAGGCTGCCCTGAAGGTGCTCCCTGTACTGCCCGGCTCGGTGAGCCTGTCGGTTAACGTTGGCCCCAGCCTGCTCGTAGCTCAGGCCCTCGACGACAAGCTGGCCGAAGTGCCGCCCGGGCGCGTCGTGATAGAGCTCACCGAGCACACCGCCGTCCATGACTACCAGCACCTGGCGTCGAGGTTGTCGCACTTGCGAGGCAAAGGCCTGCGCCTGGCGATAGACGATACTGGTGCCGGCATCTCGTCGTTGGCCCATATCTTGCGGCTCTCACCGAACATCATCAAGCTCGACCGGTCTCTTATCGCCGGCGTCGATGCCGACCCAGCTCGGCGCGTCCTGGCGCGTGCACTAGTCGACTTCGGGGCAGAAATAGGAGCGAGCTTGGTCGCAGAAGGCATTGAGACTGCTAGCGAGCTGGCTACGCTCCAAGCTATGGGCGTCACGTTGGGCCAGGGCTATTACTTGGGGCGGCCAGCTGCAATAGATGTCCTGCTTGGCTCGTGGACAAGCGCGGGCGCGACCGAGGCCGACGACGTCGTACTGCCACCGTCGGCCCGATAGGGCCTCGCTCGGCGCGTTGGCCCTGCTGACAGCACAGGTGGCTAGCATCGTCACGGTAGCCTGACGAGCAACGAAACAAGACTGACGAACTAGAAGCTAGGTATGGGCCCCTCAGCTTCGCGGGCAGGCTTTGGGCCCAAGCGTGAGCACCCAGCCGGAGGGATGACAATGGCCAAGACCGTTAGAGCGAGCCAGGCAGTGTACGGGCATGTCCCAACCAACCTAAAGGGCTTTGACGCTCTGGTGGAGCTGGCCCTGGACATGCGTTCTGCGTGGAACCATGCAGGTGACCAGCTGTGGCGCAGCTTAGATCCTGAGCTTTGGGAGCTCACGCAAAACCCCTGGCTAGTCCTGCAGACGGTTTCACGCGACAAGCTGGAGCACGAGCTGTCTGACCCCTCGCTGCGCAAGGAAATTTCTGCCCTCTTGCGGGCCAAGCGCCGTGCCGCAACAGAGCCGGCCTGGTTCCAGCAGAACTACCCCTCCGGGCCGTTGACCTGCGTGGCCTACTTCAGTATGGAGTTCATGCTGGGCGAAGCACTGCCTATTTATTCTGGTGGGCTCGGCAATGTTGCCGGTGACCAGCTGAAAGCCGCCAGCGACCTCGGCGTGCCAGTGATCGGTATAAGCCTGCTCTACCAACAAGGCTACTTCCGCCAAGTCATAGCAGAGGACGGCTCACAACAGGCAGTGTTCCCATATAACGACCCCGGGCAACTGCCCGTGACACCCGTACGCCGCCCAGACGGTGAATGGCTGAGGACCAAGCTCACCCTACCCGGGTGCTCCCTGTGGCTTCGAGCTTGGCAGGTCGACGTCGGCCGGGTCAAGCTCTACTTGCTCGACAGCAACGACCCCGCTAACCCTCCCACGCGCCGCGGGATCACGAGCGAGCTGTACGGGGGAGGACAGGACCTGCGCCTCAGCCAAGAACTGGTGCTCGGGATCGGGGGCTGGCGGTTGCTCAGCGCCTTGGGGGTACAACCTGAAGTCTGCCACCTGAACGAAGGGCACGCGGCCTTTGCGGTCTTAGAGCGCGCTCTCGGGTTGATGGAGGAGTCCGGCAAGCCCTTCGAGGTGGCCTTGGCTGCCACGCGGCCAGGCAACCTCTTCACCACCCATACGGCGGTGGACGCCGGCTTCGACCGTTTTTCCCCAGCCCATCTCCGACAGTACTTGGGCGACTATGCAGAGCAAAGACTTGGCATAGCCTTCGACGATTTGCTGGGATTGGGCCGGCGTGACCCAACAGACTCCTCGGAGCCTTTCAACATGGCTTATCTGGCTATCCGGGGAAGTGGTGCTGTAAACGGAGTGAGCCGGCTGCACGGGGAGGTCAGCCGGAGGCTCTTCGCGCCCCTTTTCCCAAGGTGGCCAATAGAAGAGGTGCCAGTGAGGCACGTCACCAACGGGGTCCACACGCCCAGCTGGGATTCTGCAGCAGCTGACCGAATATGGACTGAGTCCTGCGGCAAGGCGCGCTGGATGGGCCACACTGAGCACCTGGGCGGTGGCATCGGCCAGCTACCAGATGCTGTGCTCTGGCAGTTCCGCACAGCGAGCACCGAGTCTCTTGTCAACTTCGTACGTGAACAGCTGTCTCGCCAGCTCTCGGCTACAGGCTGTGCTCCAGAAGCGGTCAACGAGACCGAGCAGATCCTGAGCCCTGAGGTGCTGACGCTGGGCTTCGCACGGCGCTTCGTCGCGTACAAACGCCCAAACCTGCTCCTGCACGACCCTGACCGCCTCGTCCGCTTATTGAACAACCCCGAGCGCCCGGTGCAGCTCGTCATTGCCGGCAAGGCCCATCCTGCCGACCAGGAGGGCCAGGCACTAGTCCAGCAATGGGTGCGTTTTGTGAGACAGCCTGAGGTGCGCCGTCGCGCGGTTTTCCTTGCCGACTACGACATGAAAATGACTGAGCGGCTGGTGCAGGGTGTGGACGTATGGCTGAACACACCGCGGCGGCCCTGGGAAGCAAGTGGTACGAGCGGCATGAAGGTGCTTGTAAATGGGGGTATTAATTTTTCCGAGCTCGACGGGTGGTGGGCTGAGGCTTACGCGCCCGAAGTTGGCTGGTCATTGGGCGACGGCCTCGAGCACGACGATGACCCAGCTTGGGACGCCAAAGAGGCCGAAGAGCTTTACACAAAGCTCGAAAACGAGGTCGTGCCAGAGTTTTACACCCGCGACGCAAAGGGCGTGCCCGTCGCCTGGGTGGAGCGCATGAGGCAAAGTATGGCTCACCTGACGCCTAGGTTCTCTGCCAACCGCGTTGTGCGTGAGTACACGGTGCAGCATTACTTGCCGGCAGCGGCGGCCTACCTTTCAAGGGCTGGTGACAACTGCAAACTTGCCGAGCAGCTGGTCACCTGGCGGCACGAACTGCAAGACAAATGGCCCGCATTGCGCTTTGGCGAGCTAAAAGTCGAGACGCGCGACGACCATTTTGTCTTTGAGGTGGAGGTGCCCTTGGGCGGCCTCGAGCCAACGATGCTGAGCGTGCAGCTTTACGCGGACGGTGTTGCAGGCGGGCCTCCAATAAGCCACGAAATGCAGCTGGTCAGCTCTGGCAATGGGGGAGGCACGTACCGCGCTTCGGTCCGGGCAACTCGTCCGGCGTCTGACTTTACGCCCCGAGCCGTCCCGCGTAACCCGGCCGTCGCCTTGCCATTGGAGGTCACGGCCATCGCCTGGCAACGCTAAAACCAGCAGAGGCAAAGCGCTCCCGTCAGCCAGTGGCTGGGCGCTGCGCCCGGCGCAAGGCTGCAGCGACAAGTTGGCGAGCCTCGTCTTGGATCTGGGCCAGGTGCTCGGGTCCCTGGAACGACTCAGCATAGATTTTGTACACGTCCTCGGTACCCGATGGACGCGCGGCAAACCAGCCGGATTTAGCAGTGACCTTAACGCCCCCGATCGGGGCACCGTCGCCCGGTGCGGTGGTGAGCTTGGCAATGACCGGCTCACCTGCCAGCTGGTCGGCCACGACGTCCTCGGCACGTAGCGCGCCGAGGACTGCCTTTTCTTGCCGGGTGGCAGGCATGTCAACTCGTGCGTAAGCCGGGTCGCCAAAGCGCCTTGTGAGGTCCTTGTACCGCTCGCTCGGCGTCTTGGCCGTTGTCGCCAAGATTTCCGAAGCTAAAAGGCAGAGCAAAAGCCCGTCTTTGTCGGTCGTCCACACACGCCCATCTCGACGAAGAAACGACGCACCTGCGCTCTCTTCTCCGGCAAAGCCTATGCTCGAGCCAAGCAGGCCGGGCACGAACCACTTGAAGCCCACAGGTACTTCGACGAGACGACGGCCCAAGGCGGACACTACTCGGTCGATGATCGCCGAGGAAACGAGCGTCTTGCCGACGCCAGCGTGGGCGGGCCACCCCGGACGGTGGGCAAATAGGTAGTCGATGGCTACGGAGAGGAAATGGTTCGGGGGCATCAACCCAGCGTCAGGCGTCACTATGCCAAAGCGGTCGGAATCTGCGTCGTTGCCTGTGGCGAGCTGGAACTCCCCCCGGCGCCCGATCAGAGATGCCATTGCGTACGGGGATGAACAATCCATGCGGATTTTCTCGTCCCAGTCGAGCGTCATGAACCGCCATGTCGGGTCCACCTCGGGGTTGACCACGCTCAGGTCCAGCCCGTAACGTTCTGCGATCGCCCCCCAGTACTCGACACTAGCCCCCCCGAGCGGGTCGGCGCCGATCCTGATGCCAGCCGAGGCGATGGCTTCGAGGTCGATCGCTGAAGGCAGGTCAGACACGTAGTTGTCCAAAAAATCGTAGGTTTGCACGGCACCAGCCGCTCTGGCCCGCTCCACGGGGACGCGGCGGACGCCCCGGAGCCCAGATCCCAGTAGCTCGTTTGCCCTGTCTTGGACCACTGTCGTCACCTCTGTCCCAGCGGGGCCGCCGTTGGGAGGGTTGTACTTGAACCCGCCGTCAGAGGGCGGGTTGTGCGACGGCGTAACGACGATCCCGTCTGCTTGTTTGCCGTCGCGACCAGCAGAAGCGTTATAGGCGAGCACGGCATGGGAAAGCGCGGGCGTAGGGGTGTAACCGTCGTGCGCGTCGACCAACACGGTTACGTCGTTGCCGGCCAGCACCTCCACTGCGGTCACCCATGCGGGCTCTGAGAGCGCGTGGGTGTCGCGCGCCAGGAAAAGTGGCCCCTTGATGCCCGCTGCCGCCCGGTAGTCGCAAATGGCCTGGGTTATGGCCGCAATATGGTCGTCGTTGAAGCTGGCCCGCAGGCTAGACCCGCGGTGCCCCGAGGTCCCGAAGGACACACGTTGCCCAGCAACGGACGGGTCGGGGTGCTCGCTGTAGTAAGCGGTGATTAAGCGGGCGACGTTTACTAGGTCCGAGCGCTCGGCAGGTTGACCTGCACGGGAGCTGCTAGCCATAACAGAACCTCCTTTGTGAGCGGCCCAGGGCACCATATCATCGCCTAGCCGGCCTGTGGCGCCTTTGAGCTATGCCAGTAGGCTCCAGCAGGTGCCAAAACGTACCCCGGCTACGCACGGCGCGGCCCTGCTCATCCCCCTCGGGGCGGTGCTCGCTACCACCATGTTGATGCGCGCGAGCCAGAACATGGCGCTCACGACGTACCCGCTTGTCGGCGGCGACCTGCTCCACTTGCACGGCTCTGTGATCGGGGCCCTCGGAGCTGGCACCGGGGCGGTAACTGTCGTGACCATGGTGGCGCTAACCGCGAGGGTGCGGCCGCACTACGCGCCTTACGTCCTGGTGGGGGCCATGGTGGTGATGGCCGTAGCGTTCCCTGTGGTCGCCGAGGCTGATAATGCCAGCGAACTGGCAGCCGCTGTGGTGCTGCTCGGCTTTTCGGGGGCACTGGTCTTGCCGACGCTCATCACTGCGGCTGGAGCGAACGCTCACGAAGGGCAGGGCCCTGGTGCCCGAGACAGGCCGATCGCTCTCGTAGGCGTTGCCCTCAGTGCGAGCCTGGCCCTGGGCCCGTTCATCGAGACAGGCGTGCTTGACCTGAACGGAGGCAACCTGCGTGACGCGTTCTTGTGGTTTACCCTCGGCCCGCTCGCAGCGGCTTCGGTGGTCGCCACGGTTGCTGTGCTACACCGACGCCGTGCGCGTGCTTCATCGGCTGGGCCGGCTGGAGGGCACGCTCTCGACAGCCCTGGTGAGCCTGTTGACGTTGAGCCGGTGCCCGCCGATCCTGTCACCGGCGAGGTGGCCGCTGTAGGCCCCGCCGGCTCTCCGCTCGACGACGAGCCAGCCGCGGTGCAGGCCAAGCGGGTCACGCTGGCTGCTTCATTGAAAGACCCTGCTTTCCGGGTGTCGATGATGGGCCAGCTCGTCTACGCCGCGCCCTTCGCTGCCCTCGTCGTCTTCGGGGCGCTGCTGGCTCGCCACGCCTACGGCCTGTCGCCCGCGATGACCCAGGTGGCCTTCGGCACGTTTTTCGCAGGCTCCTTTCTCGTGCGGGTATGGTTAGCCTGGCGTTCCCCGGTACCGCACAAGCTCGCGCTTTTTAGGTTGGCGACCTTGCTCACTTTTGCGGGAATGGCGCTTTTGGCTGTTGGGCACGGCATCGCAACATTGCTGATAGCCATGGTGGTCCTCGGCGTGCCCCACGGTCTCACGTTCTCGCTCGCCATGGCCTTTGTGGCAGAGGACCGGCACAGGGAAGAGCTGGCATCGCTGAACGCCCACCTGAGCGCCATAGTCCAAGCGGTCAACGTGGCGTTACCGCTTCTGTTGGGATGGGGTATCGACGGCTTGGGTTACCGGCCCGTGTTCGCTCTAGTTCTCTTGCCCGTCTTGGCAGCAGGGGTGCTCCAGCACTTGGCCATACGCCAGTTCACTGCGCGCCATGGTCGTCTTGTGCCGGCGGGCGCCTTCGCTGCCGGGCAGCGCTTGCAGGTGCAAAGCCACACCGCTGGCGCCGGTCGTACGGGCGGCCACCGTAGTGCACGCCACTATGGCGGCGGGCGGGAGTGAGAGCATGTGCGTACTTTTCCCTATAGCCACCAGCCTCCCTGTGGGCCTGTAGGCGCCATTGTTTGCACAGGCGCCGGCCTATTGAGCTGCCCGTAGCCATTCGCCAAGTCGTCGGTCCCAGGCCTGTAGGCTGCAAGTCCAATGCGAAAAGAGGGACAACTGTCATGGACATAGCAGTCATCGGAGCAGGCCAGTTCGGGTCCGCTTTGTCCGGGCGCCTGGCCCGAGCGAAGCACTCTGTGAGCCTGAGCGACACTGAGGCTGGCTACGAGCGGTTGCAGTCCGCTGTGCGTGAAACGGGGGCAAGCGCTGCGCCCACTACGGAGGCCGTGGCCAGAGCCGATGTGGTAGTGCTCGCTGTGCCGTTCTCAGCCATCGACGACGTGCTGGTGCCAGAGGTTGTGGCAGCGGCCGCCGGCAAGACCGTGATAGACGTGACAAACCCGCTCGGGCCGGACCGCATGTCGCTCATCGTCGGCTGTAGCACGTCAGCGGCAGAGCAGATCGCAGCCAGGCTGCCAAGCTCGCACGTGGTCAAGGCTTTCAGCACCCTTTTGGCGTCCACGCTAGCCACGCCAACGCTCGCAGGCCAGAAGTTGATGGTGCCAGTAGCCGCTGATGACGCAGCATCGAAGGCCACGGTGCTCGGCCTCGTCAACGAGCTGGGGTTCGATGCCGTTGACGCCGGGCCGCTGGCCAACGCCCGGTACCTAGAACCCGCCATAGTGCTGCTCCTGTACCTGGCCCACGCTGGCAAGATGGGCACCAGTATCGGCCTAGCGCTGGCGCGCTCCTAGCTACTTCCTCCCGAAAAACTCAAGTTTGTAATTTGAGTGGCCCGAGCTGACCTCGTCGGGGCATCCCCAGCCCACCCCCTGACCACCTACCCGCTCGCCCTTTTCGCACTCCCTTGGCCATTTCTTGGCCGTTGGGGCGTGCCGGGGCGAGCGGGGACAGCTTTGGTCAGGCGGCGAGTGTTTGAGGCGACGGCGCAGCAGCACCAGGTGGTGCGTTGCCAGGCGGTGGTTGCCATCTGCGAGACGCTAGCGGCGTAGTGCCCTTCGTGGCTGCGAGGTGGGCGAGCTTGACGGAGTTGTGCGCGAATATCCCCCAGCCGCACCAGGTTGCGGCACCGGGGGCCCCGTCCGTCAGGGAGCGTGCCCA
>JBMFUG010000025.1:0-28320 GCA_049966695.1 Acidimicrobiales bacterium | reverse complement strand
ACCACCCAAGCCTGGCCGAACTTAGCGCCGCTCGAGCTTGTCGCAAGCGCCGACAACCCGAGCAACGGCACCGCCACCATGGCCCACCACAGGCGCAGGGGCTTGGCGAAGTACCGCAGCAGCTCTTCTGTGTCCTGTGCGGGCTGGGTAGGCCGAAAACGAGCGGCCCTTGCCCCGTAGACGCCAGCGAGGCCGACGCTACCGAAGCCTGTCAGTGCTGCCAGCACGTGCAGCCCTACGAGCACCGAGAACAGCACGCCCTGCCCGGTCCCCCCTGCCGATGCGACCAGCACACTTGAGATACTGCCCCGTCCGCCTATGAACCGCCACGCGCGCCGGCCTCTCCCGACGCCCGCGGAGCGCCTGGCCAGCCCCTCGTAGAGCGAGCAGCCTACCTTAGGGCGCGGCAGGGCTACTGATCGGCCCGTCAGCGCAGCGGCAGCTTCATCTGGACCAGCCTATGCTGGCTCGTCCTTGCCGATCGGCCAGTCGGCGCAGGGGCATTGGGGAGGGTTTGCCCCCGCATTGGCCCCCCTGTTGCCGGCAAAGCTGACAGAATGGGTGGGCATGCCGTTACAGGGGACATTCGACATTCTCGACTTCAGCTCAGTGCTGGCGCTCATGTCGTCGCACAAGATGACCGGGCGCCTGCACGTCCGCAGCCGCTCGTTTACGGCCAACCTGTTCTTGGTGGACGGCCAGATCGTAGGTGCGGACCAGTCCGAGCACCAGGCTGCCGCAGTCACAGGCGACGTGCCAACCAAAGTCCAAGAGATCTTCTTCGAGCTGTTGGGCGCCGACAGGGGCAGTTTCGAGTTCCAACCCGGCAAGCTAGGGGCACCCACAGGTGAGACCAACATGGAGGTCTCCGAGGCCATGGAGCAGGCTCGGCGGCGTCTTGCGGAGTGGCGGGAGCTGCAGCTTTTGTTCCCGAGCCTTGACATCCAACCTCACCTTGTGAGCGAGCTCGACCCAGGCCAGGTGACGCTCGACCGTGACCAGTGGCGGGTGCTCACAGCCGTCGACGGCAGAAGAAACCTGAGAGCCATCGGCCGTTACCTTAACTTGTCTGACTTCGAGGTCTGCCGAGCCATGCGGGAACTGCTGAACGCCAAAGTGGTGGAGCTCGACACGAAGCCGTTGGGTATGGGCGGCATCAGCGAGATCGACGCACCTTTGTCCACCGAGCAGGTGACGATCAACGGCAAGCGGGCGACACGCGTCCGACCCGATGCTGCCAAGTCCAAGGCTGTCTTGCCCGATGGCGAAGACCCTGGTTCGCGCAGCCCCACCATCCTGATCACGGGCAAGCCCTCAGGCCCAACAGTGACCAAGTTGACCGACGACGTCGACAGGCCGGGCGTTACCGAGGCAACCGAACAGCCATAGCAGCAAGAGCCAGCCAGCAGCAAGGCAAGCGCTGGCGTTACGCTATCCTCACCTCGTGCCCCCTGTAGAAGTACGTCCGGCTGATGGCATCCTTTCCAAGCGTCGTTTCGTAGACGTACCGTTCCGCCTGCACGGCGACGACCCCAACTGGGCACCGCCGCTGCGCCTTTCGGTCTACGACCGCCTATCACGACGTCACCCGGCTAGCGCTCACCAGCGCTGGGCCCTGTGGACTGCCCACCAAGACGGCAAGGTGGTGGGCAGGATCGCAGCCTGTACGGACTCGCTTTTCAACGAGCATTGGGGCGAGCAGTGGGCCTGGGTGGGGTTCTTCGACTCTGTGAACGACCCTGACGTCGCCGCTTCGCTCTTCGACGTCGCCCTTGACTGGTCGCGCCGCCAGGGCGCTAAATCTGCTGTCGGGCCGGCCAACTTCACCACCAACGACGAGCTCGGGCTGTTGGTGGACGGCTTCGGTACCCCGGCGATGTTGCTCACGCTAGAGAACCCCCCCTACTACGAGGACCTATGGGTGCGCTCCGGATGGGACCAAGTCATGGACCTCTACGGCTACGAGTTCCGCAGGGGCACGGTGAGCCTGTCCGATCGCCAACGCCAGACCTTGCAGCGCCTTCGCCAGCGCTCCAAGGTGGTCGTGCGGGACATGCGGACCGACGACTACGACGCCGAAGTGGGCCGTTTCTTCGACCTCTACAACCAAATCTGGCAGCGCAACTGGGGCTATGTCCCTATGCCCGAGCCAGAAGTGCGCCACCTCGCCAAGCAGTTGAAGCAGCTCATGAACCCGCACTGGGTGTTCGCGCTAGAGCGAGCGGGTGAACCGGTAGCTGTGTGCCTCTGTCTCCCTGACGCCAATGCTCTGATGCAAAAAATCCGCAGCGGCCGGCTGTTGCCTTTTGGCTGGGCGAGGCTCATGTTCGGCCTTAAGCGGCTGAAGCGGGCGCGCATAGTAGCCTTGGGCATCCGCCCCGACGTAGAAAACCTGGCGCTCGGGCCATTGCTTTACAACGAGATCACCGACCGCCTGATGGCTGATGGAGTGGAGGTGGCTGAAGCGTCTTGGACGCTCGCCACCAACCGCCGGATCAACAAGCAGCTTGAGGACATGGGGGGCCGCCGCTACAAGGTTTGGCGAATGTACAAGCGCGACCTCTGAAGCTGCGGCCGCAGCGACCCCTGGCACTTTGCCAAAAGCGACCGCAGGCACCCTGGCAAAGGGCCTCTCGACCACTGCCAGGTGCAAATGCCGCCGTTTTACTGCCGGTTGCGTGGTTGGGAACGCCACCCCAGGGCACCTCGCGCTATGGCTGCCTCGAACACCTGAGCGGACGTCCATTTAGGCACCCAGCCAAGCAGCCGTTGCGCTTTCCCGCTTGACATGGCTAGTGGCCCCCCAATGAGCGCGGCGCGGTCGGCCCCGAACGGCGCCAGGCGCAACCGCCGGCCCAGCTCCGACAGCCTCATGAGGACCGGACTGGGAAGGTTGACCACGCGGCTGCCAGCTATGGCGGCCATCTGGTCAGCGTTTAGCCAGTCTGTCGAAGCGGCGTTCACAACCTCGCCGTCCAAGTTGCCATTTCCCATGCCGCCTGTCCCTCCTGCCGTCAAGGCCCGCCCAGCCGCAAGCAACGCTGCCACCGCGTCAGTCTCCTCGACCCATTGCACTGCCTGTACGACCCCACGCACTGCGGGCACGGCCAAGCGGTAACCCTGTAGCGACCGTGCCACTCTGGCGTCAGCGTGGGGGCCGAGGACAGCGCCCAATCGCACCACGGCCACCTTGGCCGAGCCACGGCAGCCCAAGCACAACTGCTCGCCCAGCAACTTCTGCTGGGCGTACTCGCACTCTGGGTTCGGGCGAGCGACATGGTCCTCGTCCATCGGCACTGGGTTGTCCGGCCAAGCCCCGTACACGGAAGCCGAAGAGGCAAAGACGACCGCCCCAGGCTGGGCAGAAAGCACGTTCTGGGTGCCGCCAACGTTGGCCCTGTACATGTCCCCCAACCCTGCCGGGCCTCGGCCTCGCCAGACTTGAGCACCCAGGTGGTAGAGGAGGTCCACGCCCGACAAGCTTCGCCTGGCAAGCTCGTCTGTTAGGTCGGCCTGGACGTGGACAAGCCGGGCGTGCTCTGAAGTGCTGCCTGTCTCGTGCCCTATGGGCCCCGAGAAGAGATTAGCTCCCGCTAACGGGCGGCGGGCGACGCTGCGAACCTCAGCGACGCCAGGGTCAGACAACAGCTCCGCCAGCAGAAGCCCGCCCAAGTGCCCGGTTGAGCCGGTTACACCGACCACCAAGCCGCTCAATGCTATTGCCCACCTTGACGGGGCACGGACTGTCCAGCTATGGCCCGCTGCCCCCTAACCGGCACGACGGGCCCTCGTTGCCTCCGCCACTTCGACAGCATGAACCCCCGCGCCTTGTCAGTCCTCAAGCTCGACCAGTCCGGCCAAGCGTTTGCGTTCGGCCTCTAAGACGTCCCCGGCCGCAAGTTCCTCGAAGGCGTAAAGAGCCCGGTCCACCTGCTCCTCCGTGTGGGTGGCCATGACCGAGGTCCGGAGCATTGGCCGGGGTGCAGCCGGAGGCAGGGTGCAGTTGGTGTAAACACCCCTGTCCAGTAGCGCTCGCCACATGAGCCCGGTGTCCCACTGGCTTTCCAGGTGGACAGGCACGATCGCGCTTTGGTTGCTCTCTCCCACCTGGTACCCGAGCTCCCTCAGGCCTCGGCGCAAGCGCTCGGCTAGGGCCAGCACCTTCTCGCGGCGCCAGTCCTCAGCCCGGGCGATCTTCGCCGCTGCCAAGGCGGCACCAAGCGAGGCCGGGACATTGGAGGCGGTGAACAAAAGGGGCCGGCCGAACAACCTCAGGTAGTCGACGACCTCACTGGGCCCGGCAATGAAGCCTCCGCAACTGGCCAGCGACTTTGAAAACGTGCCCATCAGGATGTCTGGCCGTGCCCCGGTTGCCGCAGCCGTACCGGCACCCTCCGGGCCCACCACGCCCAAGGCATGAGCCTCGTCTACAAGCAAGCGAGCCCCGTACTGGTCGCAAAGCGACCTGATCTCTGCCAGTGGTGCCCAGTCGCCTTCCATCGAATAGATGCCGTCCACAGCTACCAGTACTCCCCCGGGCTGCGCCGAGGGCACCGGTTGCGCCGAGGGTACGCCCGCTTGCGGCGCCACTCCCACCTGCCCGTCGGTCGGGCTGCCCACGACCTCGCCGCCAGGCGCCTGCGCTCGGCTGCACCAAGAGCGCAGCCCACGGCGCAGGCTGTTGGGCCGGTTGTGGCGGAACGCCCTCAGCGTCCCTTCGGCTAGACGCGAGCCGTCGACCAATGACGCATGAGCGGCTGAGTCGCAAAAGACAGCGTCGCCTGCCTGGACCAAGGTGGAAATCAGCCCCAAGTTGGCGGCATAGCCGGTCGTAAAAACAAGCGCGCGCGCCATGCCCACCCAGTCCGCCAAGAACTCTTCCAGCTCGGCGTGCAGAGGCAGCGTCCCGTTCAGCAAGCGGCTGCCCGTCACACCCGTGCCGAACCTCTCCAACGCCTCCGCGGCCGCCTTCTTTACCCTGGGGTCTGTCGTAAGGCCGAGGTAGTTGTTGGACCCGAGCATCACCACCTCAGAGCCCCCGTAAGTGATAGTCGGGCCTATCTGGCTACCGATCTCCCGGTAAAAGGGGTTCAGCCCAAGCGCCTCCGCCGTGCGGTACTCCTCCAACTGGTGGGTGGCGCACTTGCCAAAAAGGTCCGGTGCCGGAGGCGGCAGTTGACGGTCGCCGCTCAAGAGTTGTCGCCCCAGCGCAAGCTCTCTACCCGTCTTTCCCAGGCCTCGTGCCTGCTCCGAGCGTCCTGCACAAAAGGCGACCAACCGATCGCCTTGACGAGCGCCCGGTTGACCTGGTCGGCCGGTGGTCGAAGGGGCCGCAGCACGTCGCAAAAGAGGACGACCCGGACGTCGTCGGTGCCGTTCCACGCCTCATGGGTGTACCCGTCGTCAAAAAGCATACCCTTGCCCTCTTGCCAGTGAGCCTCCTCACCGCCCACCCTGATCCCCGAGGCCGAAGCCGGCTCGGGCACCTTGAGGGCCAGGTGGTAACGGAGCACGCCTCGCCACGGGCCGCGGTGCGGAGGCAGGTGCTTGCCAGGCGCAAGTATCGAAAAAAAGGCCGTCACCATGCCCGGGATGCTGTCGACCAGCTTGGCCGTCTCGGGGCAGCGTCGGCAGTTAGCTTCCGAGCGGAACCCGTAGGCCTTGAAAAAGAAGGTCTTCCACCCGTCGTCGTTGCTGATGGAGGCCTGGTCGATGGAAATGTCTTGGAAATTGGGCAGGTCTTCGCGGTGGTTGAGCACCTCGTCGAGCTCCTTGCGCACGACTGAGGCCCTGTTTTCCATGCGGTCGGTCCATGCAAAGGTGTCCGGTGGCAGGAACGGCGTTGTTGGCACCAGGGAGTGGTCGAGGACCCACTTCTCGGCACTGTGGAGCACCTGGGCACCAACATTTGTCGCCACCAAGACCGCCCTGTCGCGTAGCGAGACCGGCCCGGGAGCTGGCTTGGACGAAGTTGCCATGTCACCGCAGGTTACTTCGCCGGAGGGCTGGGCAGGCAGCCCCGCGACCGGTTCAGCATTGCTCATCGCCGCTCGTCAGTAGAGGGGGCGACCTTCAGCGTCGGGGGCCCCCGACTTGCGGTGGAAATAGGCGTTGACCACGTCCCGCCACTCCCTCGCGTGCTCCACCTGGGCGACAAGGCGAGCCCTCACGGCCTCGTGGCGAGCCGTGTCTATTTGCCCCGACAGCGCGTCCCAGCGCGCCAACAGCTCTTCAGCCACTTGCGCACCCTCAAAATGGCTGTCGTATATGTGCTGCACCAGCGAGCGGCCCGAGCTCAGCACGTGGGAGTAGGCAACGTGGTGAAAAAACAAGAGCAGCTCTTCCGGGCAGGTGGCCGGGTCCTCGAAGGTGCTCTTCCATGGCTCGTTGTACTGGCCTACGAAACCGCTGCCGTGCGCCACGGTCCGGTCCACGCCGACGCCGTGCGAGTCCGCATAGTGGTACGTGCCCCAGCGTGAGTACTCGTAGCCGTCCGGGCTCGGCCCGTAGTGGTTACCAGGCGTGACCATCCACCCGAGCCCGAGAGGGGAAGTGTAGGCCTCGTAGGCAGGTCGGGAAGCCATCAGCATCCAAGCGACCGTTCTCACAGTGCCCGGGTCGCCCCCAAAGCTAAGCCGTGCCCACTCGGCCGCGACCTCCTCGGGCGAGCTGGAGGGGCACCAGGTCAAGCGGCCAAAGGCGTAAAGGTTGGCCTGAGCCAGGTGGTGACCGGTCCAGTTGGGCTCGTCCCCCACGTTGGCCACCCCGACGGCGCCCTTCACCAAGCTGGAGACAGTACCTGGCTCTTGCGGGCCACGGGTCGGGAAGTCGAGCACTTCTTTCCACGAAGGAGCCAGGTAGCACAGGTGAACCTGCTGACCGGTGTACTCCTGAGTGATCTGCACCTCCAGGAGCTGGCTCGTAGCCGGCATAGCACCGAGCAGAGGCGACGGGGGCTCCCTTACCTGGAAGTCCATGGGGCCCTGCTTTACTTGCAAGAAGACGTTCGGGGCAAAGCGCCCGTCGAGGGGCACGAACTCCTCGTAGGCAGCCTTTGCCCTGTCTGTGCCCCTGTCGCGCCAGTCCTGCTGGCAGTTGTACACAAAAGCACGCCAGAACACTGCCCCACCGTAAGGAGCTAGTGCCTCTGCGAGCATGTTCGCCCCTTCGGCATGGTCGCGACCGTAGCTGTGCGGGCCGGGCCGGGACTCAGAATCTGCCTTGACCACGAAACCGGCCATGTCTGGCACGTAGGAATAAACCCGGCTTGCCGCCTCGGCCCACCAACGCCTCACGCCCGGGTCTAACGGGTCAGCTGTCGGGAGCCCGCCCAGCACGACCGGGCTGGAAAAGCCGACCGCGAGCGCCATGCGCACGCCGTAGCGGCGGAACACGCTAGCCACCTGGGCCAAGCGAGGCAGGTGACGGACGGTGAGCAGCTCCATGGCGTCGGCACCGACGTTCACGTTGTTGGGGCAGACCGTATTGACCCCTATCGACGCCAGCAGCCGAGCGTAGTCAGCCAGCCGCTGGTAGTCTCCGCTAACCTCGCCGCCCCTGAAGAAAATGGACCGGCCAGCGTAACCGCGTTCAATGCTGCCGTCGAGGTTGTCCCAGTGGTCGAGCACCCGCCACGCCAGGGCCGGTCCCTCGACAAGGGGCTCCGAAGGCCAACCAGCCCCTGTTTGCATGAGCCGGAGCAAAAAGAACACCCCGTAAAGACAGCCAGCGTCATCCCCTCCTACAACGCTCAACTGGCGGCCCTCACCTGGTGGCTCAGGGCCTAGGACCACATAGCCCTCAGGACCGGGCGGAGGCACATCAGCTGCCTGGAGGGCCGCCGCCCCCAGGTCCTCCGAGGCAGTGCAGGCAAGCAGGTAACCGCCCTCAGGTGGTGGCTCGGTCAACAGCTGCGGTGCCCGCCCGAGCAAGCCGCCCAGGCCCCTCGCCAGCTCCTCACGCGCGGCCTGGGCGACATCTGACGCCCCAGGGAGCACCACTCGCGAGCACCAACGGGCGTAAAAGGCTCGTTTTGCCGGGTCAGGGACCGGTCGGTAACGCAGCCAGCACTCATAACCGCTCTCCCCTCGGGGGCTGGCCAAGCTCTCCCCTCGGGGGCTGGCCGGAGCTGTAGGCGCCGTCATGCCGGGACCACGACGAGACGCAAACGAGCTACGTGCAGCCTGTACGTCACGACAGTGCCAGGAGCGCCTGGGACTTCAAGAGTGCCGAGCTGCCCTACCACTTAGGGATGTAGGAACCCCGCCCGAGCGCTGCGCTCTCCTCCCAGTCAAAGTCGTCGTCCACGCCGCCGGTCACCTCGGTGACCCATTCGAGACGGTCTCGGAGTATCCGCTCCACTCCAGCCTGCAATGTAGTGGTACTGATGGCACAGGTGCTACAGGCCCCCCTTAGCTGGAGCTCCACCGATCCAGATACTACGTCTGCGCTAAGCAGCACAAGGTCGCCGCCGTCCTGCTGGATCATCGGGGGCAGCATTTCGACCAGCTCAGTAAGCTGTGCCAAACGCTCGGACTTTTCCGCGTCGCTCAGCACGGCTTGTCCGTCTAGCTTCTCGTCCTCGACAGGCATCGCTGCCATGCTAGCGCCCTTCGGCCACAACCCTGTTCGCTGCGGGCTAGCCGGTGTCACCGGGCGGCAACTGCACCGGCTCGTCGCCAGCGCAAATAGGCCTCCATGAACTCGTCCAAGTCACCGTCTAGGACCGCAGCGACGTTGCCTGTCTCGTGCTCGGTACGCAGGTCCTTCACGAGCTGGAAGGGTGCTAGCACGTAGCTCCTGATCTGCGAGCCCCACCCCACCTGGGCCTTGGGCCCGGCCATCGCTGACAGTTCTGCGGCTCTTTCCTCGCGTGCCCTCTCCGCCAGCCTGGCTGCCAGGATTTGCATGGCACGAGCCTTGTTCTGGTACTGGGAACGTTCGTTCTGGCAGGACACCACCAACCCTGTCGGGAGGTGGGTTATGCGCACAGCCGAATCAGTCACGTTGACGTGCTGGCCCCCAGCGCTCGAGCTGCGATAGGTGTCGATGCGAAGCTCCCTTTCGTCGATCGTCACCTCGTCGCTAAAGTCTTCCAAGAACGGCACCACCGTGACGGCGGCAAAGCTCGTGTGCCTGCGGTGCTGGGCGTCAAAAGGCGACATGCGCACCAGACGATGGACACCCCTTTCTGACGCCATAAGCCCATTGGCATAACGGCCTTTCACGATGAACGTGGCCGAAAGGATCCCCGCCTCCTGGCCAGGGTTGATATCGTCCAGCTCCAATTGGAAACCTCTGCGTTCCACCCATCGCTGGTACATGCGCAAGAGCATCTCCGCAAAGTCTTGGGCATCGGTGCCGCCGTCTTTCGCATGGATCTCGACCACCGCGTCTCGCTCGTCGTAATCCCCCGTGAACAGCGACCTGATCTCTAGCTGGCGCAGCTCAGCCCCAAGCGCGCTGACAGCTGCCTCTAGCTCGGCGGAGAGAGAGTCGTCCTCTTCCTCTCGGGCCAGCCGGTACAGCTCCTCGGCATCTTTCGTGCGCGACTCAAGGCCGCTCAGGGACTCCACGTCGTCCTTCAGTGCGGCGTACTCGCGCGTAACGCGCTGCGCAACCTCTGGGTCGTCCCACAGGTCCGGACGCGAGATCTCCACCTCCAGCTCGGCCAGGCGCTTGCGGCTCGTCTCGATGTCCAGGTAAGTGCCCGCTTCGTCAACCCGTCGCCGGAGCGCCCGCAGGTCCTCCGTCAAATCGCGCACGGGTTACCTGCCGTGGCAGAACTTGAACTTCTTGCCGCTCCCGCAAGGGCAGGGGTCATTGCGGCCGACATGGTCGAACGGTGAGCCTCCAGGGGCGCCCTGCGAGCTCCTCGGTGCGCTCCTCGCTCCTGCCGTCGCTGCCGACATGGCAGCAGCTGCCGACATGGCTGCAGCTGCCCCTCCGTCGACGACAGCCTGGCCCCGTTGCCCTGGGCCTGCCCCGTTACCCTGGCCACCTGCCGCTCGTCCCCCGGCGGAAGCGCCAGCACCATCGGCCACAGGCAACCCGCTCCCGCCGTCAAAGACGGGCTCCTCTCCAGCAACGGGCCCGGCAGCAAGCGCCCCGGCGATCGCCTGAGCACCGAGCACCGGCCCCTCTGGCGCGATGTACTGAGCCCCTGCCAGGCCCAGTTCGATAGCTGGCCTCGTCATTACCTGCACCTGGGCATGCATGACGTACTTCACGTAATCGTCGTCGATACTGGCCATAAGCTGGCCGAACATCTCGTAGCCGTCGCGCTGCCACTCTACGAGCGGGTCACGCTGGCCCATGGCCCGCAGGTTGATGCCCTCTCGAAGGTAGTCCATCTCTGATAAGTGCTCGCGCCAGCGCTGGTCGATCAGCTGGAGCATGACCTCGCGCTCAAGCTGGCGCATGGTCTCCTCAGGCGTGCCCAGGGAATTGCCCTCGGCGTCCACCCCGACCGGCATCGACTTCTCGCGTTGGGCGTAGTACTCAAGGGCCTCGCCCAAGAGCATCTCGTAGAGCCCGTCTGTCGACTGGGCCTTTTTTAGGTCCTCGACGCCTTGGCGGGTCGGGAAGTACATCCGCACCTCCGTAAGCAGCCCGTCGAGGTCCCATTCTTCGTGGAAGTCAGACGGGCAGTGCGCCCTTACAATGGAGTCCATCGCCGAGCTGAGCACGTCGATCGTCCGCTGGCGCAGGTCCTCACCCTCCATGATCTGACGACGGCGCGCGTAGATGACCTTGCGCTGCTCGTTCATGACCTCGTCGTACTTGAGGACGTCCTTTCGGATCTCAGAGTTGCGCGCCTCGACGTTGTGCTGAGCCCTCTCGATAGCCCGAGTAACCATGCGGTTCTCGATGGGCAGGTCCTCGGGGAACCTCCCCATAGCCCATTGCATCATCCCCTGGGCGAACAACCGCATCAGCTCGTCCTCGAGGGAGAGGTAGAAGCGGCTTTCGCCCGGGTCGCCCTGGCGACCGCTACGGCCACGCAGCTGGTCGTCCACCCGGCGCGCCTCGTGGCGTTCCGACCCGAGCACGTACAGGCCCCCGAGCTCACGCACGAGCTCACCCTCCGCCGCGCACTCCTCCTTGAACTTGGCGAGCAGTACCTTGTAACGCTCTTTGCCCTCTTCCGACGTTGGGTCCAGGTTCTCGGCCCGCAGAGCCTCGATTGCAAGCCCCTCAGGGTTGCCACCGAGGAGGATGTCGACCCCCCGGCCGGCCATGTTCGTCGCTACCGTGACAGCGTGCAGGCGACCCGCCTGGGCCACGACCGCTGCTTCACGAGCATGTTGCTTGGCGTTCAGCACCTGGTGAGGGATGCCCCTCTTGGTGAGCATCTTGGAAAGCTGCTCAGACTTTTCGACCGAAGCGGTGCCGATCAGCACCGGCTGGCCGCTCTCGTAACGCTTGGCCACGTCCTCTACCACAGCGTTGAACTTGCCCTGCTCCGTGCGGTAAACGAGGTCCGGGTGGTCCACCCTGATCATCGGCTTGTTGGTGGGTATCGGGACCACCTGCAGCTTGTAGGTGGAACCGAACTCCGCGGCTTCCGTCAGGGCGGTACCTGTCATCCCAGCCAACTTTTCGTACAGGCGGAAGTAGTTCTGCAAGGTGACCGTCGCCCAGGTGTGGTTCTCCTCTTTGATGGGCACACGTTCCTTTGCCTCGACAGCCTGGTGCAGCCCATCTGACCAGCGCCTGCCCTCCAAGATGCGGCCGGTGAACTCGTCTACTATCTTCACCTCGCCGTCGGCTACCAGGTAGTCCTTGTCCCGCTTGTAAAGCTCCTTTGCCCGCAGAGCCTGGGTCAGCTGGTGGACAAGGTTGGAAGTCCCGAGGTCGTAGAGGTTGTCGATGCCAAGTGCCCTCTCCACCTTCTCGATGCCCTCTTCGGTGGGGGCCACCGTCCTTTTCTCTTCGTCCACTTCGTAGTCCACGTCGCGCACAAGGCTCCGGGCCACTCCGGCAAACTGGTAGTACAGCCTCGCTGATTCTGAAGACGGGCCAGAAATTATGAGCGGGGTACGTGCCTCGTCGATGAGGATCGAGTCCACCTCGTCGACTATGGCGTAGGCGTGGCCACGCTGCACCATGTGGTCCAGGCTGCGGGCCATGTTGTCGCGCAGGTAGTCGAAGCCGAACTCGGTGTTGGTCCCATAGGTGACGTCGCAATTGTAAGCGTCTTTTTTGTCCTGCCAGTCAGGCAGCTCGGGCGACACACGGCCTACAGAAAGGCCAAGAAAGCGGTAAATGGCCCCCATCCACTCGGCGTCACGACCAGCTAGGTAGTCGTTGACGGTCACGACGTGCACACCCTTGCCCCCAAGGGCGTTCAAGTAGACCGGGAGCGTCGAGACAAGCGTCTTGCCTTCGCCGGTCTTCATCTCAGCGATCCAGCCGAAGTGCAAGGCCGCGCCGCCCATCAACTGGACGTCGAAGTGGCGCTGGCCGATGGTGCGCTTGGCGGCCTCCCGCACGACGGCGAAGGCCTCCACGAGGAGGTCATTGAGGTCCTCGCCGTTGGCCAGCCTTTCTTTGAACTCGACCGTTTTGTGGGCGAGGTCGTCGTCAGGCAGAGCCTCCATCTCTGGCTCGAGGGCATTGATGTCGGGTACCAGCGACTGCAAGGCGCGCAGCTTCTTGCCTTCTCCGATCCGGAGGAACTTGGAAAGGACGCTCATGTGCCCACCAAGTTACCAGCGAGCGCGCAAGGAGAGGTCACGCGCCACGACGATGTGCAACGCTTCGTGCACCTTGGCCGCTCCGTGCCAACTGACAAGGGCCACGCCTGCCCCAACAGGTAAAGGGGGCCCCCAGGGGCCGGCCAGCTAGGGCTGCTCACGGGGGTCCAAGAGGTGCCTGCGCCAAGCATAGGTGGCCGCCTCCATCCGCGAGTGCAGGTGCAACTTCTCCAGGATGTTGCGGACATGGTTCTTCACCGTGTTCTCGGAGATGCCCAGTGCCGAAGCGATGTCCTTATTGCTCTTAGACCGGGCTATCAAGCGCAGCACCTGCACCTCCCGACCGGTCAAGCCCGCAGGCCCCATATCGTTGCGCTCAGTCACCCGGCTCGACAAGTCACGTAGCTCAGCCAGCAGCGCAGACGTCATCGAAGGAGACACGGGGCTCTGGCCCCGCACCGCTGCCCGCACGGTCTCAGCAACCTCCACAATGGCAATCTCTTTTAGCAGGTACCCGCTCGCGCCAGCCTTCACAGACTCGAAAAGGTCCTCGTCCTCGTCGCTCACCGTTAGCATGAGGACCTTTGTGGCTGGCAGCAGGCGCTTCACACGCCGAGTCGCCTCGATCCCTCCCATGACTGGCATGCGGACGTCCATCAGGACTACATCAGGCACAAGTTCTTCCGCCTTACTAACTGCTTCCTCGCCGTCGGCGGCCTCCCCCACCACATCGATGTCCGAACTGGCACCGAGCACGACCGAGATGCCACGCCGGAACAACGCCTGGTCGTCAGCGACGAGGACCCGGATCGCTGGTCCCACTGCGCCCCGATGAGACTTGCCTGGGTCGCCCACCAGACAAAACCTACCTCGCTGGCTCACCCTGCCCCGACGGCACAGCCCACGAGGACCGGCTCTCCCTGCGCCCGTTACGGGCCGCCGAGCCCCTCCGAAGCACCCCCGGCCCCGTCAGGCTGCTGGCTCCGGGACACCTCGCGAGGCCCCCGACGGCTGACCTGGTCTTTGCCCCCACACTCGCCTGCCGCGACGTTGAACGGGTGGTGGTGGCGGCTCGCGCCCGGCACCACCGGCACCCGCTTGGCGCCGTCTCTGCCCAGAGCCGGCCATCGGCACTGGGCAGGCAGGGCTTACTCCTAAGCCGCACCATGCTCAGCAACCACTGGTTACCTTACGTGGGTCGTTTTGCCTGCGGCTAGCATCGACTTGCAACCACAGACCCGTCGGGGCCCCGCTTCACCTTATTGCTTGGAGAGCTTATTGGTTGTGCCGGTGGTGCCATGCTGGCCTCGACTTACTGCACACCACCGGCGCCTGATCGCTAACGCCCTGGGCAGGGACCCCCAATAGCTACGCACTTCGTGCTCGCGGGGCCGGCTGCCGTTGCTCAAAAGCCGCCTCTAACCCCCCGCGAGCTGCCTCTTGATGGACGTGAGCAGGTCGACCGGGCCCGGGTCTACGCCAGCTTGCGCCGCCAACCACAACGACACGTAATCACCGAAATAGATGAGGTCAAGCAACTGCGCCAGGTCGCCATCGCCTTGCGCCCGCACCTCGATGACGTCGTTCACGAGGGGCTCGACCAGTAGAGCCGCTATGTCAAAGCGCCGGCCGACCTGCGGGTGCTCCCCGTCGTGGCGCAGCATGACCACGCTCAGCAGCTTGCCGATATCCTTGGCGCTTTCGGTCCAGCCACAGATCTCGTTGTGGCACAGCTCTGGCTGGGCACTTGAAAACGCAAGGCGCTTAGCGTTCTCGTTGACCTGGGTTTGCCAGCGCCTCGCCGCTACCGAGCCGAGCTGGCCGCCGCCATGCACGACCGGTACCGTCGCACCTATACGGCTTGCCACCTGGGCCGCAGCCGAGGCGTCACCCTCGCCCGCCAGCTCGTCGCGCCGACGGCGCAGCTGTTCGGCCGCCCTGCCTATCCACTGGTCGGCCGCCGCTACCAGGCCCATCCTCCACAGCACCACGAGCATTGGCACGGCCATAGCACCCAGGGCGGCCCGAGGCTGCGGTATGTCGCTCGGCACCTCTAGGAGCGGTGCACGCCAGCTCCTTGCCAAACGTGCTAGCTCGCCTCCGCCGGTCACCACGACCATCTTCGCCCCGGCCAACGCGGCGTCTGAAGCTGCCTCTATCGTCTCCTCAGTCCCGCCCGAGGCGGAGACGGCGAAGACCAATGAGCTTTCCCCCACGAAATGAGGGCACTCATAACCCTGCACCAACGTGATGGGCACGGCTAAAAAAGGCGACGCCGAGGCGGCCAAGACCATCCCCGCCATGCCGCTACCGCCCATCCCCATAACGACAATGTTCTCGATGTCCTCGCGCGCCGGCAGCCCCGTGACGCTTGCGGAACGCTCGAAAGCCGCTTCTACCTGTTCGGGGAACACCTCCGCCAAGGCGAACATCCCAACTGTGTCTGTTACCGGCACTTCTCAGCCCTCGTCTTTTGTTGGCACTGTTAGCACGTCTCAGCCCTCAGCCGCTGGTGCGAAGTTGAGCCTGACACCTTCCGCCTCAGCCTTTTTGACAAGGCGTTCGTGCTCCTCAGCTCCAACTTCTTCGGAGTCTTCAATTAGCATGTCCGGGATGCCGTCGTTCACCTTGTAGCGGCGGTGGAGCCGAGGGTTGTAAAGGCTGCCCTCGTCCGCGAAGTAGTACAGCGGGCCCTTGTCTACCGGGCACGCCAGGATCTCGACCAGTAGCGGGTCCAACGTCATAGCTGAGCCCGTTGCCTTATCCATGCAAGTACCTCCTCGGTGTGCGCTTCGCAGCTAGGACGGTCTTTCGCTTCGACGTTCAGCCGCACAAGGGGCTCGGTATTGGACGGCCGCACGTTGAACCACCAGTCCCCAAAATCAGCAGTTATACCGTCCAGGTCGGACAGGGTGGCTTCGGGGTGGTCGTGCGCGACCGCCTCTGCGATAGAACGCACCACGGCGGCTGGGTTGGCAACCTCCGTGTTGACCTCCCCCGAACCTGCGTAGCGGTCAAAGGGTTTTCGCAGTTCTGAGAGCGGGACGCCCGCCTTGGAGATCACCTCCAAGACGACCAGTGCTGCTATTGAACCCGAGTCCGCCCGGTAGTTGTCCCGGAAATAATAGTGGCCGGAGTGCTCTCCCCCAAAAACAGCACCAGTTTGGGCCATCACAGCCTTGATAAAAGAGTGCCCGACCCTCGTTACGACCGGGGTGCCCCCGTTTTCTCGGATAACCTCAGGCACCGCCTTCGAGCAAATGAGGTTGTGGAGCACTATCGAACCGGGGTACTTTTCCAGCATAGCCTTCGCAACGATCGCCGTTGTCGTCGAGCCGCTGACCGGCTGGCCCTTGTCGTCTACCAAGAAACAACGGTCAGCATCACCGTCAAAGGCCAGGCCCACGTCAGCCCCAGTCCCCACAACCCTCGCCTGCAGGTCGCGTAGGTTGGCTGGCTGTATAGGGTCAGCCGGGTGGTTGGGGAAAGTGCCGTCCAGCTCCGGGTAAAGCATGTCAAGCTGGAAGGGCAGGCCCTTGAAGACAGCCGGCACCACCAGCCCTCCCATCCCGTTGGCAGTGTCTGTAACGACGTGGAGCGGTCTCAACGCGGAGATGTCGACGAAACTGCGCACCTTGGCCGCGTAGTCAGCCAGGACGTCGAGGTGGCTAACGGTACCCCGCTCAGCTTCCGGGACCACCCGAAGGTCACCGGACTCGATGGCCGCGCGGATCTCCGCCAGCCCCGACTCGATCCCCACTGGCCTGGCACCGGCCAGGCACAGCTTTATACCGTTGTAGCGCGCTGGGTTGTGAGAAGCCGTGAACATGGCCCCGGGAGCGTCCAGCGCACCGCTTGCGTAGAACAGCTCGTCGGTGGAAGTCAGCCCGAGGTCGACCACGTCAACACCCGCTGAAGTCACGCCCTCGTTGAACGCAGCCACGAGCTCCGGCCCAGAAGGCCTCATGTCGTGGCCCACCACTACACGAGCGCTTTTCGCGAAAGAGGCAAAAGCGCTGCCCACCTTGCGGGCCAAATCCGCGTTTAGGCCGTCGGGCACCACTGCCCGGATGTCGTACGCCTTGAACACCTGGTCCAATGATGTCATAGCCCCTTCGACCTTAGCCGGTGGCGAGCTGCCAGGGCCCGGACGAGCTGGCGTTGTCGGGCCAGCACGGCCGTCTCCTTCACCTGGCCGGTTACGGAGGGGCACCAGGCGCGGCCAGCGGGCACCGTCTCCCTCTCCGAGGGACACGAGGCGTGACACGGCCAGCGTGGCCCGCGGCCTGCGTACCAGCAGCACCAGACCAGCCAGGCCCACGATGCTGAGACCCCATCCTTCGTAATCCACGGGCGTGAAGCCGTACCACATGTGCACGTGGTGAGAAGTGGGTACGACCACCATCAAATTAGGGCTGATCCGGTACGGGCCCTTTGCCCCCTGCACCTGCCAGTTGGGGAAGTACGAGATGGTGACGACCACTGGGGTGCCGGTACGCGAGACGTTGAAGTCGATCGACGCGTTGTGCTCCACGATGTCGCTCACCTGGGTCTGTGGCGCAGGGTCTACCGGCAGGTTGGTCGCGTCGTAGGGGACGCGCGCCCAGTTCTTCGGCCCGCTGGCAGCGACATAGACGTCCCAGTCGCTCGGGTCGTCGTACCAGGTGGTCATGTAATGCAGGTAGTGCGGTTGGCTAGAGTTGTTGAGACCGCTCATCACCACAGGCCAGTTGGCCAGGGGGTGCACCCGAGGCGAGCCCAGGACCAGGTAGAACTTCCAGTAACGCTCCTGCTCACCGGTTACCCCACTGCCCCCGCTCGACGTGTAGTCGACCTCGAATGGCCCGAGGGTGCTCACCAGCTTCAGCGAAGGGTCTGCGTCGGCTTGGCGCTGGACCGATGGGGAAATAGCCATATAGTACTTGACGCCCAGCATTTGCAAATGCTGTACGCCGAGGGCAACGTCCGGCCCGTTCGAGTAGGGTAGCCCCACCATTGGGTCAGAAGGGGCCAGCGACAGCTCGGACTGGTCTAGGAAGTGGAAAGGCGTGGTGGCGGACGCCTCGTAATAAAGGCCTTCCATAGAACCTATGCAGCCATTTGTCCAGTAAGGCAGCGTCGTCAGCGCGTCGGGAGTGCCGTAGTCGTTCATTTCCGACTGGTACTCCCACATCACGTTTCCGCAACCGTACGACTTCGAGAGGTGTTCCATCTCGGCAACTATCTTTTGGAACTCCGGCCAGCGCGGCTTGTCGCACCCAACGTCCTGCGCGTTGCAGCCGGCCTGGTAGCCGCTGTAGTTCCAGGTGATCCAGCTGGGTATGTAGGACTCGGTCTTCTGCTGGAACCCGAGGAAGCCGTAAGTGCCGCCACCGATGTGCTCGCCCGGCAGCGCCCGTAGCGGGAAGAGCACCCATCCGAGCGCCAACAACAGCACCAGCAAGGGCCCGGGCAACATTGCATAACGAAGCGTGGCAGTGTAGCTAGCAGCTCTCTCCACCACCAACATGTAGGCCTCTGCCACCGCCAGGGCAGCCAGCAAGTACAGGGAGAGGAACCAGAACGGCAGCACGCGAGCGTTCCACAGGATGCTTTGAGGCATGAAACGGAACGCGACCGCAGCGAGCAGCGCGACCGCAGCGAAGAACTCACCGATCCGCCGGCGCCGGGCGATGCTCATCATGGCGCCGATGCCTGCCATGATGAACAGCCAAGTGTCCCCGCTCGGGAAAAGAGTGGTCACGAAACTGGTTATGCGTTGATAGCCCATGTTCGTGACGTAAGGGAAACGCATAAAAAACGGCCACGCCCACCAGGCGGCCAGCAGGCAACCCACAACCCCGACCGGTAGCGCCCAATAAACAGCCGCGCGCCAGTCACGCGTCCTCAGAGCGTGCATGGCCACCAGCAGGACCGTCCCCACCACCGCGAACATGAAGGGGTCGATATGGGACATAAACGTGCAGGCCAAAAGGACCGCTGCCCAGGCTCGGTAACGGCCTGTCTGCAGGCCCCGCATCACGAGGCCGAGGAAAACGAGCGCGAAGCACAGGCTCCATGCGTCGGCGAACTCTCCGGCCAGTGTCGAGGCTATGTTGCCCCCGTAGATCGAGTACTCGGTGCCGAACATGTACGGCAAGGTCCCCGCCGCGAGCACGGCAGGGACCGGGAACGGCGCCCGAGAGATCCGCCCCATCAGCCAGGCGGCTACCGGCATGAGGACCATAGGTGCGGCAGTAACAAGCTTGAAAGCAATGTTGTAAGGGACCAGCTGGGCGAGGGCCACTGCGGAATATATGGGCAAGGGGAAATAAAACGTGACTGCGGGGAAACCGTCCCAGTTGGAGGAAGTCCAACCCGTCAGGCGGAGGTTCGGCAAAAGCTGGTGCATAGCGACCCACGGCAACAAGATGTGCGCGCCGGTGTCACCACCCGAGATGGTCGTGTTGCGCAACAGGTTCGACGGCTGGAACCACACGAACATGAACACCACACAAGCCGCCACCACTGCGAAGGTGACCAGTGCCTCGGGTTGGCCGAACCGCGCTGCTTTTGCCCCCAGCCAACCCTTCGCCCTTGCTAAAGCTTCATAAGAACGCCGCTCGGGGTACTCGATGGAACCCTCGCCACCGTCACCGCTCCAGCGAGCTGAATGCCGACCGGTCGCGGGGGGTCTCCTGGCAACGTCGCCGCGCCCTGGGGCCCGTCCCTGAGCGCGAGGTGGTGCCTCTTCGCCGCTGTAAGCCATTGCCTGCCATTGTTACCCGTGCGCGCCCGGTCTGGAGATCGCGCAGCGCGCTTGGGCGTGCAGGCATTGCGCCCTGCCGGCGCTCGTAGCGCAAGCCCGTCTCGGCTAGCTAGCCCGCCGGCTAGCTGCCACAGATCCCTGGTTCGCTTGCTACGGCGATAGGGCCGGTCAGTGAGCCACCGCGGCCAGGTCGAGCACGTCGGCCAACGAGGCAGTGCCCTCTGCTGTCTCCCACCACCGCAGGTCGCATGCCGAACAGCTGCGGAGCGTCACCCGTTGACCGCCGACCACCATCTCGATCACTACCAGTTCTTTCGTCTGACAGTTTGGGCACTTCATCGAGAACCGCTCCCCTACTAGCCTCTCTGTCGCCACCAGCCTCTGTCCTGCCACTTCGAGCGCCAAGTTGGCTTTTAGTAGATCGGCAGTTCCCGCACCGGACCTTAGCCTTGGCCCGGGCCATCGTTATGGGGAGACAGCTCGCCCGCCAGGCGGCGCCTCGAAGGTGCCCAAGTTCGTCCCTCGGGCGCCTGCGTGGCCCGGTGCTGCCCGCCGTCCCTGCCGGTGAGCTTTTAGGCCGAGTCCCTAAGCTTTCAATTAAACTCTGGAAGCCGCTTTCGCTTCTGCGAGGGTGAGCTCGATGACCTCCCGGGCGGCAGTGCGCAGTTCGGCGACCAGCTCTCGCAGACGGCGGTCATTTCCGGTCCACTCCTGGTAGCGCCGCGCCTCAGCCTCGCTCAGTCGGCGGTTCACCGTCTTGCCGTCGACCTTCGTCGTTGGGTGCCAGTACGGACCATGAAGGCGCGGCGGGTCACCTCCGCAGGCGCAGCTCGCCTTGCCGCAGCGCTGTGAGCGAAGAGCAAGGCTGCCCGAGGCGACGAACATGACGACCACCGCCGACACAGCCGATGCGCTCGTCTCCTTCCGGTCCGGCCTCTACGACGCATTCGGCTCGTGGGCCGATGCGCTCTTCGAGCTCGCTGACGCCCTGCTCTGCGCCGGCCGGTAGGTGACCTCGGTGCCCTCTCTCAGCCTCGAGCCCGAGCTCAGCCGCAGCCACGGCAGCCTCTACAAGGCCCTCCAGCACAATGAGATCGACGAGGAGGCGGTGCGCGAGCTCTTCGTCCCGCACCGGCCACAGGCCTGGGCGCTCGTGTTCGCCGTCGACGCCTCGACCTGGGCGCGCTGTGACGCCGAGCGCAGCCCAGGTCGCGGGTACTACTACTCGGCGCAGGAGCACTCTGCCGACCAGCCGGTCGTCGCGGGATGGTCCTATCAGTGGACCACCGAGCTCTCGTTCACCCCCGACAGCTGGACCGCCCCGATGGACGTGATGCGCCTCCCCCTCGACAAGGACGCGACGACCGCGACCATCGCCCAGGTGAAGCGCCTCGTCCCACTGCTGCCGTCAGACGGTGACGTGCCCCTTTTCGTCTTCGACGCCGGCTATGACGCCGCCGGCCTCTCCCACGGCCTTCGCGAGACCCGCTGCGAGGTGCTCGCCCGCATCGCCGAGACGAGGGCCTTCCGCCCTGACCCGCCCGAGCACAACGCGACCACGATGGGCCGAGCGCGCCGTCACGGAGAGCGCTTTGTGCTCAGCGACCCGGCGACCTGGACGCCCGCCGGCGCCACGCTCGAGCTCGTCGACCACCGCTACGGCCGCACCGCCGTCAGCGCCTGGCACAACCTGCACCCAAAGCTCCATGGCCGGGGGCGCTGGAAGGGCAGGGACCTGCCGCCGATCGTGCGCACGAGCGTGCTGCGCGTCGAGGTCGAGCACCTCCCAAAGGCGACGGCGCGGGGAAAGAAGACGCTGTGGCCCTGGTGGGCCGGCCCGGGTGAGCCGGACCTCGAGCGCTGCGTGTTCGCTTACCTGCGCCGCTTCGACATCGAGCACACCTTCCGTTCCGTGAAGGGCTCTCTCGCCTGGACGACGCCGGCGCTGTGCACACTCGAGCAGGCGGGCCGCTGGACCTTCCTCGTCGCCGCCGCCTACAGCGAGTTGCGCCTCGCACGCGGCCTCGTCGGCGATCTCCGCCTGCCCTGGGAGCGACCCTGCGACCCGGGGCGACTCACCCCCCACCGCGTCCGCAGGGGGTTTCGGCCCCGTCCCATCTTCGCTCACCGGTACTGGCACCCCCCACCGCGTCCGCAGGGGGTTTCGACGACTGCGTGCACACCTCGGCACGCCCGCCCTCCCACCGAAAAGCACCAAGCCAGGTCCTGGTCGGCCGAAAGGCACCAAACAACCGCCACGAACCCGCTACCCGGCGGTCAAACGGGCAGCCTGAACGGGCTTCCAGGGTTTAAGTGAAAGCTAAGGCCCCGCCGCCGAAGCTGGCAATGCCGATCTGACGGCGACCACGTGGAACAGATCCGAGCGAGGGCACGGGGTGCCTTGAGGGACAACCTGAGCGGTTCCTTGCGGCCCGATCTCGAAGACTACTTCGGGCTCCAAACCTGCGCCGCGTAAGTCGGAGAGCAGGACAGGAAGGCTGGTGAAGTGGTTGAGCAATTGGAAGTCAAGGGCCGACAAGGCGGCTGTTGCCCAACCGTCACCTAGTTGAGCCCGTCTTTTGCTGGCACGCCAGTTCTTGACCCGGCGCCCGAACCTCCCGGGGTCTGTGAGGTTGCGCCACAACAGCTGGGCGACCACCTCGGGCTTCAGCTCAACTGGCCGCCCTGGCCTGTGAAGCTGGAAGGGCGTCTCGCCAAAGCTCATGCCGTAAAGGTTCAGCGTGGAGAAGACGAACACTCCATCAGTCTTCAGCACACGCGCTATCTCGGCGAGCGCCAGCAACCGGCCCTTCCTATCGAGCGTGTCGATCCCGTTCCAACTGAACATCACCATGTCAAAGACGCCGTCAGCGAAGCGCGACAGATCTCGGGCGTCACCCCAGGATACGTCAGCATCCGGGTAACGCCTGCGGGCCAGGCCCACTAGTCGACGCGAAAAGTCAATGCCCCTATAGTCAGCGGTCAACAACCTGAGGAGGCCGACCGTTCGTCCTCCCCCCACCCCTATATCCAGCACGCACTTCGAGCGCACCCGGTCTGCGACCCTCAACAAGGCCGCCTCCTCTCCAGCATCGAGGTAGGCACGGCGCCCCGACTGAAGGACCTCGACTACCCCCGACTCGTACACCTGCCGGTTTGCATAGGCAAACCGGTCGTCTTGGCCAGCGGCGCGCGACATTTCCTGCTCCATCCCAGCTGTCAATATAAACCGCCACTGCGTTAGCCCGCTGTAAATAGAACTCTGCTAGCTCAGCAAGTGCGGCCAGGCTTGTCCGGCACTGCGCTCGACAGGAAAACAAAGCCTGCGGTTAGCCAAAGCACACCGGCACGGGGCAGTTGGAGCGTGGCTCGGCGACATCGGCCACTTATGGCCCAGCGCTTTACGTCAGTCCCTGTCTCAGCACCTGGCACGCAGCTTGCCCCCGCTTTGGCCACCAAAGCAGGGGCAAGCCGTCGTGAGCGGGCCCGCCGAGGCCTTTTCGCTCTGGCTGTGGGCCAGCCTCAGGTGCCAGCGATGGCGACTACCGGGAGGTTGTCGGCGAGACCAGCCGGGACCGGGCCCGGGACCGCGTCGCCGAAGCCGTAGACGGACCCATTGGAGCCGGCCATGAAATAGCCACCATTGTCTGGCGTAAGGGCGATACCTACGATGTCATTGACCTTGATCCCCCTGCCGGGCAGGGAGCCCAGGAACTGGACCCCCTCGCCAAAAATGAACGCTCCTCCGTCTGCGCCCACGAGCACGTAGCCGTGGCCGCTCGACGACGGCAGTATCGCTTGGATGTCCCGCACATGCTTGTGGATCCCAGGTAGCGACCCGTAGAAGCGAGCCGAACCAAAGGTGAACACCCCGCCGTCCCGGCCCACCAGCAAGTAACCGCCTCCATCAGGCGAAGCCACCATGCCGACCACGTCCCTCACGTGCAGGTGCAGCCCCGGGACTGACCCGTGGAAGGCAGCGTTGCCAAAGGTGAACAACCCACCGTCTTGGCCGACGAGCCAGTAGCCATGACCGTTGTAGGTCGGGGCGATCGCGATGACATCGCGTGCCCTGATGCCTTGGCTGGGTAAGTCACCGTAGGACTTGGCATCGCCAAAAGCCATGACTGTCCCATTGGAAGTTGCGACCCAGTAACCATTGCCCGTAGGCGTGCTCGCAATCCCGACAATGCTGCCCGTGGCCGAGCTGACCGAGACGCCTCCAAAAGAGCGCGCCGCGCCAACGCCGTACACAGCGCCCGTCCTGGTGGCTAGCCAGTAGCCAGTACCAGGGAAGTCGATGACCTCGGTGCCGATGGGAGAGCGCGACCGAGAGAACCCTGCTGCCCCTGAGTAATAGGCCTCCACCGCGACGTTCCCACCTTTCCAGTACGTGGTGGTGCAAGTGGCGCGCCCGTTGAGGACTGGCTGGGCACTGCACCCGTCAACTGCAACGCCGTCCGAGGTGAACTCGACCGTACCCGCGTCCACTGAAGGCTGGACCGTGGCGGTATAGGTCACGGTCACCCCCACATGCGCAGGGTTGGGTGACATAAAAAGAGCTGTCGTTGTCGTTGACGTGGCCACTTTGGGAGGGACCGGAGGAGCCGTGGTGGGCGGGACTGCTGCGGTAAGGGCACCAGAGATGGTCATGCTGTAAGTCCCTGAAGCAGGGTTGGCCACGCCACTAGCTATCAAATCAATGTAATCACCAGCTGCCGAGTTGGCGCCGACCCTCAAGACAACGATGTTGGTACCACCTCCTGACACAGAGACTGGGTGAGCGGTATAGGAGCCATGGGTGAGGTCGACGATCGTGTAGTTGCTGGCCGAGCCGGGGAAGATCGTGCCCCCAGGCCCGTTCAGTTGCACGGTCGAGCTGCCGGCAACCAGGCTGGCAGTCAGCTGAAGGTCACCGATGGTGTACGTTGCCAGCGCTCCGGGCGCCGTGGAGCTGAGCTCTATGCTGGCCAAAACTGGCGCCGGAGCTGCACTTATGACATAAGAGGAGGCAGCCGCGGGGATAACGTCAGCGCTTGTAGCGACCGTGAAGTTGCCCGCCGCCCCGCCATAGGTGCCCGCCGCAGGATTGGTCACGCCCTCAATGCTCACGAAGAGCTGGTCTCCAGCGCTGATGGCGGCAGGGACGGAGAAGGTAAGTTCATTGTTGCTCGACGACGGGCTGACAGCGTTAGTCGTGACTGCTGAAGCCGCTATGTCAGCTGATGCTTGCGGGTGGGTCACGTCAACTAATGTCACCCGGGCGCCCGACAAGGACGTACCCGGTGGGGAGACCACGGTTACCCGGCCACCGGCTGGCAAATTGGTGGACACTTTAAAGCCGACCGTGTAGGCAACCCCCGTAGCCCCGGCCGTCGACTGGGACAGGGCAACCTGCGGGTTGGTGACTGAAGTCCCTATTTGCAGCACTGCGGTGACCGGCGTGGCCCCACTTGGAGCAGCCGCCGAGATGGTGTCGGCCTGAGTGCTGGTCGGGTTGCGCACGCCGTCCACGGTCACGGAAAGTTCGTCGCCTTGTGCGACCGTGGTGGCTACCGTCAGCGTCACCACTTGGCCGCTCTGCCCCGAGCCGACGCCCGTGACGCTGACGGCGCTCGGGACGCTGGAAGTGCCCGTCGTCAGGTCGACGACCTTATAGTCGGTGACGCTGCTCGGGAAGCCGATGTTGTCATCGGTGGTAGCGCTAGCAGACGAGGAAACCTGGACAAGGCTACCGGGTGCCAGGCTGTTCGCCGCCTGGAAGGCACCGATCGTGTAGGTAGACGAGCCGCCTACCAGAGCTGGGGTTGCTACCGGGTCGAACGAGGGCGTAGAAGAAGCCGCCTCGATCTGGTAACTGTTAGTGCTGGCAGGCGTAGGGTTCGCTGACGTCGAGATGTTGAGGCTGTACAAACCCGGGCTCGCTGGGTTGGTCGCTCCGATGACGTAGACCGCAAGCGAGCTCGTGGCCGGTACCGAAAGCGAAAGCCCCAGGACCACCATGTGGCCGCCAGCTGACACCGTAGCGCTCGAAACAGGCTGGTCGCCCGAGGCGCTCGTGTTGTCGATGATGAAGTAGTCGTTCGGGCTGCCCGGGAAGGTGGTGGACTGGCTCGGGTCAGCCAGGGTGATGGTGCTCAAACCCGCCGACAGAGCTGACGGCGTCGTGAAACCGATGGTGTAGTTAGCCTTGGCACCCGCGGTACTGGGTTGGGCAACCGCTGTTGCGCTGGAAACCGAGCCGTTACCGATCACGTACTGCTGTGTCGTCACCACCTCCTGTGCCGCAGCGGGGCCAGCGATCATCACCGGCCCTACAGCAAATAGCGCTAACGAGGCGATGCTCACTTTGGTTAGCAGTGACTTACGGTGCAATTTTTGCCTCCTGTGCACACGGCCCGCCGCTAGTTGGCGTACCGAGAACGTGAGGCAACCTAGTTGAGCCTCCTGGATAGCCCGGCGATAACGCCATCTCCTTCACAAGGTGCTCATTAGCTCTTCACAAAATGGCCCACTTGGAATAACCGGCGACCAATGGTGACATGCTGCCGGTGCTCGACGGGCGCCGGTGGGCAAAGGTGCCTGCGCGCTTACGGGCACCCTTGTTCGCGCAGGCGTCCCCTGTTGACCGGGCCATGGTGGTGACAGAAGGCACAGCGCTCAAAACGTGCACCCGTCAGCGCCGCAAGTCCCCCTATCACCGCAGCCCACGTGACGAACCCCTCCTCAATCGGCCTCACATCTCGCGATCTCGGGTCGCCCGCTTTAGGCGGTGCCCAAGGTTCTGTCGGTCCCGGCGAGGCGGGTCGGTCCCGGCGAGGCGGCTCAGGAGAGAGCCAAGCAGCACCGCTAGGGGGGCGCCGCTCGGGCATTTGCTGGCCAGCGGCGACGAGGTAGACCGGCCTAGGCATGGGACGTCACGAAGCACCGCGCGACCTTTGCAAAGCACGGCTCCTCTTCGGGAGAGCCGACAAACGCTCTTCGAGCTCACCGGGTGCAACGTCGCCGCTTTGGCTCGAGTTATTCAGTGGTGCAGCTTTACCACCACAATGGGCTACGACGACTGGCACAACTGTCCGCCCTTGCCGCCCTAAGCGCCTCATCGCTTGTGAACGTCAACGCCGTGGCAGTTGCCGCCGCTCCAGCAGCAGCCTTCAGCCCCCTGTCGGTCACCTTCGTCTCCTCGCTCACCGGCTGGGCCCTTGGGTGGGCCCCGTGCAAGGTTGCAGGTGCTTGCCTTGCGCTCAGGCGTACCACAGACGGTGCTGAGGCTTGGTCAGTCGAGCCCGTCCCTCGAGGCCTCGCTGCCACGGCGGACAAGAAAGCCTACGGCCAGCCCCTGCTCCTGAACGCCGGGCCGGGCAGCTGGCTCAACGTGCGTTTCGCTGACCCGGCCGACGGTTGGATCTATGGAGGCCTACCAAACGGCGGGCCTCTCTTGTGGTCCACACATGACGGGGGCACCTTTTGGCACCAGCTGCCTGTCACTGGCCTCTACCCCGACGACCCGGTTTTCGATCTCGAAGCGGCAGCCGGCACCGTCTATCTCATGGCTATGGGCCAAGACGAAACGGTCACGGTGGAGAGCTCACCAGTCGGCTTGGACGCCTCGCACAAGGACCCAACACCCGCCCTCACCCTACCTGCGGGTGGAGCCCAGCCCGGCGGCAGCATCGTGCTCGAGGCGCGCCATGGCTGGCTGGTCGAGGGCAACGACCGAGGGGTGACAGGCAGCGCCGTACTGGAAAAGGACGGCCACTGGACGACCTGGGCCCCACCGTGCGAGGCCGTCGGGGACAGCTATGCCGTGCCAGCTCCGTCAAACGGGGCCGACCTGGTGGCGGTCTGTGTGATGGGCGGCTTCGCCTCACCGCTTTCAAAGAGCGCGCCCCCGGGAGCCTCGCTCGGGTCGAGCTGGCTCTACTTTTCGACCGACGGAGGCAAAAGCTTTCACCATGGCCCCGAGCTGCTGCCGAGACGTGACTACTTCGGCGGCGTGCTGGCCTCACCCAGGCCGGGCGTTGTAGTGACAGACCGCTCCGAGGGCAACAGCGAACAGCTAATAGCCAGCTTTGACAACGGCCGGCACTGGGAGGCCGTCTACCAGGGCTACTTCTTCTACCTCGGCTTTACGAGCCCCACCGAGGGCGTCGGCCTTGTTCGGCTGTCAAGCGGCACCGGCCGTTCGATGATGGTGATGACCTACGACGGAGGCCATCACTGGTCAAAGGTCAACTTTTAGGCCACGGCTCGCACCGAGTGCTAGCGTCTCTGGCGTGAAGCCTGCCAACGGCGTGAAGCCCCCTGCGCCGTAGGTGGCAGAGCACCGGCGGGCAACCCCGGGTGCCCCCGAACGGCAGGTGCGCCACTCGGTAGAGTCTTTGGTCCTGTTCGATTACGAAGGCAAATGGGGCATGCCCCACCGGGTGCCTTACGACCTCGAGGCAACTACGTCTCGGCTCCTCGAAGTGCTACAGCGCCACGGCACCCATGCAATGTTCTTTGTCGTCGGCAGGATCGTCGAGGAACGCGGCCACATAGTCGAGCGCCTGCACGAGGCAGGACAAGCAATAGGCATCCACGGTTACCGCCATGAGCGGATGCATAACCTGTCGCCACACGCACTGGACACCCTCGGCGAAGAGCTCCGGCGAGCGCGCGAGATAGTAGCCCAAATGACAGGCGAGCTCCCCAGAGCCTTCCGGGCCCCGTACCTTCTTGCGCCCCAGTTCGTGGACGAAGATGTCACGCGGGTACTGCTCGAGGCAGGTTTCACCCGGACCAGCAACCGGCTTTTGTACTGGCCCGAAAAATAGGCTCTGGGAACAGCACGCGTTTGAACGCGCGGAACCGGGGTGCGGGGCGGGGCCCCGC
>JBMFUG010000024.1:14869-28789 GCA_049966695.1 Acidimicrobiales bacterium | reverse complement strand
GCTTTTCATCGGAGAGGGCAACTCCGATGGGACAGGTGACGGGGTCATGGTCTTCAACGACGTAGAGGCGCTCGCCCGCACTTACTGCGAGCGCGGGACCTCCGTCGACTTCCAGGAGTACAATGGCCTCGACCACGACCAAGCGGTGGCGCCCTTCGTGGCCGGTGCCTTGAGCTTCCTTACAACGGTCTTCTTTGGCTTGCCCCCGACCAACAATTGCAGCTCGATCGGCACCGGGGGATCTCTGGCGCCCCTCGGGTAACGCGGCCCCGCTGCCCGTCGCCCACTGGGGGCGCAGAGGAGCTAGGTGAGCACATCCTCAAGCCTTGGTATAACCTAACCACTCGTTCTTCTTAGGCTGTGAGCGCGACCGGCCCACGACCCTGGACGGCTCAAGGCATTTCGACAGGTACCGTCCAGTTGTGAGAGCCAAAGGGGGCCAGCGCCCTAATGCCATGTGACCTTGTGCCCTTGGCCGAAGCATGAGCAAGCCGCGACAATCCAAATTGGGAACTCCGCATAGTGGCCCAGCGTGCATAGGGCACAGTTGGCACAGGTTTATATTGGGTTTATATTGGAGCGAGACCGTGAGCACGCCTATATCAAGCGGGGCACTGCTCGAAGGGGCGGTGCCGAGGGCCAGGAGGCGCTCGCACTTGCGCTCTTTGCTCGCCTTTGTAAAACCTCACATTGACGTCACGTTCGCCCTGGTAGGGGTGGCCGGCAGCCTCGTAGCAGGGGCACGACGTGAGGGCGGCGCACCGGTGCTGACCGTCCTCGCCGTCGCCAGTGCCGTGCTCCTGCTCAGCGCCGGAGCCGAGTGCTGGACCAACATCTTGGACCGCGACATGGACGCCCTCATGCCCCGCACCGCCAGGCGGCCATTGGTAACAGGCGAGGTGTCCCTGCGCGAGGCGGTGGCCCTAGCTGCAGCACTGTGCATGGGCGGATTAGCCATAGCAGTTGCTCTCGGGCCTCTGCCGCTGTTGTTCCTCGGCCTTGGCCTGGCGAACAACGTCGTTATCTACAGTGCGCTGACCAAGCGGGCCACGCCATGGAGCGTCGTGCTGGGCTCGATGGTCGCGCCGCTCACGCTGTGGGCCGGGTACGCCGCTGTCGCAGTGCCTATCTCGGCTGCTTCGTGGCTGCTTGGCGGGATGGTCGGGGTATGGATCTACGTGCATATATGGGTGATCGCCCTGCGCTATCGCGATGACTACGCCGTAGCGCGGGTACCTATGGCGCCTCTGGTGTGGCCAAGTGGGTGGCTCATGGTCGCGCTTGGGGTGTCCGGCCTGGCCATGGGAGCGATGGCAACCGGAGCGTTCTTGGAGATAGCCACAGCGCCTGCTCGGTGGGCAGCGCTGCCCGTGGCTGCCGCCTCTCTTGCCGTCACAGCCGCTGCCACCCTTGCCCCTAGGCGCGGCACAGCGGCCCGGTGGTTGGTCCACGCCATCACCGCCTATCTCGTCCTCGTCTTAGGAGCGGTGATCGGTTGCGTCCTTTGAGCGCTAAGCAGGTCAGTTCTTTCACCCAGCGCCGCCAGCGAGCGAGCCTGCTCCGAGGCGGCCTGGCTTTTTACCAACCGACACAGGAGGAATGACTAATGGCAGTACAAGCTCAAGAGGTCGAGGCTACAGCTGGCGGGCAGGGCAACAGCAACTGGCCCGACGACCGCGGCCTGCGCCCCGGCACGGACTTCACCACCACCATGATCCGGCTCCTTATGTCCTGGATCGTGCTCGTAGCGGTGCTTTCCTTTATCACGGTGCCGTGGCTCACGGCCAGCAACGACGGGGACTTCACCACCGCGCAGGTGTGGTTCTACCATGCCTTGATGTTGCCGGCTGCTCTGCTCTTACTGATCATCTCGACGCGGGTTTTCGTGCTCCACAACTGGGTCAAGTACCTGGTAACCCACAGCGCGCTGGTCGCCATGTTCGAAGGGGTCGGCTTCTTGGTGCTCGGCTACGGCACGCAGCACCACGTCTCATCGCTCGTCGCCTTCGGTTACTGGATCATCATGCCCGCCACCTTGGAGCTGTTCGGCGTGACGGCGCTCTTCGTCGTCGACCTGGCGTGGGTCGCCGCTACGCGTGCCCTGGTGCCCGAAAAGCGCTACGTGCTTTCGCCCAGAAAAGCTGAGATCACCTGGGCCTATGTCATAACCGGCGTATCGGTCCTCACCTGGGTCGTTTTGGGCATTGTCGCTGCTGCCAGCCAAGTAGGCATCAGCTGGAGCTTTTGGGCGGGCTGGCAGCACGAGTCCAACTCTGCGCTCATGGGCAACATCATCACGTCGCACTCTCATGGGATGCTCCCGAGCTTCATGGCCGCTATCGTCTTGCTAGCTGCAGAGGCTTTCGGGTACTCGAAGATGGCCGGGGCCCGGGCCCAGCTGGCCCGGGCCGGGGTGGGCGTGATGCTGGGCGGCATCGCCCTGTACTCGGGCATTTACGCCGTGTCCGCCATGGGCACCTTCGTGATCCCGACCTGGTTCCCCTTCGGCGCAGGCGGGGCCAACGGCTTGGCAATGGACGACACCTTCACCGGGCTTATGGGTCTGGGCGCGCTTATCCTGGCAGGCGCTATGCTGCCCGAGCTGCGCGGGCTTTTCGTGCGGGCCGCCTCGAGCACTGGGCGTGCCCTGCGCATGGTCAACCCGGTCCGGGCTGGCACTTACCTCACCTACCTGAGCGCGGCAGCGGCCATGTACTTCTACGGCTACTACATTGAGTTCCACGAGACCTCCTTCGGGTTCGCCACGAGCGGGCCAGATGTGGTGAAGGACCAGGTCTTTACTCGCAGCCACCTCCTCTTCGTTTTCGGCTCGCTCCCGGTCATCGCCGTCTTCTTGCTGGCAGTAGAGCTGACGTCGACCGCGTCGGCCCGTGGCCTGTCCGTACGCAAGATTATGGGCTTGGTCACCATGGCTGGCATGCTCGTGACGCTTACGGGCATGGGCATATGGGTCTTCGCAGTACCTGGTCACAGTGCCAACTGGGGTTCTGGCGATGCCGGCGAGGTCCTCTACGCGATTGGCCAGGGCCTGATCATCATCGGGGCGATAGTGTCGCTCTTCGCCCCGCGCCTTACCGGTGACGAAGACGAGGAAGTGGCGGTCTCGCCCGCACCTGAGCCCGCCCGCACCTGAGCCCCAGGGCGCTGCCCACGCAATTGTGCAATAGCGTGCGGTAGCTACTGCCCGCCCACACCTATGTGCTGCGACCCCCGGCAGTTCTGCCGGAGGTCGCAGCACAGCCAGCGTCAGTTGCCCAACAGGTCCGCCACCGCCGCTCGCTCGGCTAGGAGCTCTTCGGTCGTAGCAGCGATACGCTGCTCGGCAAAGCTGCTGTGGTGAAAGCCTTCAGCTACGTGCCAGCTGGTCCCGTCGGAGATGACAGGGTACCCGAAGACCAGGCCCTCGGGCCTCCCGTACTCCCCATGAGACACGACGGACAGCGACACACAGTCGCCGTCTGGAGTGGGGTTGATGATGCTGTGCACCGAGTCGATGATCGCGTTGGCAGCAGAAGCAGCCGAAGACGCGCCCCGCGCCTCGATGACCTTTGCTCCCCTTTGCTGGACATGGGTCAAGAAAGTGCCCTGCAACCACTCTTCGTCAGCTATAACGGACGGAGCAGGCTGCCCTCCGATCATGGCATTTTCAAAGTCAGGGAACTGGGTAGAGGAGTGGTTGCCCCACACGGCGACGCGCGAGACAGAAGACACCGGCACGCCGGCCTTTGCAGCCAGTGTCGTCATGGCCCTGTTCTGGTCAAGCCTCGTCATGGAAAACCACCGGTCATCCGGCACGTCGCGCGCATTGGAACGGGCGATCAGGCAGTTGGTGTTGCAAGGGTTGCCCACGACGAACACTCGTACGTCACTAGCCGCATGAGCGGCAATGGCCCTGCCTTGGGGCCCAAAAATGCCGCCGTTCACAGACAACAGGTCCTTGCGCTCCATCCCGGCTTTCCTGGGCACAGACCCGACCAGCAACGCCCAAGACGTCCCGTCGAACGCCGTTTTCAGGTCCGACGTCATCTCTATCCCGGCTAGGAGAGGGAAGGCGCAGTCGTCCAGCTCCATCACCACACCCTCTAGGGCGCGCATCGCCGGCTCGATCTCAAGGAGCCGGAGCACTACCGGCTGGTCATGGCCTAAAAGTTCACCGGAACCTATGCGAAAGACCAAGTTGTAGCCTATTTGGCCAGCAGCGCCGGTCACGGTCACGTGGACGGGAGCCTTGGCTGGTGTAGTCATTTCGTCCCTCCGGGAGCGTTGTCGTGGCTCAGGTGGCGCAAGGCGTGGCCGACGTACAGCTGACGAGGCCGTGAGATCTTTTGCTCCGTGTCAAGGATCCCCTCTGACCATTGGGCCATCCAGCCAGGAGTGCGCCCGATGGCGAACAGGACTGGGAACATCTCGACCGGGAAGCCCATGGCCTGGTAGATGATGCCCGAATAGAAGTCCACATTGGGGTAGAGCTTGTGGGTAATGAAGTACTCGTCAGCTAGCGCCACTTTCTCGAGCTCGAGCGCGACGTCAAGCAATCGGTTGCGACCGGTGACCTCAAAAACCTCGTCCGCAATTTGCTTGATGATCCTCGCCCTCGGGTCGAAGTTCTTGTAGACACGGTGACCGAAACCCATCAAGCGGAACTCTCCGTGCTTCACCCGCTCGACGTACTCGGGCACTCGCTCCTTGGTGCCTATCTCGTTGAGCATGCGCAGGACCTGCTCGTTCGCACCCCCGTGCAACGGGCCGTAAAGAGCAGCCGCTGCTGCAGCAGTCGCCACGTAGGGGTCAGAGTGAGCGCTGCCCACCGCGCGCATCACATTGGCAGAGCAGTTTTGCTCGTGGTCAGCGTGCAGTATGAAAAGTACGTCGAGTGCGTGCTCCAAAACCGGGTCGGGCCGGTACTTAAGCTCGGCCATCTTGAACATCATGTTCAAGAAGTTCCCCGTATAGGAAAGGTCGTCGTCGGGGTAAACGTACGGCAACCCCTTGGCATGGCGGTAGGCCAAGGCCGCCAGGGTCGGCATCTTGGCGATCATCCGCACCACTTGACGGTGCCGGAGCTCCGCGTTTGTTATCTCTTTGGACTCGGGGTAGAAGGTGGAAAGGGCGGCGACGGCGCTGACAAGGACACCCATCGGGTGAGCGTCGTGGTGGAAGCTGTCGATGAACTTCTTCAAGTTCTCGTGGACGAAGGTGTGACCGGTCACCTCCTCGGCCCACTCGTCAACCTCAGCTTTGTCCGGCAGGTCCCCGTTGAGCAACAGGTAGGCGACCTGGAGGAACGGCACCTTTTCGGCTAGCTCCTCGATCGGGTAGCCACGGTAACGCAAGATGCCCTTGTCCCCGTCGATGAAAGTGATCGCGGAGCGGCAACTGGCCGTGTTCATGAAGGCAGGGTCATAGGACAGGAGGCCGAAGTCATCGTCGGAGACCTTGACCTGGCGCAGGTCCGCCGCGCGAACGGCGCCATCGTGGATCGCTAGCTCGTAGCTACGCCCTGTCCTGGTGTCGGTGACTTGGAGCAAGCCCTCCGGGTTGTCAGTCATCATCATCACCTCTTTCTGTAGAGGCCAGTATGCCTGAGCCCGGGCCCTCTATGCCTCCGGAACGGCTGCCGAGCTCTTCTACCATTTTCCAGAGGCCGTAGTCGCTGATGCCAGAGCCCTTTGTCATGTTTTTCTTATGCCAAGAACCCAAGCCTCTAAACGGGCCCAGAAGAGCAGTGTTTGTTGCCTGCCCCGCATGCCCAGCGGGCCAGGTAACGGCCGAGAGGGCCCACAGGCGAGCACCAAAAGGCGCTATGGCTCCCCCGCCAGCCTTCTGGCTTCGTCGAAAACCCTCTGTAGGTCCACCCGCAACTTGGCAGTCATCTCGTCGACGTCTTGGCGGAGCACAGGGGCGCCATGGGGCCGCACTGGAGGCCAGAGCGGCTTTCCCACAACGACCGCTATCCTGCCAGGCCGCAGCAACTTGCTGCCGCGGGGCATGGCGCGCTCGCTCCCGCCGATGCCGACCGGCACTATAGGGACGTTTGCCCGCAACGCCACGAACGCCGTGCCACCGAGCAACGGCTCAACGACTGGGCCCGAACGCCGGGTGCCTTCGGGGAACATCACAACTGGCTCGCCTGCCGAGAGCGCTCTCAGGCAATTGCGTAGCGCCTCACGGTCAGGCGTGCCTCGTCTCAAGTCGGTGCCGCTTTGGCCTTGCAGCCGGACTGGGAACGCGCCAAGCGAGCTGAGGAGCCGGGACGCCCAGGGCTTCGCCCACATCTCCTCCTTGCCCATGAAACGCACCCGCCGTCGGACCACGAACGCAGCGAAAAACGTATCGAGATAAGAACGGTGAACGGGGGCTATGACGTAGGGCGTGGTCTGGGGCAGGTGCTCCTGCCCGTAAAAGCTCATCCTCCATACGAGCCAGCTCAGCCCGAAAAGCACTGCTCGGGCGAACTTGTACCAAAGCACCTGACGACGGCTTGGCTGAGATCCCACAGCTGCCGTAGCGGCCCTGTTGCTGCCGGACAGCGCAGCGCGCTCAACGACAGCGGCCCTCCCATTGGGGCTAGGCGCCTCATTAGGGCTAGAAGCGGGGCTAGAAGCCTCCTCGCTTGGACCGCTCAATGTCCGCCTACCTCCCCACTCGGCCGCTCAAGCTCGGGCCAGGCCCGCCTTGGCCGCTAAGTCGAGGACCAGTCCCACCACCTCGTCCACGCTGCTCGACGTGGTATCGATCACCACTGCACCGGGAGCGACAGCGAGAGGCGACATCGAGCGGTTGGCGTCCATGTGGTCGCGCCGAGCGATGTCGGCTGCCACCTCGTCAAAGTTCATTTCGAGCACCTCGCGGCTTCGTCGGGCTGCTCTTTCCTCGTCGCTAGCGGTGAGGTAGACCTTGACCGGGGCCTCAGGGAACACCACGGTGCCAATGTCCCGCCCCTCCACCACTCCACCGCCGTGAGACCTGCCCCACTCCCTTTGGCGGCGGACAAGTTCGCGCCGCACAGCCGGGTTGGCAGCTACAACGCTCACGGCCCGGCTGACTTCCGGCCCGCGGATCTCGATCGTGGCGTCCACCCCGTCCACGAAGACCCGGTCGGTGACCTCAAGCTCCAGCGCCACCGCCAACCTTGCCACCTGCTCGGCGTCCTCTGGGTCTACACCCCGCCGGATAGCAGTGAAGGCCACCGCCCTGTACATCGCCCCCGTGTCCAAGTACGCAATGCCAAGGCGCTCTGCTACCGCCCGGGCGACGGTTGACTTTCCCGACCCAGCCGGCCCATCGATGGCTATCACGGCTAGCGGCCCCTGGGCTTTAGAGGTCGGACGGTGAGCTTGGTCCTCCTGTGAGCTCACTTCAGGCATTTGCTCATGTCCTCCGCAAAGCTCGGGTAACTGGTCGCCGTAGCGCCCCACCCCTCGATGCGCACGGCTTCTTTGGCCACCAAGGCCGCAACGGCGGCCGCCATGGCGATCCTGTGGTCTCCATGAGAGCTGACCCGCCCGTCAAGCAAAGGCGCACCGGCATTGCCCGTGACCACCAGCGCGTCGTCCAACGCTTCGGCCCTGGCCCCCAAGCTTTTGAGCATGCTCACAGTAGTGGCCTGGCGGTCGCTCTCTTTCACTCGCAGTTCTCCAGTACCGTCAAAGCGCGTGACACCGTCGGCGACCGCCGCGGCCACAGCCAGCACTGGCACCTCGTCGATCAAGGAGGGTACCTCAGCAGGGCTTACGGAAGTACCCTTTAGGGGGCCCGCTTGGACATGTACGTCAGCAGTGTGCCGCTCCGGGTCCTCGCCAAGAAGCTCGATGCGAGCGCCCATCCGGAGCAGCACATCGATGAAGCCCGCCCTTTGCCTGCCCACGTAAACGTCCTCCAGCACCAGGTCGCTGCCCGGCACGATGCAAGCGGCAACGGCCCAGAAGGCGGCCTGAGATGGGTCAGCAGGGACCCTCACGTTGATGGCATGGAGCGGGCCAGGTTGAAGGGTGACCACGTAACCAGCCCCTTGAGCGGCAACCTCTATACCGGCACCGGCCTCAGCCAGCATCTCCTCAGTATGCGCCCTGACTGGCACCGGCTCGAACACCCGCGTCCGGCCCTCCGCCCCCAAAGCGGCCAAAAGGACGGCCGACTTTACCTGCGCGCTGGCTACCGGGAGGGTGTAGTCGATGCCCATGAGGCCACCGCCACGCACCACCAACGGCGGGTAGCGCCCGCCCTGCCGGCCATCTACATGGGCCCCCATTAGCCGCAACGGTGCGGCCACTCGGTCCATCGGGCGCCTCGACACAGACCTATCGCCTTGCAAGACTGTCAGGCCGTCTATCGTCGCCGCGAGGCCAGCCAGTAGCCGGATGCCCGTGCCCGAATTGCCGACGTCTATGGCCGCCTCTGGCTCGCACAGCCGACGGCGGCTGCCCTTCACGCGGACCTCGGGGCCAGCTCGGTCCACGTCCACGCCCAGCGCCGCCACCGCGTCTAGCGTGTGGCCCACATCGGCCCCCGGGCAGAGCCCAACGATCCGCGACGTACCAGACGCCCAGGCTGCCACAAGGACAGCCCGGTGCGATATGGACTTGTCCCCGGGCACCCGCAGCCGCCCCTTCAGGGCCCTTCCTTGGGCTGGCTCGGCTACCCACTCGTCGTTCATTGCCCCATCCTGCGAAAAGACGCCCGGTAGCCCCGCTCCAGGAGCGCCTCACGGACCATGCCCTCGGTGCTGGTGTCAACCACAAGCACCATGACCCCGCGGTCCCCCTCAGCAGAATGAGCGATCTCCAAGTCGAAGATGTTGACGCCCATCGACCCAAGCAAAGTGCTCACTTCGGCTATTACCCCGGGACGGTCCGGCACCGGGACCCTCACCTCAGTTGCCTGGCCGATGGCAGGGGCACCGACGGGCAGGTTGACCCGGCCTTGCCGGGCTCTTTCCAACAGGGCAAGCAGGCCATCGCGGTCACCGTCGGCCACAATGGCCCGCACCTTGTCCAAAGCGCCCAAGAGCCGGTCGAGGCTGTCCAAGATGGCGTCTTTGTTGTCGGCCACTACGTCGGGCCAAATGCCCGGGTGCCCAGCGGCGACCCTCGTCATGTCCCTAAAACCCCCGGCGGCCAGGCGCAGCAAGCTCGGGTCGGACGTGGCCGCCTCAATAGCCAGGTCCATGAGCGTCGCTGCGGTGAGGTGCGGGACGTGGGACACGAGCGCCACCATCTCGTCATGGCGCCGCGGGGCTAGAGCCACCGGGTTCGCCCCAAGAGAGCGGACTACCGACTGCACGTAGGCATATGCGTGAGCAGAGGTCGTCTCGTCAGGGGTGAGCACCCATGTCGCCCCGAGGAACAGCTCGGGGTCTGCACCATCGACGCCCTCTTGCTCCGAGCCTGCCATGGGGTGGCCCCCGACAAAACTGGGGTGGCGGACGGACGCCACTATCGCCTCTTTGACCCCGGCCACGTCCGTCACTACCTGGTCCCCATGTTGACGGGAAAGGACGTCCCGGGCGACGTCCACCACGGCCCCGGCAGGCACGGCCACGAACGTCACGTCAGCCTCACCGTCGACGCCGGTGCAGTCGATAGACCCGATCTCAAGGGCGCGCTCCGCTCGGCGCACGTCCTCGTCAAAACCGCTCACCCACCAGCCCTGGTGTCGTAAGGCCAGGCCGATCGACGCGCCGATAAGCCCGGTACCGACAACGGCCGCTCGGGGCTGGCCCGGGCTGGGCCCGCTCACAGCCTAGGCCCCCGCATCACTCTGGAAGGTCATCTCGCAAGCCTCGGGCACCTTCGAGGTACACGTGGTGGAGCTGCTCCGCGTCTGTCTCTACGTGCATTAGGACCCTTATACACCTCGGAGCCCCGCCATTGATATCGAGCTCGCGGGCGCAAATGAGGGGTATGTCGCCAAATCCCGCCCCGCGGGCCGCAGTCGCTGGGAACATCGAGTGGACGTCATCGGTCATCGTGAACAGCACGGACACGATGTCGTCGTGGGCAAGGCCGTTGCGTTCGACCATAGCCTTGAGGAGCGCACGAGTGCGCTCCGTCACCTGTTCCTCGCTGTCATCGTCCACTGTCGTGGCGCCCCGTAACCCGCGCAAGCGCCGTTTAGCGCCGCGGGTTTTGCCTTGGTCCTCCTGCACGCCAACCTACGATACACACAAGGGCGCCAACCCCTCTTGCTTGCCCTTGTCCTTAGCCTTGGCACGACAGTTCGCACGAGGCTCGCCAACTTGGGCACCGGCAGCCTGCCACAGCGCCCTCACTTCTAAAACGCTAAGCCTCCGCCACCGTCCCGGCTCCAGCTCGGCACTGGTCAGCGGGCCAATGCGGGTGCGGGCCAACCTCCGCACAGGCAGCCCGACCGCCTCGCACATCCTACGCACTAGCCGGTTACGGCCCTCGTGCACGACGATGCGGGCGGCACTGGGGCCAACGACTTTAACCTTCGCTGGCGCAGTTGGCCCGTCGTCCAACTGGACTCCCCGGCGTAGGCGCCCAACCGCTCGGTCGGAGAACCGGCCCTCCACTTCGACCAAGTACTCCTTCGCAACGCCAAAGCGAGGATGGGCAAGCTTGTAGGCAAGCTCACCGTCGTTCGTTAGGACAAGCAGCCCCTCGCTCGCCACGTCCAAACGCCCAACCGAGAACACACGGGGGTGGCGCGGGACCAAGTCCAGCACGCTCGGGCAACCCGGTGAGCCCCGAGCGCTGCAGACCACCCCAGGCGGCTTGTTCAACAAGTAGTAAACCAGTTCCTGGCGCAGGGGCACAGGTACGCCGTCCAATGCCACCGCGTCTCGCTCCGGGTCCGCGCGCTGGCCTACGAGCGCGACAACACCGTTGACAGTCACCCTCCCACTGGCAATTAGGGCCTCGGCGCTTCGTCGGCTACCCAATCCGGCCCTGGCTAGCAGCTTCTGCAAGCGCTCACCAACAGGGGCCTCACCGCTTTGCACGCCCGTCAGCTCCCTCGTCCAAAGACACCCGTACGCCCCTCGCTCCCCACGGCTGCTGCCGGCGTGGCTCTCGACAACAAAGTGGCCGAACCTGCGCCCCTCGCCCTACAGGGCTGCCCTGTTGGAAAGCTTCGCCCGTTTGTCGATATATCGCGATATATTGAGCATTGGCCACCAAGACAGCTCGTGCAAGAGGTGCAAAGGCTGCCAAAGTGACCTTCGCAAGACATGCGAACAGGTTAGGAGACAAACAGGAGGACGACATGCGCCCGCATCAGGACGTTCACGGCGACTTCGGTGATGAAGAGGTACCAGGGGACGACTGGGGCCGCGAACCGCGCGTCAAGGGGCCCGCCTGGTGGGGCGGCCCGCAGTGGGGCAGGCCACAATGGGGCGTTCATGCCCACCCGCGCGCTTACGCCAGTGGGCTTGGCACTTGGGCCGGCCTGGGCTCGGGCCCGGGCTGGTTTTTTGGTACGCCACGGCGTGGGCGGAGCACCTGGGGCAGGGCACGACGAGGCGATGTCCGAAGCGCCGTCCTCGCCCTGCTGGCCGAACGGCCAATGCACGGCTACGAGATAATGGGCGAGCTTTCTGAGCGCACGGAGGGGCTCTGGCGCCCAAGCCCAGGTTCTATCTACCCGGCTCTGCAAGCCCTGCAAAACGAAGGGCTGGTCACCGCAGACGTTGACGACCCAGGAGGCAAGCGCCGTTACTCGCTCACTGACAAAGGCCGAGCTGCGGCATCAGCTCTGGGCCAAGCGCCTTGGGAAGACGTCGCAGCCGGGGTAAGCCCTAACGCCCGCGCTCTACGGCGCGCCGTGGCCAAGCTCATGCCGGTCGTCGGGCAGGTCTTTATGAACGGCGGGCCCTACCAGTACGAGCAAGCCATCAAGGTGCTAGACGATGCCCGTCAAAAGCTCTATGCCGTCCTAGCAGAGGGTGAGCCGCCACAGGCGACCCCCGCCAGCGGGCCAACGGCCGAGCCGGACTAACATCCTGTCCCTCCAGAGTCAGCGGGCCACGTAACCGGGGACCTCGCTTAGGTACTCCGGGAAGTAACGCTGGATCACGTCCAGGCTGAAGCGGGGCAAGACGGAGGTCGCCGGCTCGCGTTCCAGCAAGAAGGCAAAGGAGGCACGTACCAGTTCCTCGTCAGAGGTACCGGGCAAGCTCACCGCTGTCCGCAGCTCTGAAGGGACAGTGACCACGTGGCTGGTCTCAGTCTTGCCGTCTTTCACCTTCACAAAGAAGCTGCCGTCTCGCTGGGCTGAGACCAGCACAGTTGCCACCTGGCACAGGTTACCCCGAAGCTTGGCTATCAGCGTCTTCGGGACCGGCAAGCCCGTCGGGCGGCACCGCGTGGGTGGCTCCCGCTCCGTGCGCTGCTGCGTGCTCGTCAAGAGCGCTCAAGGCGGCCGTCACAGCTTCTTGCGGCCCTCCCTGGCGCTCCTTCGCGTAACAAGCAGCCCCTAAGTTCCGCAACAGCCCGTCCCAGCGCCTCTTGGCCTGGGCCTCGTCCAGCTTTGCCTTTCCCTGGCTTACGCCCTGCTGGGCCTTGGTCAAAGCCTGACCTGCCCCTTGCTTCACCTTGTCCATGAAGCCCATTTGCAGCCTCCTTTCAAGCTCCCAGAGGACCGCCTTCGTAACCTCATCCTACCGGTTTGCAGGTGCCTTTTAGCACGTAGCACGCAAAAAACACCACAGCAGCAACACCCTGAGGCCTACGACGGGCTCAGGCGCCTCGCAACGTCGCCCCATGTGCCTTGGACACAGACGCAACGACCCTTTGGCGCACGTGGGCCACTTCTTCATCGGTCAGAGTCCGCTCGCCAGCTCGCAGCCGCAACCGGAAGGCAAGGCTACGGCGGCCCTCCCCGAGCGAGGTGTCCCGCCACACATCGAAAAGAGCGAGCGACTCGAGCAGGCTGCCCGCGGCGGCACTGATAGTAGCTGCCACGTCCCCGCTTTCGACCTCGTCGGCGACGTTGAACGCCAGGTCGACGTCAGCAGCCGGGTAGCGGCTGACCGAGATGGCACCCCACGGACGGCGTTGACCCTCCAGCAACAGCTCCAGGTCAACGAGCAGCACCGCGACCCTGCCGTCCAGGCCATAACGGCCAGCCACCTCTGGGGCCACCTCCCCAAGGGCACCGACCGGGCCCGAGCCCAAGAAGACCACAGCACGGCGGCCCGGGTGCAAAGAGCCCCAGTGGACAGCGCCAGGAGCAACGAGCCCCTCGTGGCCCGGTGCCACCTGGCTGAGCGACCCACCCTCGATGCGCAGGCCGCGCGCCAGGACCTGCCACGTTCGCACTGCGTAAGCTGCATCAGCCCCCTCTCCGAGCGCGACCAAGCCGAGCTGCTCGCGCTCCACCACTTGGGCAAGCGGCCGTGGCCCGGTGTCGGCCGGCCCCGGGTGGCGAAAAACGCTGCCTATTTCGAACAGGCAAAGCGCACCGGCTTGGCGTTCCCGGTTGTAGCGAAGCGCGCCCAAAAGACCCGGTAACAGTGACGGCCGGAGCAAGCCCTGAGACTGGTCCAAGGGGTTCTCGACTTCCAGCACGCCTTGCAAGCTAAGGCCGGCGCGTTGCAGGTCTGCTGACGAGCAGAAACTAGAAGTCCACGCCTCACTGGCACCGACGCCCAAAAGGACCTGGCGTGCCTTGCGCCGGTCTTTTTGGTAAGCGCTGAGGCCGCCCCAGCCCCCGGGTCGTGCTGGCAGAGACCGGGGGACCCGGTCATAGCCGTACAGGCGAGCTACCTCCTCGATGAGGTCGACCTCACGTTGACAGTCAGGGCGCCACGTGGGCACGGTCACGTCGAGCTCTTCAGGGCCGGACGCGACGGAGCTAAACCCGATCGGGCCCAGCAAGCCGGCACAGTCCCGGCCCGAAAGAGCAGTACCGAGCACAAGGTTGGCCCGAGCTGCGCGC
>JBMFUG010000024.1:0-14859 GCA_049966695.1 Acidimicrobiales bacterium | reverse complement strand
CGGCTTTAGCCGGGTATATGTCCGCAGTCTCGCCACGGCGTGCTCGTGGCCCCAATAGCTCGACAAAACGGTCTATCGCGAGCGGCGGCAGTTCCGGGTCTACCCCCCGTTCAAAGCGCGTACGTGCCTCGCTCGAAAGGCCGAGGCGTTTACCTGTCGCAGAAACAGCCCGTGGATCAAAATTGGCCATTTCCAACAGGACGGCCCGGGTCGAGCGCGAAATCTCGGCAGCTGCCCCGCCCATTATCCCACCTACGCCGACGGCCGCCCCGTTGGCGTCCGCTATGACACAGTCCTCGGGAGACAAATGCCTTGTCGCGCCGTCAAGCGTTGCCAGCGTCTCGCCCGGCCTGCCGCGGCGCACGACCAGCCCCCGGCCTCCTAGGCGGTCGATATCGTAAGGGTGGTTCGGCTGGCCGAGCTCCAACATTACGTAATTGGAAATGTCCACGACCGGGCTGATCGGCCGCATGCCAGCGAGCACTAGACGGTGCCTGAGCAAAGCGGGCACTTCCACGTCGCCCACGTCCTCGATGACCGTCCCGGTGAAGCGGCCGCAAAGCTCCCGGGCGTCGTCGTCGAGCGCGATGTTGGCAGTTTCCACCCCTTCGGCCACCGCGTGGGCGGGCGTGGGGATGTTGAACGGCACGTGGAGAGCCGCGGCCAGGTCGCGCGCTACGCCCATTACCGAGAAGCAGTCCGGCCTGTTCGGGCTCACTTCCAGGTCGAAGACGACGTCGGGCTCTAGGCGAAGGGCATCGGACACGGCCGTGCCCGGTTGTGCCGACCCAGGGGGGAGCACGAAGATAGCGGGTTCGGGGCCTTCTGGGCCAAGTTGCAGTTCCGGCGCCGAGCACAGCATCCCGTTCGACCACTCACCACGCATCTTGCGCCGGCCGATCGTGAGCCCGTTAGGCATTACCGTGCCCAACGTCGCCAGAGGCACCAGATCTCCCTCTTTCAAGTTGAAGGCCCCGCAACAGATCTGCAGCGCCTCGCCGTCGCCAGCGTCCACGTCCACCAGCTGTATGCGGTCGGCAGCCGGGTGAGGACGTGCCGACAGCACTCGGGCCACCACGACACCGGGAAGGAACGGGCCGGTTTTTTCTACGCGTTCGACAACGAGGCCCAGGAACGAAAGCACGCGCGCCAAGTCCTCCGGCGCGCCCTCGATAGGCGCGAAGTCACGTAGCCAAGAAAGTGGTGCGCGCATTTAGAACTGGCTCAGGAAACGGACATCGTTGTACAGGAGCTCACGCAAGTCTGCCAGGCCCGTGCGTGCCGCCGCCAACCGGTCGATGCCAAAACCCCAGGCGAAACCGCTATAGCGCTCAGGGTCAATGCCGACGGCTTCAAAAACAGCCGGGTCTACCATCCCACAGCCCCCCAGTTCGACCCACCCCGAGCCCGAGCACGTACGGCACCGGCCTTCTAACCCCGTCGCTGCCCCAGCTCCCTCAGGCCCAGCGCCAGCCGAGCCAGCCGGCCACCGTGCTCCTGTCGGCCCTCGCCCGTCCCCACCGCACGTCCAGCACGTGACGTCGAACTCCGCCGAGGGCTCTGTAAAAGGAAAAAAGCTGGGCCTTAGCCGGGAGTGGCGCCCGGGGCCGAAAAAAGCGTTTGTGAACGCCTCGATCGTCCCGGCCAGGTGCGCCATCGAGATGCCCTCGTCCACCACTAGTGCCTCCAACTGGTGGAAAACAGGTATGTGGCGTTGGTCAGGAGTGTCCCGCCGGTAGCAACGCCCGGGCACCACCGCGTAAATGGGAGGCTTTTGGCTTTCCATGAGGCGGATCTGCACAGGCGAGGTGTGCGTCCGCAGCAGGGTGCTCTCTGGACGGCCAGCTTTTAGGTAAAAGGTGTCGAACATCCCCCTGGCAGGGTGGTGGGCAGGCATGTTGAGGGCCTCAAAATTGTGCCAGTCGTCTTCAGCCTCCGGCCCCTCCACGACTTGAAAGCCCATTGAGACGAAAATGTCCTCCAGCTCCTCGCGCACCTGGGTCACCAGGTGCAGGTGGCCCCGAGGGACCGGGGGGTGCAACGCCCGCGCCAAAGGCCCGCAGTCACCAGCGAAGAGCCCTTCAGCCTCGGTAAGGTCGAGGCGTTCAGAGCGCGCCCGCCGGAGCGCCTCGTCTGCTTCAAGCTGCGCCTGGCGCTCGGCAGCCAAGGACTGGAGCCGCTCCCGCACATCTTGGATCTGGCGGCCCAATAGCCGTTTCTGCGAAGGCTCCATGGCCCGTAGCTTCGCCGTTAGCGCAGCTAGCTGGCTTTTTTTCCCATAAGCCTCCGCTACGGCGACAGCGAGCTCTTCGGTTGACGCCGCAGCCAGTAGCCGCCGCCGACCCGCCTCCTCTAGGTCGACCAGGCCGCTGTCTGGGTAACTTGGGTCGCTCATTGGCCTATTAGCTTGCCAGCTGGCGCCAGTTTTCGCACGGGGAGGCTGAAGCGCACTTCGGTACCTTGGCCCGGAGCGGACGATACGCTCATGGTGCCGCCGTGGGCCTCGATGACCCTCTTGCTTATCCAAAGCCCAAGTCCCAACCCCCCCTGCCGACCGTCACCCTTGGTCCAAAACCTCTCAGTCACGTGCTGCAGGTCAACCGGAGAAATGCCCGGGCCGCTGTCAGAGACAGCCACCACGACATCGTCCCCAACGTGCTCCCCTTTCACCTTGACACCTCGCGCCATGCCGTGCTTACACGCATTTTCCAGCAAATTGAGCAGGACTTGCTCAACCCTCATGGGATCCGCGACAACCAGAGGAAGGCCGCGAAGCTGGAGATCTGGGTCGAGATCTGGGTACGTGGGCACGAGCGCGCTCACCGCTCGGTGGGCCATGCCAGCCAAGTCCACCTCGCTACGGTCAAGCCTCAACTGGCCAGCATCGAGACGGACGGCGTCCAAGAGCTCGTCCACCATCTTGACCGCCCGCTTTGAGTCGTGGACGATCTGGCCCAGCATCTCCAACTTGTCCCGGTCCGAGAAGTCCGCCCAGTGGGCCAAGAGCATCTCGGCAAAACTCCTTATGGAAGCCAATGGCTGACGAAGGTCGTGGCTTACAGCAGCGAGGTGCTCACCAGCGCCACCCGCACCTGCCTCATCCCTTAGGCCCTCAGCGCTCACCACGGTGCCCATTTTCGCCCGAGCCGGGTGGCCAAGCACAGCGGCGCTGGCGGGCAACCTCGAAGCACAGCACTGAAGCTGCCATGCCAACGTTCAGTGACCCCGCACTTTGCGACATGGGCACGCTCACCAAGCCGTCGATGTGCCCAGCCAGCTCGCCCAGCGGCAAGCCGCCCGCTTCATTGCCAAAAACGAGCGCAGCCGGCTTGCGCATGTCCACAACCGCGTAGTCCTCACCCCCACTGGGCACCGTAGCCAGCCTTGTCAGCCCCCAGGTCCCTATCGCTTCAAGGGCCTCGGACGCGAAGTCTGCGTGCACAACGGGCATGTGCAGGACCGCACCAGCAGAAGCCCTGACCGCCTTGGGGTTGTGGAGGTCCACCGTGCCACCACAACAAACGATGCCGTTCGCTCCGGCTGCCCAAGCCGAACGCGCGACCGTACCAGCATTGCCCGGGTCCCTCACGTCCACGCACACGACAACGAGCGATGGCCCCATGGCGTGCAGGTCCTCTAGCTTGTAGCTGTTAGACCGTACGACAGCCATAACAGGCTGGGGGCTGACGGTACCTGCCACCCGGCTCAGCACCCCAGGCTCAAGCTCGAACACCCGGGTACCCTCGTCGTAGCAACGGCCTACCAAGGCGGCCAACCTGTCCCCGCTCCCGGTGCTAGCAACGTTGTCCCCCGCCGGCGCGGCACCTTCGTGGCGGCTACCCCTTTTCTCCGCCCAATTTCCGTCCAGGTAAACCGCCTGCAGCGTCGCTTTCGCCTTGAGGGCCTCTTCCAACAAGTTGACGCCTTCTATTACGAAACAGCCCTCGTCCTCTCGGGCACTGCGACGCCCAACGAGGTGCCTCAGCAGCTGGACCCGCTTGTGGCGGTAGGCAAGCTGGCTCACGGCGTTACCGGCTGGCCGGCCCCTGAGCTGGCTGGTCTTTTCCTGTCGACCTGCCCTGCCGACCGGGAGCCCGCCCGCAACAGAGGCGGGCCGGCGCACAGCCTCGCAAGCCAGGACGTGGCGCTGCTGACGCTAGCTTTGCGCGCGTGCCCCGCCTCGCGTCATGTCTACCAGCTGAGCAAAAGTCGCCTCGTCACGTACCGCGATGTCTGCCAATGCCTTGCGGTCGAGCTCTATGCCAGCAGCATGGAGCCCCGCCACGAACCTGCTGTAGTTGGTGCCATTAGCCCGGCACGCTGCGTTCACGCGCTGGACCCAAAGGCGACGGAACTCACCTTTCCTGGCGCGCCTGTCCCGGAACGCGTACTGCAACGAGTGCATGACCTGCTCATGGGCAGCGCGGTAGCTGCGGCTCTTGTTGCCGTAATAACCTTGGGCAGCTTCCAGTACAGAGCGCCTGTGCTTTTTACTGTGGACGGCGCGCTTGACACGAGCCATCTGGTCTCCTTTCCGGCCAGTCCTCGATCAGGTTGCCGAAATCTGGTCCTCTAGCTGTCAGATGCCCAACAACCGCTTCACGGCTCGTGCGTCAGCCTTAGCAACTTCGCCAGGCCTGGCAAGCCTACGGGTACGGCTGGAGGACTTTTTCTCCAAAAGGTGAGAGCGGAAAGCGTGCCGCCGCCGCAACTTGCCCGTGCCGGTAACTTTGAAGCGCTTGGCAGCGCCCCGATCTGTCTTTTGCTTAGGCATCAACCTCTCCCGTCCTCGGACCGCCAGCCCACCACTCTACCTGGCCGGAACGCTGCCAGCCACTCGGCTCAGGGGTTGGCCCCCTTGCCCCGAAGTAGGGCTGCCAGCGTCTGGCGGGCTTGCCTCTCCTCGTGGCGCCTGAACGGCTGCCTCGGCCTTGGTCCCGGCGTCGGGCCCCGCTGCGACCTCCCCTAGCCCGTCTTCGCCGCTAGCAATGCTGACGCCAGCCGGAGCACCGCCTAGGGCCCGGCCACCCGAGCTCCTGCTGGCACCGTCAGAGGCGCCAGAGCCGGCTGATGAGCCGCGCGCGCCGTCGCTAGTACCCGGGTGGCGCGACAGGCTGTTCGCAGCGCTCCGAGCACGACGGTCCGGTGCGAGGACCATTACCATGTTGCGGCCATCGAGCTTGGGAGCAGCCTCGACCTTGGCCACCGATGCCACCTGGCCCGCCAGGTCATCGAGGATCTTCATCCCGAGCTCTGGATGGCTCACTTCTCGGCCCCGGAACATGATCGTGACTTTTACCTTATGGCCTTCTTCCAAGAACCGGCCCACCTGCCGGGTCTTGGTGACGAAGTCACCCGAACCGATCTTCGGCCGGTACTTCATCTCTTTGATGCTCGTACTAGTCGCTTTGCGCCTGGACTCCTTTACCCGCTGGGCCGTCTCGTACTTGAAACGGTTGTAGTCCATGATCCGGCAGACGGGTGGGCTGGCGTCAGGGGCGACTTCCACCAGGTCCAAGTCGAGCTGGCGAGCTACAGACAGTGCCTCGGGAAGTGCCTTGATACCTAGCTGCCTGCCTTCAGGGTCGATCAAGCGGACCTCGCGGGCGCGAATGCGCTCGTTGACCCGATGTTCGCTTGTATCAGGTGCAGTGGCTATGCGATGGTCTCCTTGCTCAGGCCTCAGTGAGGCTGGTGTCCGGGTAAAGCCAACGCCGCGTCAGGTGCAGCGCGGCAACTTGCACGTCCACTGGTAATTTTGCACCCGTATGAGACGCACAAGCACTGGGAGCGATGACAAAGCCAAACCGGCCGCTTACGCGCAACTTGGCCTCGGCCGGGCGATGAACATGCAAGGGACCTCGACAGGCCCCACTAGCGTGGGCCGACCAGTCACCGACGTAGATGGTCCCGCACTAACGGTTCACTGGGGCCAAGTACCCCTCGGTCGCTCCACTCATTTTCATCATAGAGTAGCGCAGTGAGCACGCTTTGGACGCCAAGCGGGGAACACCCAGTCCCACCTGCACCCCCAAGCAGCACGCCACCGCCCTCGCGCCCGGCAGCAGCACCAGGCGAGCGGTCCCGGGGGCCAGTCAGCCAAAAGCACAAGCCAGAGGGACAAACCCCTGAGAGGCCAGGTGAGCACGCTCCTACGCCTAAGGAGGCCATGCAGGCGCAAGCCGAGCTCGACGCCATGCGTGAGGAGCTGGCCCGCGCTCCCGCTGAGGTCGTCGTGGCCAACCATGCTCTCGGCTTGTGGGAGCTAGCCGCTCTTCACCTTTCCCATGAGCCTCCGCAGCTGCCGAGCGCCAGGCTCGCTATCGACGCGCTCGCGGCCTTGGTCGAGGGGCTGAGCGGGCGCTTGGGAGAGGCCGAGGAAGCACTAAAGGAGGCCTTGGCCCAGGCACGCATGGCCTTCGTAAGGGTCAGCAACGCTGAACGGGCCAAGCATCCAGGGCCCACGCGCACCGCACCCGGGGGGTGACCTGCCCCGAGGTGCTTAGCCGGGGCCGGCAACCAGCAGGGGCACCAGGACCTCATCGGCAGACAACCCACCGTGACGGCCAAGCAACTTTGCCTCGCCCGTGTCCTTCGGGTCCATATAAGCGCGCGCCCCGAGCGGGACAAGCGCTACGTCACCCAAACGGAGCAGGTGCTCTTCGCTCATGGGACCGCCAAAGACGCCCGCCGCCACGGCTTGGTCCCTGGTGACTACCCAAGCTTCGCCGCCATAGCACTGCTGCGCCACCTTAAACAACGCAGCCGCCCCGCCCGGCGCAGCGTGGAGCCAGCGGAAGCGGCTCTCACCGCTCACGAACGCGGCTCGCTCTGCGACCTCAGGCTGCAGCGCCACCGCCGCCTTGCCGACCTCCACCTGCCCGTGGTCTGCGGTGACAGCCAGGCAGGCACCGGGCGGGAGCACCGAGATGAGCTGGTCGACAAGGCTGTCTACGAAGCCAAGCTCGGCCTCGTAGAGCTCACCCAGCCCGGCCGCGTGCGCCACTTTGTCAACGCCGTCGTAGTAGGCGTAAACCAAGCTCTCGCCTTCCATGAGAAGCCCACGGACCAAGGGGGCAATGCTCGACGGGACCGACCACAGCACCTCCCGCCCACCGCGTTGGTGAGCCTCGCTGAAGCCGCTCCCCGCGAACTCTGAGCGAGACACGACGGGTACCCGCCGGCCACCGAACGCGGCCTGCGGCTGGGCTGACCTGGCGGGGAAAAACCCCCGTGCATCTCCGGACGCCGTCTTCCACTTGAGCACGTTCAGCACCTCAGGCCCGCTCGGCCCCTTCACCAGAAACTTGTAGCCGATCATCCCGTGCCTCGCGGGCGGCAGCCCGAGGGTGATAGAGCAAAGGGCCGTTGCTGTGGTCGTCGGTGCCACTGAACAGATCGGCCTGCCCACCATTGCGCCCAGCGTCGGGGCCAGGCTCACCCGCTCCTGCAACTGTGCCCAGCCCAGCCCGTCAAGGACCAACAAGACAATTTGGCGCGCTTTGGCGAGCACGCTCGGCAACCACTCAGGCCGCTCCCCAGGACCAGCCAGCAGGCCCGGGATAAGCGAGCTCAAGCACGCTCCCGAGTAGTCCGGTAGCACGACCCCCTCAGGGGGCTCAAGGCCGTCAGGGGGCTGCACACCCGGCCCAACAGGTACCTCCACGGCCATTGACCCTAGCGGCCCCAGCCAAGCGACGGGCCAACACAGGCACCGGAGTACCATGGCAGTGATGAGGGTGTCCACCCGGGGTGATTACGCGTGCAGGGCGCTGCTGTCACTTGCCCTGCACGCGGACGACCAGCCGACGTCGGTACGGGACATCGCTGAGCGGACCGGGTTGCCTCAGCCTTACCTGGAGCAGATCCTCCTGGCCCTGAAAGGAGCGGGCTTGGTGCGCTCCAAACGGGGCGTCGGCGGCGGTTACGTCCTTGCGCGCTCACCCGACCAACTGACCCTCGGCCAGATCGTAGCTGCAGTGGACGGCCCGATAGTGGTGGGCGACTTTGGCGAACCGCACGAGGGCGGAGCCTGCGACCACGAAGGCCAGTGCGTCTTGCTCGCCGTCTGGGCAGCGGTCAGCGAGCACATGCGTGCCCATCTTGACTCTTATACGCTCGCTGACATGGTCGAACAGGCTCGTGGGGACGCAGCCGCCCCACTGCCCGTGCCGGCAATGCACTGAAATGGCGGGCCGGCCCGCTCAAGTCCGACTTTCTCGGGCCGCACGGGCACCTGAGCGGCAGCTACCACTGGGCCCTGCTGGGCATATAAAGGCCCAGCACGCTCAGGCTGTCCTCCAGCTCTGACGGCAGGGCAGACTCAAAGGTCATGCGCTGCCCGCTAGCAGGGTGGGCAAAGCTCAGCCGGGCGGCATGTAACCACGGCCGCGTCAACGAAGCCAACGCGCCACGGCAGGAGCGCAGCAGGCCGGGGGTCGAATACCTCTCATCAGCCAGGACGGGGTGGCCAATGGCGGCCAAGTGCACGCGGACCTGATGGGTCCGGCCAGTTTCCAGCTGGCAGGCGAGCAGGCTTGCCGGCAGCACTGAGCTAGACCGGGCCAGCACGCTGTAACGGGTTCGCGCCCGGCGGCCCCCTTCTATTACGGCCATTTTGGTACGAGCCGACGGCGAGCGCCCAAGGGGCGCTTCAACCACCCCATCGTCCGGCTCGACCTGCCCGTGCACGACGGCCAAATAGCGGCGCTCGACCTTGCGGGCTGCCAGCTGCGCGGTCAAGTTCTCCCTGGCAAGCTTGTTGCGAGCGACGACGAGGAGCCCGGAGGTGCCCTTGTCCAGGCGGTGGACGATCCCCGGCCGGTCACCCGGCGGCCCAGCAGAGGCTATGTCGGGGAAAAGGTACAACAGTTGCTGCACCAACGTGCCCTCCGTGTTGCCCGCCCCGGGATGGACCACTAGGCCAGCAGGCTTGTCCACGACCACCAGGTCATCGTCGGCGAACACGACCAAAGCGGCAAGCCTCCCTGCACCTGCAAGTACGGCCGGGGCAGGGCCGCTGCCAGCCTCAAGGGGCCCGGTCGTTGGCGTGCTGGGCTCAGCGGTCGCTGGCACCTCCACCTCCAATAGCTCCCCCTCACGTAAGCGTCGTCCTCCCGACACAACGAGGCGACCGCCAAGGCGTGCAGACCCCTCCGTCACAAGCCTCGCGGCTTGAGAGCGCGTGGCACCCATCAGCAGGGCGAGGCCCCGGTCCACTCGCTCGCCGTCCAAGGCAGCTGGGACGTTGAACCGCAGGCGCACGAAAGCCCCCCTCAAAGCCCTGGCGCTGCCGGACCGGACGACATCGGCCGAGCCGACGTGCCCGGCACGTCCTTTGTGCTTTTCGGGCTGGACAGCAACAAAGATGCCCCGAGCACTACCGCTCCGGTAGTTATCGCCGCGTCAGCCACGTTGAAGACGGGCCACCAGCTGACGACCCTGATGAAGTCGACCACCGCGCCGTGGTGGTGGCGCACGAAGCGGTCTGCAAGGTTTGAAACCGCACCACCGCTCAGCAGGCCTAAGCCGATGGCGACGGACCAGCTCACCCCTCCCATAGCCGCTCGGCGAGAGTAGGCGACCAGGACTACGACCAAGGCCACTGCAGCCGCCACAACTATCGGGTAAGCACTCGCGCCGAGCCCGAAAGCCGCCCCGCGGTTGGCTGTCAGCTGGAGGCTGAGCGGCCCGACAACGTGACGGCACCGGCACGGGAACCGCTGCAGGTAGGCCTGGGCCCGGTCTTTGCTCCACTGGTCCAGGGCGACCACCGCCGAGGCTGTCACAGTTAAAAGGAGCCCGCCTTTGCGTTGGTACCGGCGGCGCCCGCGGTCCCCAAGCGAAGCGCCACTGCCCTCGCCCGAAGTGCCACCACGGCAACCGTTGAAGGCGCTCAGCACGTCCGGGCCATTTTCTTCGCGAGCGACGGCCCGGCCAGAGCCAGCCGGGTTCATTGGCGCAGCGCCGACAACCCTCCGCTCTTGCAAGACACGCACAACCGCGCGTGCGGCAGGGCTTCCAACCGTGCAGTAGGTATCGGCCTCCCACAGTTCTCACAAAACCCGTAAGTGCCAGCTGCGATCTTGGCCAGCGCTGCGTCTATCTCTTCAATAGCCGCGTGCGCCTGGGCTGACAGGTGCAAGTCGAGCTCCCGGTCAACGCTGACAGTGCCGCCTTCGCCCCCTTCCTCGTCGAACTGGACGTCTCCGGGTTCGTGCTCAAGTGCAAGGGCCTCGGCCTCTGCTCTCAGCTCCTCTGCCTGGCGGGTGTAGTTGTTGCGCTCCGCCAGCAGGAGCTCACGCTGGTGAGCGAGGAAAATAGCACGCTCCTCGTCCTCGCTCGCGCCGGGCGACGCCGTGCTCGCCATGGCGGCATGACCCTCGTGACGGGCCGTGGCCCGCCTGGCCCGCGTCTTGGAACTGCTCGGCGCCGCGCCAGCCGCCACTGCCGTCACTGCTCGTACCTCAGTGCCCGTCACGTCAACCCCCGGCTTGGCACTGGCTTGGTCGTTTGGCTGGGCACTGGCTTGGTCGTTTACAAGGACATCCCGAGCCCCGTGCCGGCCATCTCCCTCGCCCGGAGAGCCAGCAACCGAGCCCGACTTGGCGCTGCCCGCCGACTTTCGCGCGGCCCTGCGAGCTGTACCGAGCGCTTTGGGAGCGCCCTTGTCAACAACGCTCTGGCTTGGCAGCCCGTCCCCTTCAACGTGGACGACATTAGCTCTTTGAGACTCCTCAGAGCCCTCTTGCTTGGCCTTAGGCATTTCGTGGCACCTTACCCCAGTTCGGCCGGATTGGCCTTCACGGAGCGCGGTAGCCTATCATGCAGCGCGCCAACGCGGGGGCGGCGCAGCCCGGAAGAACGTCGCCCGCACCTGTGCCGCTAGAGCGCCGGTCAATGCCGGTGACGTAGCCGGCCCGACGGACGTTGGTCGTCTTCCAGGTCGTTGTCACTGAAAAAGCTCTCGAGCGCCCGCTCGTCGAGGGCCATCGTGGGCGGCCCGGGGTAGGCACCTCCCGTCGCTGCTAGCGGTGGAGGCGGGAACGTTGCCGGGTCTTGTGCTGCCTCCGGCGCTGGTGCTAGCTGGCCCGTGCTCGCGCCGTCACCTGCGCCTCTAGCTACCAGCTGTCCCCCGCCCGACATTGCTGCCTCAGGGTAGGTTCGAGCAACCTCGCGCGCGTTGCCTGCCTGGCCCTCCTCGCCACGGGCCACCAGCTGGGCGACCTCTTGGCCATCTGCCTGAGCCGTCCCTGCCCTTAGGGCTTCGTCCCCAGGCACAAGGCCCGTGCTGGGCTGTCCCCCAGCACCCTGCCTAGGCGCCAAGCTGACAGCCGGCGGCTCTGACAGGAGGCCAGCGCTTTGCACCAAGGCCTGCGCGTCCGCCAATGCGCTAAGCAGGTGCGCCCGGTGCTGGTCCACCCACTCTCGTAGCGCGTTGGACTCACGCTGGATCTGCCTCAGAGCAGCCTCGGCCGCTTCAAGGTTAGAACGCTGGTCTGCAATGGCGTCCTCGTAAGCCCGTTGTCCACGGGCCGCGCCCTCAGCAAGCAGTGCTTCTCCCTGCGCCCTAGCCTCAGCCACGATACGCGCGGCCTCCTCGCGCGCCTCTTGGACAACTTGGTCGGCGGTCCTCTGGGCCAGCACCAGCGTCCGCTTGAGGAGCTCCTCGCTGCTGGCCGCCTCAGAGGCGCTCTCTTCTAGTTGCCTGACCCGCTCCTCGGCCTGGTGGAGACGTCCCAAAAGCTGTTCCACTCCGAGAGCTGCCTGCTCCAAGAACTCGTCCACGTCTTCGGGGTGGTAGCCACCGCCACCACGCCCCTTTTCCCGGAACTGGACCTCCCGGAAAACTTTGGGTGTCACTTCCATGTTTGGTAATCGTAGCCACGTGGGGACGCGAAGACGAGGACCTGACCGAGCCGCTACACCACCAGCCGGGCTAGCAAGTACTGCGCCACCAACCACAAGACAAGGACAGCGACCAGATAGGAGACGTCAATCATCCCCATAGGCGGTATTACTTTGCGGAAGGGCGCCAAAAATGGCTCGGTCAGCACGTACAGCCAGTGGTTGACGCTCGCCAGGCCGGTGCCTGGCTCGACCGGGAACCACGACAATGCCGCCCGCAGCACGAGGACCACTAGGTAGATGACCGCCAAGAAATAAAGCGGGTGGTGCACGAGGTAAGCCACTACCGCCCCCAGCTAGCCAGCTGTCAACAGGACCGCAGCAGCGCCTGAGGCCTGCTCACCTAAGTACGCACAGAGCGTTGCTCATGAGCGGTACAAGCCGCGCTCCAAAAGACGGCGCTTTTCCTCGGCTGAGACCTCCACGTTGTTCGGTGTCATCAAGAACACCTTGTCAGCCACCTTGTCCATGGTCCCCCCGAGAGCGTACGCAACGCCGCTGCAAAAGTCGATCATCCGGTGGGCAAGTTCCCGGTAGGTATTCCCCAGGTTGACGATCACCGGTTGGCCGCTTCGAAAGCGGTCCGCTATCTCCTGAGCGTCAGCGAACTCAGAAGGCGCAGCAACGTGCACCTTTTGGTTTACCTGCGAGCCGGGTAACGGTCGCAAGCTCGCGGGAGCAGGCACCAAGTTTATGGTGGCCCCAGGCTCCTGCCCGCCCCTCGGCAGCGGCCGGACCGCCGGTGCTGGTGACGCCTGCACCACCGGCTCCGCGGGGGCGTCCATCACCCTCCTGGAGGTGGGCTGGGGCTCCTCTGCGTCCTCGTAGGCGTCATAGGCGTCGTACTCGTCGGCGTCGGCAAGGCCAAGCCACACCAGTACCTTCTTGCCTGTTACTGCCATCGCGTCCTCCTCGGTACAAGCCTAGCTTGACCAGCCTGCTCAGTGGTGCACTTGAGCGTCTAGCGCTCACCGAACAGCACCCGGCCCAAACGCAGCATGGTCGCCCCTTCGGCGACCGCCTGTTCAAAATCGCCGCTCATGCCCATGGACAGTTCGCGCAGCCCAAGGTGGCCAGCAAGGCGTGCCACTTGTCGGAAGCTCGCCCTTAGCTCCGAGGGGCTGGCCTCAGGGGGGCCAACCGCCATCAGGCCGCGAACGTCGAGGCCGGCTTTGGCCGCAACCTCGACCAGGGCCGGCACCTCCGGCAACGGAGCCCCCCGGCGGGGCGGTGCCCCGTACAGCCTGACTTGGACAAGCACCGAGGCCCCCGGGCAACGCTTGGCCAGGGCAAGGGCCGCTTGCTCATTGTCGATCCCTTGCCAAATGTGCACGTGCGGCGCGAGCCGGCTGATCTTATTGCGCTGCGGCGCTCCCAAGAAATGCCAACGCACCCCCGGCGGTGCGCCAGCGACCTTTCCCAGCAGTTCCTGAGCGTAGTTCTCGCCGATGTCGTACAGCCCCGCCCTGACGGCGGCTTCTATGGCCGCCACCCCCAGGCTTTTTGTCACCGCTACGATGCCGACGGCCTGTGGGTCGGCGCCAGCGCGTGCAATGCGCTCACGCACGGCGGCCAACCTCTCGGCTACCGCCAAGCCGTCCACCAGATCTCTTGGCACCTCAACCAGCTTCCCCGAGCACCACCTCTCGCCGCCACACGACCGTGGCCTGGCGCCCGGTGTCGGCCCGGGCGCGCCATGACCAGTGGTCAGCAGAGCAGTGCGTGCAAGTCGTAGAGGCGGCCACCAGCTCGGCACCCGATCGCTCAAGTGCCGCCCGTACCGCTAGGCGCAGGTCCAAGGCCGGGTGGCCGTCAGCGTCCAAGGACCTCACTGCTGGGCCCAGCCGGCTTTCGACCAGGCCGAGGTCCGCAGGCGAGAACCTGTAGAAGTGAGGTGCTATGCAAGGGCCGAGCCCAGCCACCACCTTGCTAGCGCCAAGACAACGCATGGCGTCGACTGCCGCCTCGACCACGCCCGCCAGCAAGCCCTTCCAGCCAGCGTGCACGGCGCCTATGACACCTTCTGGGCTTCCAAGCCCGACAGGCGCGCAGTCGGCGGTAAAAATTGCAAGAGCGGCACCGGGACAAGCAGTCACTGCTGCGTCAGCGTCTTCTCCCCTGTGCGCCCCAGGACGCTCGACAATGACAACTCGTGCCCCATGCACCTGGTGGAGCCAAGTCCATGGCAAGTCCACGAGCGACCGCTGCGCTTCCAGGGCTTCGGGTGCCCAGGGGTTGGAAAAGTCGCCAGCCTGGCGAGCGGCTGACACCATGCAGGCACCGCCTGCCAAGCCGACGGCCCAGGCACTGGCGCACATGTTCGCGGGCCCCTCCAACCCCTCGGCCCGCCCGGATGCCCTCTCGTTGTTCAGTGCTACTTCAGGAACGACGGGACGTCGAAATCGTCCTCGTCCCCGAAGCCCAGCCCGTCAGACGCCATGACCTCGTCATCTTCTACTAAGCCGATGCCATTGTCCTTGCGCTCCTCGGAGCCAGCTGCCGGGGCCTCCTCGTCCCAGCGGTCGAAGCCCGCCGCTATGACGGTGACCCGCACCTCATCGCCCATAGCCTCGTCAATGACCTGGCCAAAGATGATGTTAGCGTCAGGGTGAGCGGCCGAATGGATGATCTCGGCCGCCTCATTGACCTCGAACAGGCCCAGGTCGGGGCCACCGGCGATGTTCAGCAGTATGCCCCTGGCACCCTCTATGGAAGCTTCCAAGAGAGGAGACGTGATAGCCAACTTGGCGGCTGCCGTCGCCCGTCCGTCGCCGGTGGCGCTGCCGATGCCCATGATCGCTGTGCCTGCGTTGCTCATGATCATCTTCACGTCGGCAAAGTCGGTGTTGATGAGGCCCGGGGTGGTGATGAGCTCGGTTATCCCCTGCACCCCGTGCAACAGGACCTCGTCGGCCATCTTGAAGGCACCCATCATCGTCGTCTTGTTGTTAG
>JBMFUG010000023.1:0-31033 GCA_049966695.1 Acidimicrobiales bacterium | reverse complement strand
GCCGCGGTGCGACTCGGTGTGGACAATGCCCGCCACGAGGGCCTCAACCGGCGGGTCCGCCTCATCGTCAACCGCGCCTACGGCTTCCACTGCGCCAACGCGGCACTCGGCCTCATCATGCTGACGCTCGGACCGATCGAGCATGTCCTGCCACACGAGCGTCGCCGGGCCGTAGATCCCTAAATCGACCCACATCCATGCCGGGAGGCCCTTAAAGGTGACGGCTCAGCTCTTGCAGCAGCTGAGCCTTCCCTTTTGCCCCCACCAGGCGAAGCTGTGGCTGACCGTCTTTAAAAAGGATCAGGGTCGGGATGCTCATGACACCGAAACGACGTACTGTTTGCAAGTTATCGTCAACGTTGAGCTTGCCGATCCTCAACCTACCCTTGTGCTCCCTAGCTATCTCATCGAGCACGGGCTCGATGATCTTACAAGGCCCGCACCATTCCGCCCAGAAGTCAACCAGAACCGCCTCCGAGGCTGAACCCACCTCCTCATCGAAGGTTGAGTCCGTCAGTGTAGTGGTGAGCTCTGGCATGTCCCTCTGGCACCTTCCTCAGATATCGAGCGTGCGGCTAAGCCGTGCTCAGCATGTTGGCTTGTCCCACTTACAACCCCGCCGATATCGTCAGCATTCCGGGCTCAATGTCCTAACTGGGGGCCGGCTAAGACCCAGGGACTTGCTCGGGGACCGGTTGGCCCGCCCTAAGCCTCCAACCAGCGCTCAGCATCAAGAGCGCCTGGCCTCCAACCAGCGCTCAGCATCAAGAGCAGCCATGCACCCACTGCCAGCAGCAGTCACAGCCTGCCTATAGCGGTGGTCTTGCAGATCTCCGCATGCGAACACGCCGTCCAGCGAAGTCTCGCTTGTAGCTCCCTTGGTGACTACATAGCCTGCTTGGTCAAGCTCGAGCTGGCCCCTGACCAAGTCAGAGCTCGGTGAATGCCCGATGGCGACAAACAGGCCCGTTACTGGCAGCACCCGCTTCTCACCTGTCACGACGTCACGCAAGCGGACACCCTCGACCTTGTCATCACCGAGCACCTCTTCGACCACGCTGTTCCACTCAAACTGGATCTTCGGGTTGGCCCTTGCGCGCGCTTGCATGATCTTTGAGGCCCTGAGCTCCTGGCGCCGGTGGACGATAGTGACAGTCTCCGCAAAGTGAGTGAGGAAGCTCGCCTCTTCGATGGCCGAGTCGCCTCCACCGACCACGGCGATGTGCTGCCCGCGGAAAAAGAACCCATCGCACGTGGCGCACGTTGAAACCCCGTGACCGAGCAACCGGCTCTCTCCGGGCACGTCAAGCATCAATGCCCGTGCGCCCATGGCCATGATCGCCACCCGGGCGGTCACCTGCACCTCGTCCCCGCTCGAAGGGTCCGCGTACCAGACAGTGTGGGGCCCGCCCTCGCGCAGTTCAGCTTTAGTGGCTCTGGCAGTGACTAACTCGGCCCCAAAGCGCTCCGCTTGTGCACGCATCTGCGCCATCAGCTCGGGGCCCTGGATGCCGTTCGGGAACCCTGGGAAGTTCTCCACTTCCGTCGTAAGCATGAGCTGGCCACCTGGTTGGTCGGCTGTCGAAGACGGCTCACCCTCTAAGACCAGCGGGTTCAAGTTAGCTCGTGCCGTGTAGAGGGCGGCTGTGAGCCCAGCGGGGCCAGATCCCACCACGACCACGTCGCGCACAGCATCGTCGGAAGTTAGTGCGTTTCCCATGCCAGTGTTCAACTCCTATACCCCCACGGGTATTCCGTTCGCCAGTGGCTGCCTACGTCCCAACAACGGCTAACCTACTAGCCCTGCTACGGCTAGCCCGGTGCCTCACCGCTCGCTCTTGCGCCCCGTTTTGGACCACAGCCACGCGCCGGTCAAGCAAAACAGGGCTCCTAGCACCACGTACGCCAGCCAAACACGCCTGCCTTCCGGGTTGACCGGCAGGTACACGTCCCAAATACGCACCACAGCCATCAACCCAAGGACCAGCGCGCTCAGCAGCCCAACCAGTGCCACAAGGCCGTACATGACCACCCCCAAAACGGTGGTCAAGCGCAGTGTGGCGTGCCTTTTCAGCCATTCGACCGCGCCCACGACCCGCCCGGTCAGCAGTGCTGGCCACTCCGATAACGCAAAGGGGGCATCACCGCTGGCTGCACCGGACCCCGATGGCGCGCCGCCTACGGCACCTGTGGGAAAATCGTGACCGCCCCTCCCAGCACCGGGCTGGCTACCTGGCAAAACCGGGGCGACTTCCTCATCAGGCATGACGGGCACATTAGCAAGGCGTAAGGCCCTTTAGCTCAACGAGAGCTCGGCTATCACTGCCTGGCGGCTTGGCCCAGGGTTGAGCATCCACAAAAGCACACAGTTGCCTCGGGACCCTCCCAGCGAAAACGTGGCGTCCCCGTAGACCGCAGTGCGCTCGTCGGTGGGACGGCCCCAACGGACGAGCCTCGAAGGGCAGCCAACTTGCACAAACGTCTCCGCGCTCCAGTCCTGCATCGGGCTCAGCACCCTGAGCTGGTGCAAAGTGCGCGGCTTTGCCAACCTCATTACCAAGCCGAACCCGCCCCAGCCCCCAAAGTCCGGTCCGTCGTAAACGTCACTTTCCCAGACGGTCTTCGGGTTGCCATCGATCAGGTAGTGCAGTTCGCCAAGGTGGTCGTCCGGCAGGTTGCCACCCTGAGTGAGCTCGCTCACCTGCTGGACCGCGATAGGCGCGGCTGGCGCCTTCACGCTCCTTTGCCCGTCGCTAGCGCCTGGCTGAGACCCAGTTCCCAAACCGCTGCTTGCAACGAGCGCCGCCACCACCAGCAAGCCAACGACCACCAGCGACAACACTAAAGCCGTCACCGGCCGGCCCCCGCGCCGACCGGTCCCTACGACCGTAGGCCCTCGCACACCGCCGGCTCCTTTTCTGGGAGCAGGGGACAGGGCCATGGTCTGGCCGACAGCCTCCTTGGCGACGACCTCCTGCGCCGGCCACTGCCCGTCCACTGCCCCAAGCTCATCTTGCTCGCCTGTCCCCGCAGTGGGGTCAGCCAGCGAGCAAGTGGCTGCGCCAGCCCCGCCCGTAGGTGAGCGTTCGGCGGCGCTCGGCCCTTGCTCGAAGCTGGCCGGGCCTCCAGCATTGCTCAAAGCAGGACCACTTGCAGCAGCCAGGTCAAGGCCTGGGCTGAGCGCCATGTAGGCGCTGCCAGCCAGGCTGAAGTACCCGCTCGCCTCCAGACCGGCGGCTACGCCGCCCTCATAGTTAAAAGCGGCCAGCGCCCTGTTCAGCTCAAAGGCTGATGGCACACGGCGACCGGGGTCTCGCGCCAGCATCCAGCTGACCAGGTCGGCAAGCCCCGCCGGGATGTCTGCCCTCAGCTCGTCCAGGCGAGGGACCGGCTCGTGCAAGCGCGCCAAAGCGGTTGCGACGTCGCTCCCCTTGATGAACGGGGGCTTACCCGCGAGCATCTCAAAAAGGACTACGCCAAGCGAGTACAGATCTGCGCGGGCGTCGGGCTCTAAACCCTCGACTTGCTCGGGGGCGAGGTACTTTGGAGTACCCATTATCGTCCCAGAGGCAGTGAGGTCGGCACCCGCCGCTGCAACTGCCTTAGCTATGCCGAAGTCTGTGACCTTTACCCGCCTCACATTTGGGCCTTCCTCGCTCAGTAGGACATTGGCGGGCTTCACGTCACGGTGGACCAAGCCTTGAGAGTGCGCATAGCCAAGGGCGCTCGCCACCTGGGCCGTGATGGCTACCGCCAACCCGACTGGCAAAGGGGCAGCCCTCGCGATCAAGTCACGCAGCGTTTCCCCCTGGACAAGCTCCATCACCATGAACGCTGTGCTGTTTTGCCCCGCACGTGAAAGCCGGCTGCGCGACCACCCCTGCTCTTGCCCGTTCCACGGCTCGATCCCAGCGTCAAAGACAGCCACTATGCCGGGGTGGACCAACCGAGCGGCCATCACCGCCTCACGCCGGAACCGCTCCTGCAACGTGGCGTCCGCTGCCAAGTGGGCCAAGAGCACTTTCACGGCGACGGGCCTGTCCAAAACTTCGTCCCGCCCCTCCCAAACCTCCGCCATGCCCCCCTGCGCAAGCAACTTCAAGAGCTGGTAGCGTCCCGCGAGAAGCTTCAGCATATTGGGCGATGCCCGAGCCACGCTCTCCAAGGCTACTAGTGACGCCCTTGCAACCGGGGCACGGCCCCCGGGCAGGGGCCCCCAGCCCTAAGCACAAACACCGAAGCCTCTAGGGACAACCCCTGGGTAAACGCCCTCAAGACAACCGCGGCAGGCTCGCCCTCGGTCGGGCTATGCCTCAGACATCGTGACCCAAGCAACCCCGATCGTCCCTCGCCCAGTGTGGGTACCGACCACCGGCCCTATGTCACTTAGGACAAGCGGGTGAGACGACTCGGTGCCAGCCAGCATGTCGACGAACATCTCAAAGTCTTCGGCGTCCGCGTCCATGGCAGCCAAACGTTCCAACGGCCCAGCGGCGCGGACCTTGTCGACCAGGTAACGAAGCGACTTTGCTCGTGTCCGCTGCCTGGACTCCTGCTCGACGACCCCCCCGCGCACCTCTATGACCGGCTTTACCGAAAGAAGCCCGCCAAGCGCGGCCGCTGCACCACCTATACGCCCACCCTTACGAAGGTTCTCCAAGGTCGCGATGGCCCCCATTGCAGACAGCCGGCTGCGCGTCGAGAGCGCAATCCCAACGACGGCTTCGATGTCGGCACCTTGCGCCGCGGCCTCCGCAGCTGCCATGACAACCAGGCCCTCGCCCATAGTCGCGCTAAGCGAGTCCACCACCTCCACTTCTGCCTCACCTTGCAGGCCACGCGCGGCCTGCACCGCCGCTTCGTTCGTCGCTGACAACCTGGAAGACAAAGTGACACAGACCACGCCGCTCGCGCCTTGGCGAGCCATGTCTAAGAACGCTTCCCGGAAAGCACCAGGTGAAGGTGCTGTCGTCTGAGGCAGCTCTGCTGAGCGTGAGCACATGGACCAAAAGTCCTTCGTGCTCAGTTGCTCCCGGTCCACCAGCTCCGTGCTGCCAAAACGCACGCGGAGAGGCACGATGCCGATCCCGAGCCCCGTTACCACCTCCTCAGGGAGGTCGCAGGCGCTGTCGCTCACCACCCGAACGGTCAATGTGGCTCCTCCTCCCGGCTCCGAAGGGCCGGGCCCCCGTCGCTCTCGTCACTGGGTCGAAGGCAGATGATCGTAGCCCATCCAGCTCCTCCAAGCACCTTTCACCGCCGAGAGCGCTGCGCGAGGGCCCCCGCCACCTCCTTCACCCCAAGAGCGCGCGCGGACAGCACGTACGCGCCGGCTCCCACGCACGCGAGCACCACCAGCTGGCCCATCCTGTCCCAGCTTGTTGCCGCGACAGGAAGCACTGCCCTGAGCACGCCGACAACCCCCGCCATAACACCAGTCGCCAGAGCGGCACGCACGAGCCAGCTGACCGGCAGGCGCACCGGCGCACTACGGCGAAGCCGGGCCCATGCCAGGGGCAGCGTCAGCGTGTACGCGCCAACCCACGCGCCAGCCAGCCCACCCACCCCGACAAGCGGGTAAAAGACGACGGCACCCACTATCGTCAGCGCGTTCTCTGCGACGTACAACCAGAACATCGAACGTGTGTCGAGCTTGGCCTGGAAAGCGCGCATCACAAAAAGAAACGCAGCGAACCCTGGCAACCCCCCAGCGAAGACCATGAGCACGCCCCCCGTCAGGTCCGCCGACGACACACCCAGGTGCCCGTGCGCTAGAGCAAGCACTACCACGGGGCGAGCTAACATAGCGTACCCCACACCAGCTGGCAGCAAAAAGGCTATCGTTACGCGCATAGCGTAGCTGGCTCTAGCCGCAAAACCCTCTTCGTCCCCGCTCGCCCACAGCTGCGCCAAGTCGGGGGCCACTACGTAAGCAATCGACACAGCTAGCACCGCGTACGGTAATTGCATGAAGGTGTAGGAGTAGGAAAACGCTGAGAAATTGCCGCCCTTCGAGTTGGCGAGGACAGACACAAATATGAACGACACCTGGTTGGCTATCACAGCGCCAACGGTCCAGCCCGACACCCGGGCAATAGTACGTAGCGCTGGGTGGGACGGCCTCCAGGAGAGCCACAAAGGGATACGCGCTCGCAGCATTGCCGGCACTTGAGCAAGCAATTGTGCAAGATAGCCAGCAGTCGTCCCGAGCCCCACGACTGCTACGGCAGCAGCGTCGGCCCTGTAGGCGTTCACCGTGCTCTCTTTGACCAGTCGGTCAGCCACGACTAAAGCAACTATCGTGACTACGTTTGCCACAATAGGGCTGAACGCCACAGCTGCAAAGCGGCGACGGGCGTTCAAAAGGGCCGTAGTGATAGCGACTAAGCCTATGAGCAGCAGCTGCGGGGTGAAGTAACGCAACCAGGTCGTGGCCAGGGAGCGCTCAGCGTAGGCTGCCGGCCCCTTGGCTCGGAGCAAGAAAAGGTCGATGACCCACGGCGCCGCCAACCAAAAAACTGCGGTGGCTACGATTAGCACGACTGTCAAAAAGGTCACGATCGCGGGGACCGAGTCATCGTCCCGCCCCATCGTCACCCGGCTTAGCGGCCGCATTACAACAGGCAACAGTGTCGCAGAAAGCACGCCGCCGAGCAACAGGTCGTATATGGTGTTCGGGATCGTATTAGCCTGGTTGTACGCGTCGGCCAGCCTGCCCTGGCCCAAGACCCACGCCACCGCAATAAGGCGTGCAAAGCCCGAGAACCGCGAAAGAGCCGTGCCGCTGGCCATTAACAGGGCGTTCACCCTGGACGAGGCCCTGGGCCGCACAAACCCTTCCAGAGCCCTAAGCCGGCCCTCAGACTGCCCGAGACCCACAAGCTGGGCTTTTTCGAACCTCTGACGCCCCCAATGCCCCGCCTGAGCTCGTGCCTCTTCTGCGTCCCAAGCGGGCCACGAGTTACCGGGGGGAGCACTGAGGCTGCCGTCAGCACCATGGTGACGGCGCACGGGCGGCAAGGTCGTCAAGCCTGGCCTGGAGCGCACTCTGGACCGTACCAATTAGCTACCCGCCTACTGGCTCTTCGCTGGAGGCGGCGCCAGCTCGGCGCTTCCCGCTCCAAAAAGCTGGTCGCCAGGGACCTGCAAGCCCTGAGCAGGCGCGCCATCGTCCTTGGGCACCAAGCGGCGCGCCCGCCGCCCGTGGCGGGCGTTCCGCACCCACCAGGCGACCAAGAACACCAAGGCCACGACCATGAGGGCGAGGCCTACGTCTGAGATCGCAGTTGACCGCACGCTCACCTCGGCTCTCGCTATGACCCAGGACCCGTTTGGCGTGCTGAGCACCAGGTAGAGCGGGAACGTCCCACTTGCACGGGTCACTACAGGCACAGCCAAGGTAACCGTCGGCTGGTCCAGCACGAGCTGGCACGTCTCGGACCCTGGGCTCACAGGTTGGCAGCTGCCCCTAGCCAGCCGATGAGCAACAAAGGACAACTGGTCGCTTCTAAGCGATAGCCGGACGCTTGCGGCGAAGCCAGCCCCCGAAGCCACCGTCAATGGCAACGTGCCCTGCCGCGATGTCAAGGTTATAGACGCCTCCGATGGCAGGCGCAGCTCCGAAAGGGCCAGCCGGGCTGAGCGAGCAACGCCAGCGATCAGCGACCCACGCTGCGTGCCCGTAAATATAGACGACAGGCTTGTCCCTAACCGCAGGGCGAGGTCGCTCACGAGCTTGGAGCCGAGCCCGTAAACCTCACCATCAGCGGAGACCAAGCGTTGCGCCCGAGCAAGCCCCGCTATGCCAGGCAAGGCCCGAACTGGCGTACTAGGTGCTTGTACTGAGCGGACCAAGGGCACGCCGTTGTCCACGGCGATCGGCACGCCCGTGAACAGCTGGGAGAGGGTAACGGGGCGCAGTAGAGGGTTGCCATCTAGGCCGGACAGCAGCACGCCTAAGAACTGCGGGCTCAGCGGGCCAGCCCGGGCGTCAATTACCACGCCTCTTGAGTAACTGGGTGATTCCAGGTCGATCATGGCCAGCTCAGCGACAACTTGATAGGCAACAAGGGCACAACTAGCCCCCCCACCTGCGTCGCTCGCACGCGCTGACAGCTCAGCGTCCGCCCCCACGACCAGCGCCCGCCCACCCGGCACGGCCAGGTAGGAGGGTTGCGCAAAGGTCAGCTTCGTATCGGCTGCCGGCAACGGAGAGAGGTCATCGGCAGGCAGCACCAGACGCTTCACCCCCATTGCCACAAGAGCAGCCGCAGCACGGGGGTCGATCTCCTTGGCCGACGCCCATGTCCCCATGGACGGCGTGACGCCTACCAGGTTGCCCAGCTCTCCAACCCCGGTACGGAACTGGGCCTCCAGGGTCGTTTTCAACCCCGAGCGGACCGCCGCCGGGATGTCCATGGGCAGCACGGTCGCCGGTAGCACTTCGTCACCCGCCTGGAGCGCCTCACGCAGGTCGCCGACAGCCCCCTTTTCCGCTTGGCCGCCGCTGGCCAGTGACTCGAGGGTCGCCACGTCCGCTTGTACTGTCACGGGCACTTTCCAATGAACGAGATCTGCGGCGTCGGCCTCCAACGCCCGGGCCACCTGTGAAGGCAGGGCACCCGGCACGCCGAGCGGGCTCACAGAGACAGGCCCGCGCAGGGGAAGGACGAGCCCTACCTGTAGACGGCGCAGCTCCTGCGCGTACTTGTCCACGTAGACCAAAAACGTGGTGAGCGGCTGGCCCATCCTAACCCCCCCCTCTTCCAGGAAAACTTGCAACGGGTACACGCCGGTGCTCGTCAAGGGCAACCCCCCGCCCGGTTGGTTGACTTCCAAGTTGATGTCGAAACCGCCTTGGGGGTCAGGAACAAGGCTGCTAAGCGGCTCGGGCCCAGTTACATCGTACGGAGCGCCGTACACGTCCCCGCTCAGGGCTGCGTCAAAAGCCGAACGCGTCGTGAGGCTGCCGTAGACGATCACTTCCAGGCTTTCCCGGGAAGGGTCACTGGCGGTTACCTGGACCCTGAGCTTGAAGTCAGCCGCCCCAGGCCCGACCCACAAAGGCTGGGACAATAGGGTCAGCTCGTCACGCCCGACTGGCACGTCCACCGAGCGCTTCGGTGCCCGCTGAGCTGGCAGCCCCCGGCCCTCCCCGGCCACTTCATCGCGCGAGCGCGGCGCGCCTACTGCCGGGACAGCGCCGACGGCCTTGGCCCCTGGGGCCAACCAGGCGCACAGGGCAAGCCCGATAACGCTCGCCGCCAACTTCACGCCAGCGCGCGACAAAGACCGGCTACTAGCCACGCCCCAACCTCGCCGACAACACGCACAGGCCGGTCTCATCGTCTTCGAACCCCACCCCACGGTAAAGGCTAAGGGCCGCCTCGTTGCCGACCTGGGTGTTCACAGCGACCTGCCGAGCACCGGCCGACCGTAGCCAGTAAAGGCCGTCCACCAGCAACTTCTTGGCTATGCCCCGGCCACGTAGCTCTGGCGCAACCGCTATGCGCTGGACAAAGCCCTGCTCACCGGCCGCCCCACAAACCGCGTAGCCGCACACTTTGTGGTGAGCATCGAGCGCCACCCTTAGCCTGTGCCGCTCAGTGGCAGCCAGCACCTCTCGCAAACCAGCCGTGTCGACCTGCCAAAAAGGAGAAAAACAGGCAGCGTCTACCTCCAGCAACTGACGCCGCTTAGTAAGCAAGGCCCGGTGCAAGGGCGGACGGGCAGGCAGCGCCACCAGCGGGGCAGACAAGTCCCGCATTAGCAAGTGGAGACGCTCTTCGAGCACAAAACCGGCTTCCAAAAAGCCGTCCTGCTCAGACGGTCCTATAGCACCCGTGATCACGCGCTTGAAACCCTGCTCAGCTAAGGCCTCGGTGCAGTGACGAACGAAGTCGGCCGACAACGCCGTGCTCATCGGCACCAAGAACGCGACAGAGCCGTCAGCTCGCCAGGGCCCCGCCCGGGCTATTTGGTCTCCCCAGCGGACTAGCGTGCCCCCAGAGACGACGCGGTGGCTGAGCAGCCGAGCCGGCCTGCTGGATTGCGCGAGCCCCTTCACGGCGCCCCAAGTCTAGCTCCAGGTACCGCCCAACCACGCCGTGCGGGGCACGGGGCTGTCAGTGCAGATGTAAGGCTCAGGCTTGTGGCCCGACCTGCCGATATCGTTGCTGGTGATCGACCTTCCTGCCGTCCTTCGGTACGTAGTGGAGCAGGGCGCGTCGGACCTGCACATCAAGGTCGGCTCGCCCCCTCGCGTCCGCATCAACGGCGACCTGCGCATGGCGCCGTTCCCGGCCGTAAGCCCCGACGAGTGCCAAGAGCTCACCAAAGTCGTCCTCCCACCCGAACGCCTAGAGGAGTTCAAAACCACAGGAGAAGCCGACTTCTCCATCTCGGTTAGCGGCCTCGGCCGGTTCCGGTGCAACGCCTTCCGCCAGCGCGGGACACCTGGCTTGGTGCTACGGCGTGTCCTGCCCAGCGCACTGTCCGCGACAGACCTTGGCCTGCCGCCAGTTGTCACACGCCTAGCAGAGGAGCACCGAGGCGTCGTCCTCGTGACCGGCCCCACGGGATCGGGCAAGACCACGACCCTTGCAGCAATGGTGGACCACATAAACAACAACCGGGCAGCCAACATAATCACCATCGAAGACCCGATCGAAGTGTTGCACCGAGACAAGATGTCCATAGTCAGCCAACGCGAGATCGGCACCGACACCGTCAGCTGGGCTCAGGCCATGCGCAGAGTGCTGCGCCAAGACCCTGACGTCATCGTCATAGGTGAGATGCGCGACGCCGACACGGTCTCAGCCGCCCTAGCCGCAGGTGAAACAGGGCACCTCGTCTTGTCGTCGCTCCACACGACAAACGCCACGGAAACCATCAACCGTATAGTTGACTTCTTTCCCCCCTTCCAACAGCGCCAAGTCCGCATCAGCCTGGCATCGGTGCTCCGCGGCGTGATAAGCCAACGCCTCGTCCCAAGGGCCGATGGGATCGGGCGCGTTGCCGCCGTCGAAGCAATGGTCAACACGGGCAGGATCGCGGACCGCATCCTTGACCCGGGCAACGGCTCGGGAGAATCGATAGAAGACGTGATCGCCGAAGGCGAGTACCACGGCATGATCACCTTCGACCAAAGCCTGTTCAACCTGTTCAAAGCGGGTGAGATCTCACTGCGGGCCGCGTTGCAAGCCGCCACAAACCCCCACGACTTCCGGGTCGCGCTGCAAAGTGCGGGGCTCCTCCCGGCCCTATGAGCGCAGCAGGTCGGTATGCTCGGTCCACGTGGTCCCAGAGAAGTTCCGTGGAGCGTTAGAAACCGCCAACGAACTAGCCCGGCTCTTCTCGGGCATTGGGGCGCACCTTTACCTTGTCGGTGGGGTCGTGCGGGACGCGGTGCTGAACAGGGTCAGGCCCGACGGGGATCTCGACTTCACAACTGATGCGCTACCAGACGCTGTCGAAAGCCTGTTAGCCAACTGGGCAGACGCTATCTGGTCCCAAGGCAAGCGCTTCGGCACGATCGGCGCCATCAAATCGGGTCGCCGGCTTGAAGTGACGACCCACCGCGCCGAGCACTACGACGAGGCGTCGCGCAAGCCTCAAGTGGCCTTCGCCTCAGCACTTGAGGCCGACCTCGCCAGGCGCGATTTCACTATAAACGCAATGGCGCTTTCCCTGCCGGACCTGAGCCTGGTCGACCCCTTCCACGGCGTGGACGACCTGGCCGCTGGCCATCTTCGCACCCCCTTGGCCCCCGAGGTGTCCTTCAGCGACGACCCCCTCCGGATGCTGCGGGCCGCCCGCTTCATCGCCGCGTACGGTCTGGCTCCCGTGCAGCAACTAGTCGACGCGGCCTCGCAGATGTGCGCAAGGCTCGACATCGTCTCCGATGAGCGCATACGCGACGAGCTGGACAAGCTGCTCGTCGTGCCCGACCCCTCACCCGGGCTTTGGTTCCTCGTGAACACCGGCCTAGCCGAGCAGTTCCTGCCAGAACTACCCGCCCTCGCCTTGGAGCAAGACCCCGTGCACCGCCACAAAGATGTGCTTACGCACACAATCGCCGTCGTACGGCGGGCTCGCCCAGAACGAGAAGTGCGGCTGGCCGCGCTCTTTCACGACATCGGCAAGCCCAAAACGCGCTCGTTCGGCCCCGACGGTGTGAGCTTTCACCACCACGAACTGGTCGGTGCACGCATGACAAGAGACCGCATGCGCGCTCTTCGCTACCCGGCAGAAGACATCGAGCGGGTCAGCCGCCTCGTCCAACTGCACTTACGTTTCCACACCTACGCGATGGGCTGGACAGACAGCGCCGTGCGCAGGTACGTCCGCGACGCGGGGGACCTTCTCGACGAGCTCAATGAGCTGACGCGCGCCGACTGCACAACACGCAACGCTGAGCGCGCCAGGGAGCTGTCACGACGGATGGACGAGCTGGAGGCTCGCATAGCAGAGCTCAAGCAGCGCGAGGAGCTGGCGGCCATCCGGCCAGACCTGGACGGCAAAGCCGTCATGGCACACCTTGGCATCAAGCCGGGGCCTCTGGTGGGCCGCGCGCTCGCTTACCTGCTTGAGCTCCGCCTCGAAGAAGGGCCGCACTCGCCGGAGGAGGCGACCAAGCTTCTCGATGCCTGGTGGGAGCAACAACCCGAGCACCACCAGGGCCGACCAGCCCAGGGCCAGACGGTAGGCTAGCAAGGTGGCCCCTCGCACGAAGAGCAGCATCGAGGCACCGGCGTCGCTACGCCCACCCTCGACAGGATCATGCTCCCTAGCACCAGCGCCGTGAACCCGCTCACACCCACCGCACCAAGCGAGGAGCCGCCCTACCGGGTGACAGGGACCATCGACTACCGCTTGGCGCGCAACGTGGTCCTAAGCGAGTACCGCAAGGGGCACCTGTCGCGTCTCGACATCTGCGACGCTCACCCCCAGCTACTTAGAGCAGCCCTAGAGGTCGGAGAAGACTCGCAAGAGATCTGCCCCGTCTGCCAACAAAGCAGCGTCAAGCTCGTGTCCTACGCCTTCGGCTACCGCCTGCCCCCATCTGGCCGTTGCATAACAAGCCCAGCCGAGCTGGCCAAGCTCGCACGCAGCGGCCGCGACCTGTCGTGCTATGTCGTCGAGGTGTGCCCATCGTGCTGGTGGAACCACCTGAGCAGAGTTTTCTCCGTCATCGCCCGACCTCTAGACGGCTAAGCCAAGTAGCGCTCGCTCCTCGTGCGCGCCACTAACGTAGGGCACAGCGGCCGGCAGCCACTGGGGCGCTGGACCGCCCAGGAGGTGAAAAGCATGCCTTTGCCTGGTGGCGTGGCAGCTGTACGTGCAAGCAAGGGTTCTCCGCAGCCCCTAGTGATGGTGACGGCCTACGATGCCCCAAGCGCACGAGCTGTTTCTGAAGCAGGGGTAGATGTCATCTTGGTGGGAGACTCCCTCGGCATGGTCGTCCTCGGCTACCCTGACACCCTCCAGATCACAATGCGGGACATGCTCAGCCATACCGCAGCTGTCGCCAGGACGCGGCCCGAACAGCTGGTAGTGGCCGACATGCCGTGGACGAGCTTTCACCTAGGCCCAGCCAAGGCAGCCCGTAACGCTGCCCGTCTGGTACGAGCCGGTGCTGGCGCTGTCAAGCTCGAAGGCGGTGCCAAGCGCCTGGACGTGATCAAATCGATCCTCGACGCTGAAGTGCCAGTGATGGGCCACCTTGGGCTGACCCCGCAGTCGCTCCACATGATGGGCGGCTTTCGCGTCCAAGCCAGGGACCCAGCAGCAGCAAAAGCGCTTATTGACGATGCGGTGGCCATATCCGAAGCGGGCTGCTTCGCGATCGTCCTTGAGGGTGTCCCGAGCTCAGTTGCCGAGCAAGTGACCCGGGCGGTACCCGTGCCCACCTTCGGCATCGGCGCGGGCCCCTCGTGCGACGGCCAAGTTCTGGTGTTCCACGACGTAGTCGGCATGAACGGAGGGCGTACCCCCCGATTTGCCCGTCGTTACGCTGACCTGGAGGCTCTGGCCCGCCAAGCCGTCTCACAATGGGCAGCCGACGTACGCTCAGGCAACTTCCCGGCCCCCTCCGAGATCTACCACTGAAAACCCCTAGCTGCACCACTGAAAACCGCCATGCCCCGCCTCTAGTCGCCCGCGCTTCTCCGCGACGGCGCCCCGCATGCCCAGCGAGAAACCCGCAAGCCCAGCGACAAAGGGGTGCCTCTCGGTAGCGTCGAAGTGCGAGCGAACGACCGCCCGCACGCCCAGCGGACAACGGGTGCCTGGCCAAAGGACGACCTGACTGGTGTTAGCGTCGCTCCCTCGTGGCATGCTAGCGACGATGGATGCTCGCAGACGTCAGCTACCATGGCATGTACGCGAGGCCCAGAGGGCGACTATAGCCCTGCTGGGCAGCATAACCCTGCCCCGGACCGTCCGGGGCCTCCGCTGGGCCACGACCATGGCCCACGGTGCCCGAAGGGAAAGGTGGGTGAGCCGCTGATGCGGCCCTATGAAGTCATGGTCATCATCGACGCCAGCCTTGAAGAAGACGCAGTCAGGGCACTGGCCGACCGGTTCCAGCAGCAGCTTTCTGCCGCTGGCGCCAAGTCAGTAGGTGTGCACAACTGGGGCAAGCGCCGCTTCGCCTACCCGCTGCGCCACCGCAACGAGGGGTACTACGTGCTCATCGAGGCCATCGCGCAACCGAGCGCCATAGATGACCTTCACCGAGCCCTTGGCCTTGCAGACGAAGTCCTAAGGCACAAGGTGATCAGGCTCCCCGATAAAGCCACCGGCCGTTCACGCCCTGCACCGTCCCCGGAGCCCATCGACGTACTGGGCACCAATACGAACGGAGCATGAACACAAATGGCACAAGATAACACGGTACACATCGTTGGCAACCTCACGCGGGAACCCGAGCTTCGTTTCACGCCAAATGGGCAGGCAACTGCGACCTTCGGCGTCGCCGTCAACCGTACCTGGACAGACCGCCAGAGCCAGGAAAGACGAGAGTCCACCTCGTTTTTTGATGTTGTCTCGTGGGGGAGCCTGGCCGAGAACGCAGCGACCTCGCTTAGCAGGGGGATGCGGGTTGTGGTGATCGGAAGGCTTGACCAACGCTCTTGGGAGACACAAGACGGCGAGCGCCGCTCGAAGATCGAGATAACCGCCGATGAAATAGCACCCAGCTTGCGCTGGTGCTCTGTCAAGGTGACGAAGAACGAACGACGCAGCCCCGACCCGCTGAACGGCGAGCCGCCGGTAATGAGCGAGCGTCGCGACCTTTCGGGCGAGCACGCACAGTACCGAGCCCCAGCCCAAGGCCCCGAACCCATCGGCTACAGCACCACCCACGAAGACGAGGAGCCCTTCTAGCACAATGGCCCGGACCAATGACAGAGAACGCAACGCGAAACGCTCCGTTCGTGAGCTACGTCCTCGAGGCAAGAAGCGTGTCTGCGTCTTTTGCAAGGACGGCTCCGATTGGGTCGACTACAAAGACGTCAACCTCCTGCGCCGTTTCATTAGCGACAGGGGCAAGATCCGCTCACGGCGCGTCACCGGTAACTGCACCCAGCACCAGCGCGAAGTGCAATCGGCCATCAAAACGGCTCGTGAACTGGCGCTTTTGCCTTATATGCAGCGCACCGTGAGCGAGCGCAGCCTCAACAGGCCGCGTTCCACGCCTGGTCGACCCGACGACATCTCAGGGCTCGAAGGCGTCGAAGTTGACATCGAGCCCGAAGACTTTGACGCTGAAGACCTAGACCTCTTAGAGCACTCACCGGAGGCCTCGGCATGACACAAGTTGTCCTGCGAACGTCCGTCCCAGGCTTGGGCGACAAAGGCGACATTTGCGACGTTGCCGACGGCTACGCTCGCAACTTCCTCCTACCGCACGGTCACGCCATCCCGGCGACACCCGGCACAGTCCGCCAGGCTGCCAGCATGAGGCACGCCAGACAGGTCAAGGAGGCCCATGACCGCCAGGCCGCAGAGGCGATAGCCCGTGCCCTCGTACCGGTCGTCATCCGCCTTACAGCTCGTGCCGGCCCTGAGGGAAAGCTCTTCGGGTCAGTCACCACAGCCAACATCGTTGAGGCTATCGCCGAACAAACCGGTGTACAGCTCGAGCGTCACCGCGTACAACTACCTGAACCCATCAAGACATTGGGGGCCCACGAAGTACCGGTAAAGCTAAATGCCGGTGTCGAGTTCCCAGTCACAGTAGAAGTGGTAAAGGCCTAACCGCTCTTACCCCCACGGCGCGCGCCTGGGCGCGAGGTGTGCAGGCCTCAGGCGCGCGCCATGTTGGCAAAACGCGTATAGTGGTCTAAGAACGCCAGCTCGGTTACCCCAGTCGGGCCGTTGCGGTGCTTTGCAATTATTATTTCAGCAGTGCCCTTTCGGTCCGAGTCCTTGTTGTAAACCTCGTCTCGGTAGATAAACAGCACAACGTCCGCATCTTGTTCGAGGGACCCTGATTCGCGCAGGTCTGCCAGCACTGGCCGCTTATCAGCCCTTGCCTCCAAGTTGCGCGAAAGCTGTGACAGGGCGACCACAGGGACAGACAGCTCACGAGCCAGGATCTTCAAGCCGCGGCTTATCTCTGAGACCTCCACTTGGCGGTTCTCTGCTGCGTCCCGGCCCGACATCAACTGCAGGTAGTCGACTACGATGAGCGAGAGGCCCTCTCTGCTTTTAAGTCGCCGCGCCTTAGCCCTTATCTCCATGATCGTCAAATTAGGGTTGTCGTCTATGAACAAAGGCGCTTCACCTAATTTTCCTATAGCCTCTACTATCTTTGGCCAGTCTGACTCGTGCAACCTGCCGTTGCGGACCCGCGACGAGTCAACACGCGCCTCGGAGCACAAAAGGCGCTGGGTGATCTCGAGGTGGTTCATCTCCAAGGAGAAAAACAGCACTGGCAGCCGCTTCTCTATGGCAACATGGCCAGCAATCCCTAAGGCGAACGACGTCTTGCCCATCGACGGCCGTGCTCCCACGATAACAAGCGAGCTAGCCTGTAGCCCAGAGAGCTGCTCGTCCAAGTCAACGTACCCGGTCGGCACACCTGTTATCGTGTCGCCTCTCTCGTAGAGAGCCTCCAAGTGGTCCAGGCTGGCCGTCAACAGCTCCCGCAGAGGCTTCAGTGAGTCAGTAATGTGGTGCTCAGCCACCTGGAAGACCATCGCTTCGGCCTGGTCCAGTGCTGCGGTCACATCCTCAGGGACCGAGTACCCGATCTCCGCTATCTCGCTCGCCACAGCTATAAGCCGCCGCAACAACGCGTGCTCGGCCACGATCTCCGCATAACGTGACGCATTTGCTATCGCCGGGGTGTTCGCTTGCAAAGCGATCAGCTCTCCCGCTCCACCTGCCGCCTCCAAAAGGTCGGCACGGCGCAGCTCATCAGCCACCGTCACCGGGTCCGCTGGTTCTCCCTGAGCATAAAGCGAGGAAATGGCTTCAAATATGTGGCCATGAGCCGGCCGGTAGAAATCAGCTGCTTTACAATGCTCAACCGCTGAAGCAATGGCGTCGCGCGACAACAGCATCGCTCCCAAGAGCGACTCCTCTGCCTGCAGGTCATGCGGCGGCACACGCTCCGCACGCGCCCGCCAGGGCTGGGCGTGGTCACGGATGTCAGTAACTGGCTGGGCCATAGCCACCACCACCTTGCCGCCGCTCGCCTGTGAGCCACCAGAGGGACAGCCTGTTTATTTCCAGTGCACAACCTCCAGCTTTTTCCACAAGCACCTCCACTTGTTGCCGGCGCGCCGTGCCTTGGGCATCATAAGCTCTAGTCTACACCCACTTGTCGAACATATGTTCCCTCCGTACGAACCAGATGGCCCTTTTGGCTAACCCTCCCATGCCTCCAGGTGGTAGCGTCCCTTTACTGCGCCGCCAGTCTGCGCTAGCTCGACCACCGAGCTCTACAGGTACTCGGCGAGCCGGCTCCTCCGCAGGGGCCGGCCATCTTCACAAAGGAGGCCAGGCCGGTGTCTCCCGGCACCACTCCAACTAGCTCTACAGCAAACCGCAAAGACCATGGCGCCTCTGGAGCCACCTCAGGCTCCTCAGGGGACTTGGCACAGCTCTGGGCTGCCTGTTCCCAAAGCCTCCGCCAACGCGTCTCTGCCCCAACTTGGAACGCCTGGCTTGCCCCCCTCGTACCGGTACAACTGTCCGACCGTACGCTTTTCCTCGCCGCTCCCAACTCCATGGTCGCCGAGCACGTGACCAGCCGCCTTAGCGACCTTTTGAGCCACGCGCTCGCCCCGCTGCTGCCAGATGACCTCGCCGGCGGCCTTCCCAAAGTCAACGTAGTCGTCCAAGCCGCCTCGCCGTCCTCTACCCCCGCCTTCCCCGCCCCGCCCGGCCGAGCGGCCCCACCCAGTGAGCCCGCTCCCCAGCCGAACCCTGCCAACCCAAAGGCTCCCCAGCTCCCCGCTGCTGCCAGCACGCCTTCTACCGCTCCAGCACCGCCACAGCAACCTTTTGCCCCGCCACCTCCCTCAAGCCTCTCCACACCCCCTAACACGCGCTACACCTTCGAAGCCTTCGTCATAGGTGCTTCCAATCGTTTTGCCCATGCCGCCGCGCTCGCCGTCGCCGAACGCCCTGCGCGTGCTTACAACCCGTTGTTCATCTATGGTGACTCCGGCCTTGGCAAAACTCACCTGCTCCAAGCTATCCGCCACTACGTAAACCAGAACTTTCCTGCCCTCAAAGTACACTACGTTTCTACCGAGACCTTTCTGAACGAGTTTATCGACGCGATACACAAAAAAGACCAAACTGACTTCAAACGTCGCTACCGTGCTTACGACGTCCTGCTCGTCGACGACATCCATTTCATAGAGAACAAAAAGGAGACCCAGGAAGAGTTTTTCTATACTTTCAACTCCCTTTACGAAGCAGACAAACAAGTTGTCCTGTCCTCCGACCGTCACCCCCGCGCCATCAGCACTCTCGAAGACAGGCTGCGCAGCCGTTTCGAGTCCGGCCTCATAACGGACATACAGCCGCCCGAGCTAGAGACGCGCCTCGCCATACTGCGCAAGAAAGCAGCTAACGACCACATAGCTTTTCCCGAAGACGTCCTGGAGCTCATAGCCACCCACGTGAAGGACAACATACGCGAGCTTGAGGGTGCCCTAACACGCCTCTCCGCCTTCGCAAGCATCCACCGTGTCCCCGTCACGAGAGATCTAGCCGAACATGTCCTCTCTGATGTCATCGCAGCCAACGCGCCCCGCACCATCACACCTCAGCTGATCCTCACCACCACTGCCGAAGCCTTCGGCCTAACAGTCGACGACATATGCGGCCCCAGCAGGCGTCGCCCCCTCGTCACGGCCAGGCAAACCGCAATGTACCTGTTCCGCCACCTCCTGCCTGACTTCAGTTTCCCTATCATCGCCAAGCACTTTGGCGACCGCGACCACACCACTGTTATGCACGCTGAGAAAAAGATAGAGGCCCTTATGAAAGACAAGCCCCAAGTCTTTGAACAGGTAAACGACCTTATCCGCAAGATAAGGAACGGCTAATGCCGCCCTGCGCGAAAGCTATGGGCAGCCTGTGCCGGCAACATGTAGTTCCTGTGCACCACCGGCGCCCCATGCACAGCAGCGCCGTCACACGCTCATACTCCTGTGCACAGAGCTACCCGTTACCCCACAACCACCGCCATGCCTCCACCAGCACTTACTTCTACTTGTCCACAATCCACAGCCCCTACTACAACTTCTACCCTTTAAACATCTCTAAAAGAGCAGAGGAGCCCTGACCTGTGAAGCTGCGATGCGAACGTGACAGCCTTGTTGACGCGCTAGCCTTGGCTGGGCGCGCCAGCTCTGGCCGTGCCCTGCCAAGTGCTCTTGGCGGTGTGAAGCTTGACTTACGAGCTGACACTTTGCACGTGACTGGGACGGACCAAGACTTGACGATCGTGACAACCGTGAAAGTGGCGGGTATGGAGGACGGGGTGGTGGTGGTGCCGAGCCGGCTGCTGGCTGACATCGCGCGTGCACTGCCAGCGGGGGCCGTCATGATAGAGGGGGACGAGGACGAAGTACGCGTGAGCGGGGGACGCTCCGAGTTCCTCCTGAGGCCGTACCGGGTAGCTGATTTTCCTCGCGTGGGCGTTGTTAGCGGGCCGGGCGTGTCGCTTGCCGCCACTGGGCTGGCTGAGGGGTTGCGCCAGGTCGTGCGGGCAGCATCATCTGAAGAAGCGCGTCCAGTCTTGACCGGGGTCCTGTTGGCAGCAGAGGCCGACGGCCTGCGGCTTGTAGCCACGGACTCGTACCGTTTGGCAGTGAAGGACATCCCTGGTGCGAAGGCATTGCTGGAAGAGGGCCAGCACGTTTTAGTGCCCTCGCGCGCGTTGGCGGAGCTACAACGGCTGTTAGCCCATGACGTTTCCGAGGTGGAGGTGCACGTTGCGCCTCGGGACATGGCGTTTTGCGTTGACCACGTGCAATTGGTAACGCGCCTTATTGACGGTGAGTTCCCCCCCTACCGGCAGCTTATACCGTTCAACTACCCGAACAAGCTGTCAGTCCCGCGTGCAGCGTTCCTCGACGCCATCAAACGCGTGCGGCTCGTGGCACGTGACGCCACCACGCCCGCCCGCGTCTTGCTACGCGACGGCAGCATACAACTGAACGTTGTCACCAATGACTGGGGGCAAGCTACCGAGGAAGTCGAGGCAAGCTACGAGGGGGCGGAAATGGCTATAGCCTTCAACCCTCAGTACTTGGCAGATGGCGTAGAAGCCATCCCCGGCGACGAAGTTGTGCTGGAAGCACTTGACTCCCTCAAACCAGTAACTCTTAAACCGTCGGGTAGCGCTGATTACGTTTACTTGTTGATGCCTGTCAGGGTGTCATAGGTAAGTGTACTTCGAGCACTTATGGCTGAAGGACTTTCGTAATTACATTGACGCGGAGCTAGTGCCCGCGCGTAGCGGCATTACGGTGCTTGCCGGGGACAACGGCTCTGGCAAGACCAACTTTTTGGAGGCCGTAGGCTATTTGGCCACAGGAAAAAGCTTCCGAGGCGCCGCACCTGAGGCTATGGTACGTTCTGGAGCAGAGCGCGCAGTCGTGCGGGGACAGGCTTTCCGTGAGGCAAGGGCGGTACTGATCGAGGCGGAGATCGCAGCAAAGGGCCGGGACAGGTTGCAAGTGAACCGTCAGCCCCTGAGGCGTAGTGGGGACCTGAGGGACGTGATAGCGGTGACAGTGTTCTCGCCCGATGACCTTCAACTAGTAAAGGGCGGGCCACAAGGGCGGAGGGATTACCTCGACGAGCTGCTTGCGGTACTGCAGCCAAGGTACGTGGCCCTGCTAAATGACATGGAGCGAGCCCTTAGGCAGCGTAACGTATTGTTGAAGACGGCCGGCGGAGCGCTACGGGGCAACATGGGCGCGATGCTCGAGATTTGGGACGGGCAGTTCTCGAACGCTGGCGAGGCGGTTGCCTCGGCGCGCGCGGAGCTCGTTGTCGCTCTGGCGCCGGAAGTCCAGCGCGCGTACTGGCAGATGTGCGGGGTCAGCGAAGGGGACAGCACGCGAGAGGTAAGGTTGGCCTATCTGCGCAGTTGGCAGGGAGACTTGCTGCGCGCCTTGGCTTTGGCGCGCGAAGAGGACTTGAGACGTGGCGTGACGACGCTCGGGCCGCAACGCGACGAGCTGGTGCTGGTGCTCGGAGGGCTGCCAGCGCGTACCCATGCATCACAGGGAGAGCAGCGTAGCCTTGCGCTAGCTCTGCGCCTCGGGGGTTACAGGTTGGTGAGCGCCCGTGCGGGCTCGCTGCCCGTCCTGTTGTTGGACGACGTGTTCTCAGAGCTAGATGCTCAGCACTGTGCTGCGCTCGCGTCCAACCTGCCTTCAGGTCAGGCCCTTATCACAGCAGCGGGGCCATTGCCGGTGGGCCTGGAGTTTGCTCGACGCGTAGAAATAAAAGCTGGCGCCGTCCGGCTGTGCGACGGGGGCGGTTAGGGGTTATGGTGGCAGCGTGAGAGCTGCGAGGCGTGGCGCGCGCTTGAGACCAGCACCAGGGTTGTCCGAGCTAGGGGGGCGCGAGACCGGCGAGCCCAGGCGGGTAGGTAGCTTCTTGGAAGAGGTAGCTGGCTCGCTGGGCGCACCAGGCGCAGCGGCAGTGGCGATGCTGCAAGGCCGCTGGGAGGAGGTGGTAGGTATGCCAGCTGCGCTGCACACGCGACCAGTGCGCCTGGACGACGGGGTGCTGCAGATCTCGGTGGACCACCCCGCTTGGGCACGCGAGATGAGGCTGCTCACAGGCGACGTCGTGAGGGCAGTGCAACGCTTAGCTGGCCCAGCGGTACAGGCAGTCTCAGTACGAGTAGGCCGGTCGAGCGGGCCGGAATGCTAGACTAGCAGCTAGGGCTGAGGGTACGAACCCGGGTGGTAATTGCTGGGCGTGCACTGCCCAGCTGGGCGTTCAGGCGCAAGCAAAGCCCATAAGTACGCGGCGCCACAATACGATGTCGGACAACCAAAGCGGAGACGATGAGCATACGGGTCACCGATGAGCAGCTAGGTGCCCTCGACGGTATGTACACGGCGAGGGACATGTCCGTGCTGGAGGGCCTGGAGCCCGTTCGCAAGAGACCTGGTATGTACGTGGGCTCGACCGGGCCGTCTGGGTTGCACCACTTGGTCTGGGAGGTCGTCGACAACTCCGTGGACGAAGCGATGGCTGGGTTTTGTACGCGCGTCGACGTGACGATCTTGGCCGACGGCGGCTGCCGGGTGGCGGACAATGGCCGCGGCATACCGACCGACATGCACCCGCAGTACAAGCTGTCAGGGGTTGAGATAGCACTGACGAAGTTGCACGGAGGCGCGAAGTTCGGGGGCCGCGGCTACAAGGTGTCCGGCGGGCTGCACGGGGTCGGGGTATCCGTCGTGAACGCTCTTTCCCGCCGTCTCATTGTCGAGGTGGACCGTGACGGCTACCGGCACCGGATGGAGTTTGCAAACGGTGGCAAAGTCGTGGAAAAGTTGCACGTCGTCGGGCCGTCCCCGCGTAACAGGCGCGGCACCACCGTCACCTTCTGGCCGGACCCGTCCATCTTTGAGGACGTCAACTTTACTGCCCGCACGGTCGTAGAGCGCCTGCAGATGTACGCTTTTTTGAACGCAGGGCTCGAGGTCAACTTTCGGGACGAACGTGAAGGCGGGCCTCCTCCGGTCAGCTACTGCTACCGCGGAGGCATCATCGACTTCGTCAAGCACCTAAATGCGACAAAAGACCCTTTGTTCAAGCGTGTGGCCTATTTTAAGGTGGCCGAGGACGGCGAGGACAGCCAGCACGACGAAGTGGAAGTCGCCCTCCAGTGGAACACCGGCTACAACGAGGGGCTCCACGGCTTTGCGAACGGCATTGCCACTATCGAAGGTGGTACGCATGTAGAGGGCCTCAAAAAGGGCCTGACAAATGTTGTCAACAAGTACGCGCGGGCTCGTGGCATCCTGAAGGACAAGGACGAGAACCTCTTGGGAGAAGACATCCGCGAGGGGATGTGCGCCATAGTCTCAGTCAAGCTGCATGACCCCCAGTTTGAGGGGCAGACAAAGGCCAAGCTCGGCAACACGTCCATGCGCTCCCTCGTGGAACGTGCCACGAACGACAAGTTCGCAGAATGGTTGGAAGAAAACCCAACTGAGGCGCGTCTCATTGTCACCAAGGCTCTACAGGCGTCACGGGCGCGCGTAGCAGCGCGCGACGCGCGGGAAGCGACAAGGCGGAAGTCGCCCCTTGAGGGCGCTGGTATGCCTGGCAAGCTGACCGACTGCCGTGCGCGCGACCCCCGTGAGGCCGAACTGTTCATTGTCGAGGGGGATTCGGCTGGCGGGTCAGCAGTACAGGCGAGGGACCCAGAGCACCAGGCCATTTTGCCGTTGCGCGGCAAAATTTTGAACGTCGAACGTGCCCGAATCGACAGGATGCTAAAGAACAACGAGATACAAGCGCTTGTCGCGGCGATCGGCGCTGGTATAGGTGACGGGTTCGACGTCTCGAAGATCCGTTACCACAAAGTGATCATCCTGGCAGACGCCGATGTCGACGGTAGCCACATCCGCACGTTGTTGCTCACGTTCTTTTTCAGGCAGATGACGCCGTTGGTCGAGGACGGCCACGTCTATTGTGCGCAGCCCCCGCTTTTTTCTACGACGGTCGGCAAAGAAAAGGTCTACTTGAAAGACGAGATGGCGCGCCAGCGGTTCCTGGCCGAGCGGCCATCGCACAAGAACCCGTTCAACCGGCTGAAGGGCTTGGGCGAGATGGACTGGCACGAACTTGGTGAGACCACCATGGACCAGGCGCGGCGTACCCTGCTCAGGGTCGACGTGGAGCAAGCCGCTATAGCGGACGAAATATGCAGCGTGCTGATGGGGGACGACGTGGAGCGACGAAAGCAGTTCATCGCCGATAATGCTGGCGACGTGCGGTTCTTAGACATCTGATGGCTGACACTTTGCTTCCCGGTGGGCCTGGCGACGACGGCGGAGCGGCCGGTGGCGTCGAGCCTGTAGAGCTGAACGAGGAGATGGAGCGCTCCTATTTGGAGTACGCCATGTCGGTCATCGTGCAAAGGGCTCTGCCGGACGCCCGCGACGGCTTGAAGCCGGTCCACCGTCGCATCCTCTACACCATGCACGTGCAGGGCTACCGTCCCGACCGTCCGCACGTGAAGTGCGCCAAGGTGACGGGTGAGACGATGGCGAGGTTCCACCCGCACGGGAGCGCTGCGATATACGACGCTTTGGTGAGGATGGCGCAACCTTTTAGCTTGCGCCATCCTCTGATCGACTTCCACGGTAATTACGGGTCACCAGACTTCCCGGCTGCTGCTGAGCGTTACACAGAGTGCCGCCTGTCGCCTCTGGCATTGCAAATGCTTGATGGCATAGACGAAGAGACGGTGGACATGGCGCGCAACTACCTAAACGACGACGATGAGCCGACGGTCCTGCCGTCACGGTTCCCGAATTTGCTCGTAAACGGTAGCCAAGGCATTGCCGTCGGCATGGCGACGAACATACCGCCGCACAACCTCGGGGAGGTCATAGATGCGGCGGTGTACTTGCTGGACCACCCTGATACCTCTCCTGACGACCTTATGCGTTTTGTAAAGGGGCCAGACTTTCCGACTCGTGGCCTCATCTTGGGGCGCCAGGGCATAATGGACGCCTACCGCACCGGCCGAGGGTCGATTAAGATGCGGGCTCGCGCGACCATAGAAGAAGCGCGTTCAGGCCCACAGATCGTCATAACAGAGCTGCCTTACCAGGCAAGCCCGCAGGCCGTACAGGAGCGCATAGCGGAGCTGGTGAACGCTCGAGAAATAGATGGCGTTCGCGACATCCTGGATCTTTCCGCAGGTGGTCAGGTCAAGATCGTCATCCCGCTCAAGAAAGACGCGAACGCTAATGTCGTGCTGAACAATTTGTACAAGCTGACGCCGTTACAGACGAGCTTCGCCGTAAACATGGTCGCGTTGGTCAACGGGGTGCCACGGACGCTCAACCTGAAGCAGGTTTTGGAGGCTTACGTCAACCACCAGGTCGACGTCGTAAGGCGGCGCTCAGAGTTCCGCTTGCGACGCGCGCGCGCGCGAGCGCACATTGTGGAAGGCTTGCTGAAGGCGCTCGACTTGATAGACGAGATCATTGCGGTGATAAGGGCGTCTGATGGTCGGGGAGAAGCGCGCGAGGCGCTGATGTCACCGCCGTTCGAGTTCAGCGAGATCCAGGCGGAGCATATTTTGGACATGCAGTTAGCGCGTCTCACGCGGCTCGGAAGGGCGGACTTAGAGGAGGAAATGGCCAAGCTTCGAGAGACGATAGCGGAGCTGGAGGCGGTGCTGAGCGATGAGGTGGTGCTGAACGGTGTTATAAAGGCGGAGCTGTCAGAGGTGAAGCAGCAGTACGCGACGCCTAGGGTCGCGACGGTGACAGTCGACCCAGGGGAGATGGTGCCGGAGGACTTTATCGAAGACAGCGAGCTTGTCATTACGATGACCCGCGCGGGTTACGTGAAGGCTGTCCCCGCGTCGACGTACCGCACGCAGGGCCGCGGGACGCGTGGGATGCGTGGCACCAACTTACGTGAGGCGGACATCGTGGCCAAGCTGATCCACACTACGGCGCACGCGTACCTGCTGTTTTTTTCCAATCTGGGGCGGGTTTACCGGTTGCGGGCCTACGAGGTGCCGTTGCAAGAGCGCACGGCTCGCGGTACTGCTATCGTTAACCTGCTGCCCCTGTCGCCCGGTGAGCATATCCAGGCATTGATAGATACCCGCGAGTTCTCCGCAGAGCGTTATTTGTTCTTTGCCACGAAGCAGGGGCAGGTGAAAAAGACACCCTTCGCTGAGTACGACTCTAGCCGGCGGGACGGGCTCATTGCCCTCAACTTGCGCGAAGGCGACGAGCTGGTGGACGTGATAGTGACAAGCGGGCTGGACGACATTTTTATGGTCACCCGTAGCGGCATGACGATACGCTTCGCTGAGGAGGACGTCCGGGCTATGGGGCGCAGCGCTGCTGGGGTGCGCGGGATGACGTTGCGCCCGGGAGACGAGGTCGTAGCGGCTGATATCGCCCGTGACGACACGAGCATCTTGATGGTGACGAGCGCAGGGTACGGCAAGCGCACTCAGCTGCACCAGTTCAATCGGCAGGGGCGTGGCGGTATGGGGGTGCGGGGGATCCGGCTTCCTGCCAGGCGAGGTGGCGTGGTCGCCGCCTTCACCGTCGGCCTGGACGACGAGATCCTCGTTATCTCGTCTTCTGGCGTGGTGGTGAGGCTGGCCGTCAGGGACATATCGAGCCAGGGGCGTGACGCGACGGGTGTGCGGATAGTGAGCCTCGACGCGGGGCAGGAGGTCGCATCGGTGGCGCCGGTACTGGCTGGCGAGGAGGGGTGAGCTGGGTGCCCGAGCGGGTGCCACGAGCGAGCGGGGGAGGCTTGGGGGTGGCCGGCCGCCCGAGCGGGCGGGCGGGCCGACCTGGCGGCCAAGCTGTCATACCTGGTGTCGGCGAGCACCTAGGTGCGGGCGGGGCCGGACGAGGCGTTGAGCCAAGCACGCTGAGAGGCGGCGACGGGACGCTCAGGCTGCCGGCTGTGGGCACCCCGAACACCCGCGGCCGCCGGGTGGTCCGCGATATCAGGCGACGGCACGTCATCAGGGGGGTAGACGTGGCGACGGTGTTCAAGGTCTCCCTCATGTTCTACTTTTGCGTGCTGCTCACGGCGCTCGTCGCAGGGGTCGTGCTGTGGGACCTGGCGAGTGCTTTTGGCGTGCTGAAGACGTTCGACAAGCTCGTGCGCTCACTATTTGCGCTCTCGTCCTTCACGCTGCGCCCGCTCGCTGCGTTGGTGTGGGGTTCGGCCATAGGGGCCGTGCTGGCGCTGATCGGCACCCTCGTCAACGTGCTCGCGGCGATCTTGTACAACCTGATCAGCGATGTGGTCGGGGGTGTGCAGGTGTTCTTAGTGGACGACGATGCCGCAACCGGCAAGGTTGGCCGACCGCCGGCGAGCCCTGTGCCACCGGAGCGCCTTGGTGGGCGCGCTGCGCCGGAGCGCTAGCGGCTTGTCGTGGGAGTTGCGAGGCCCACGTTTGCAGCGCGGGGTGGCCATGGGACAGCATGTAACCTTGAGCGTTGCCACCGGAGCATCTCCGGCGTGTTAGGGGCTATAGCTCAGCCGGTTAGAGCGCAGCACTGATAATGCTGAGGTCGGTGGTTCGATTCCACCTAGCCCCACCGGAAAACTCCCTGGTCAGGGGCCATGTTGAGGCCCCTCGCCGCCGAGGTCGTCAGCATTTTGGGTCCGAAATGGGTCCGAGCCCGGGCCCAAAATCGCCCCCCGGTGCATAGGTCAACCCCACATCTGGGCATGACCATGAGCACACGCCCGTTGCTGCGCCCCGAGGAGGTGGCCGAGGCCCTGGCCGTCTCCAAGGTCACCGTCTACCGCCTGGCCCGCTCTGGCGAGCTGGCCTCCGTCCGGGTCCGCGGCCAGTTCCGCTTCCGGCCTGAGGCCCTGGACGACTACCTGGTCCGCTGCGAGGTACCGGCTGTGGCCGCTGCCCCTAGAGCTAGCGCGCCTGCGGCACCCACGTCGAGGCGGGGCCGGCCCCGCAAGCAATGGGGGCCGCCCGATGCCGCGTAGGGACGGCGGCATCGAGCGCCGGGCCGGGGCCTCGGGCGAGGTCGCCTGGCGGGCGCGCTGGTACGACACGGCTGGCCGCCGCCAGAGTGCCACCTTCTCTACCAAGGCCGAGGCCGACGCCTGGCTGGCCGAGCGGGTGGTGGAGGTGCACCGGGGCGGTACCGGCTCCATGGAGGGCCGGCGCCTGACCCTGGCCGAGTGGTGGGCCAAGTGGCAGAGCGGCCGGCAGGTGTCGCTGCTCGCTGCCCGACGGGAGCAGAGTGCCTGGGACTGCTGGGTCGGCCCTCACCTGGGCCAGGCCCGCCTGGCCGACCTGCGCCGCTCCGGCGTCCAGGCCTGGGTCGCCGGCCAGGCTCGGGCCGGGCTCGCCCCGCGCACCGTCGCCCGGCACCTGGGCGTGCTGAGGGCCTGCCTGTCGGCGGCGGTGGCCGACGGGCTCATCGCCGCCAACCCGGCGTCCAAGGTGCAGGTCCCTCGTGCCCCCAAGGCCGAGCAGCGCTTCTTGAGCACCGACGAGGTGCGCCGGTTGGCCGAGGCGGTCCAGCCCGCCTACCGCTCCATCGTCGCCCTAGGGGTGGCCTGCGGGCTGCGCATCGGCGAGCTGGTGGCCCTCCAGGTGGGCGTGTTGCGGATCACGTCAACTTGTACAGAGCCGATCACTGAATTTGTACAGGTCTGAGCTCCGTGGTGGGTGCTAACAGGAAGTTCCGCCAAATGGCCACAGGCCCCTTCCAAGCTGTGGGTGACGTAGTCCCTTCAGCACTGGAAGGAGCCCAGGCCCATGCTCACATATGGAGAAGACGTGGAAGCATCTGCACTCAGGAAACGAGGGTGGTCGTACTCGGCGATCGCCCGTCATCTTGGCCGAGACCGCCGTACGGTCAAGGCCTACCTGCAAGGGGACAGGGAGCCCGGCAAGCGCCGTCGCCCCGGGCCGAGCCCGCTAGAGCGTTTCGTGCCTTACTTGACAGCCCGCTTCGCCGACGACCCTCACGTTTGGGCGAGCGCGCTCTACGACGAGGTGACCGAGCTCGGTTACAGCTGCTCGTACCCGTCCTTTGCCCGGCAGCTGCGCATAGCAGCGCTGCGGCCTCATTGCGAGGCCTGCTCTGGCCCCCGGGGCCGGGGCACAGCCGACATCGACCATCCCGCGGGCGAAGAGGTTCAGTGGGACTGGTTCGAGCGGCGGAAGTCGCCCTGGGGAGGCACCGCCTACGTGCTGCTCGGCACGCTGCCTTACTCGGGGCGCAGCCGTGGGGTGCTGTGCCCCTTCACTGAACAGCCCTACCTCATCGAAGCCATGGACGGTGTGCTGCGGCGCCTCGGCGGCACGGCGCGTTACTGGCGGGTCGACCGCATGTCGACCGTCGTAGTGCCCTATAGCGGTGACGTCCAGGCCAGCTTCGCACCGGTGGCCAAGTACTACGGGGCCGCGATAGCCCTCTGCCCACCACGGCACGGGAACCGCAAGGGCTGCGTCGAAGCCGCCGTCCGCTTTGCCACCGGGCGTTGGTGGAGGACGATGCCGGCAAAGACCCCCGAACAAGCGCAGGTCTTGCTGGACCGCTTTTGGGAGGCCAAAGGCGACCTGCGCCTGAGGAGCCCGAGAGGGCTCGAAGAACCGCCACAAGACGGCTCCCGGCCGCGATGGCCGACCGTCGGAGAGCTCGCCGCAGCAGAGCCGTTGCTCCCCTTGCCCGTTGCCCCCTACCCGGCCACCGTCGAGGCCGTCGTCACGGTCGACCACCGCGCGAGCGTCGCTTTCAGGGGCAACCGTTACTCGGTCATGCCGGGCATGCAGGCCGTGCAGGTGACGCTCCGGCACCGCCTGGGCACAAAAGCGCTGGAGGTCTACAGCTCCTCCGGCACCCTCCTGGTCACCCACCGCCTCGCCCCGGCCGGCTCTGGGGCAATGGTCCGTACCCCCGAGCACCAAGCGGCCCTGGAAAAGGCGGCGCTCAGCCAGTTCAGCACCAAAAGGCCCTGTGACAAAAAGGAGAACAGGCCCCCAGGCCCCCAGGCCCTCGCAGAGAGGGCCAAGCTGCTCGGCCCTGCCGGCACCGAGCCCGCCGTCGACCTGGACGAGGTCGAAAGGCTCGTCTTGGCCGCCTCCTGCGGGGAAGAGAGGCTGACAAGATGAGCGAGGCCTCCACCTACCAGGCCCTCCGGGGCCACCTCGCCCACCTGCGGCTCCAAGCAGCGGCCGAGGCCCTGCCAGGGCTCTTGGACGCGGCGAGAGCCGAGGGCTGGAGCCCGACCGTGCTACTAGAGAAGCTCTTCGGCCTGGAGGCCGAAGCGTCCCTTGTACGCCGGCACGCTGCCCTGGCCAGGGTCGCATGCCTGCCGGCACCTTGGAGGATCTCCGACTACGACTTCTCGGCCCAGCCGTCTGTCGACAAAAAGCTCATAAAAGAGCTGGAGTCGCTGCGTTTCTTGGAGGACGCGACCAACGTCCTTTTTATAGGGCCACCTGGGGCCGGCAAGACAATGCTCGCTATCGGCCTTGGCTGGGCCACCGTCGACGCTGGTTACAAAGTCCACTACACCACTGCCTCCGACCTGGCAGCACGTTGCCACAAGGCCGCCTTGGAGGGGCGCTGGGCTTCGACGATGACCTTTTACGCGAGCCCCAGGCTGTTGATCATCGACGAACTGGGCTACCTGCAACTTCCCGAGGAAGGGGCCGCCGCTCTTTTCCAGGTCGTGACCCAGCGTTACCTCCGCTCGAGTACCTGCATAACTACCAATTTGGGCATCTCTAGCTGGGCAAAGATCACCGGTGACCCCGTGGCAGCGGCTG
>JBMFUG010000022.1:0-31443 GCA_049966695.1 Acidimicrobiales bacterium | reverse complement strand
CTCGACATCGACAACGGTGCTCGCTTCGAGACCTACGCGATGGCCGGTGGCCCCGGGGAGGTGTGCCTCAATGGGGCAGCTGCACGGCTGGTCGTGCCCGGCGACAAGGTGATAGTGCTGACTTACGCAGATTACGAACAGGACGAGCTGGCAGGCTACGAGCCGCGCATAGTCCATGTGGACGAGCGCAACCGGCCCTTGGCGGGCGCCCCCCTTGCCCGCTGAGGGACCTTTCACCGCCCACCTGCCTTAGCTTGGCTGCCCGGCTCTTGCTGGAGCTGGCGGCACAGTGCAGTTTTGCACTGCCAGGTACCGCCCCGGAGTTGTTACTATCGACGTAGTAGAAATTTCCCGCGGAGGTCTGACTGATGGCCACTACAGCCCAAGAGCTTGACCTAGGGCGTTACCAGCTGGGTTGGAGCGATGTCGACGACTATTACGTCTTCAAGCCGAAGAAGGGCCTGAGCGAGGACATCGTGCGGGAGATGTCGTGGATGAAGGGCGAGCCCGAATGGATGACCCAGCGGCGCCTGAAGGCGCTCCAGTACTTCGAGCGCCGGCCGATGCCGAACTGGGGCGGCGACCTCTCGGGGGTCGACTTCAACGACATTTACTACTACATCAAGCCGGTTGACAAGCAGGTGAGCGCATGGGACCAGCTACCGGAGTCTGTGAAGTCCACGTACGACAAGCTCGGGATCCCGGAGGCGGAGCGAAAGTACCTGGCCGGGGTCACCGCTCAGTACGAGTCTGAGGTCGTTTACCACCGCAACCGGGACGAGCTGGCCAAGCAGGGCGTGCTTTTTTCTGATATGGACACGGCGCTGCGAGAGCACCCTGACATCGTGAAGGCTTACTTCGGCACGGTGATCCCTCCCAACGACAACAAGTTCGCGGCGCTCAACTCGGCCGTGTGGAGCGGGGGCTCGTTCATATACGTCCCGCCGGGGGTCAAGGTCGAGATGCCTCTCCAGGCCTATTTCCGCATCAACGTCGAGAACATGGGCCAGTTCGAGCGGACCTTGATAATCGCCGACGAAGGAGCTCAGGTCCACTACATAGAGGGCTGTTCGGCACCGGTGTACACGACCGACTCGCTGCACTCGGCCGTGGTCGAGATCGTGTGCAAGCCTGGCAGCAGGGTCACGTACACGACGGTCCAGAACTGGTCCAACAACGTGTACAACCTTGTGACCAAGCGGGCACGGGCTGAGGCCGAAGCCCACATGGAATGGGTTGACGGCAACATCGGTTCCCGGCTGACCATGAAGTACCCGTCTGTGTACCTGGTGGGCCCGAAGGCTTCAGGCGAGGTCCTCTCGGTCGCTTATGCCGGTGCTGGCCAGCACCAAGACGCGGGGGCCAAGATGGTCCATGCCGCGCCCGAGACGACCTCCACGATCATTTCCAAGTCGATCTCCAAGGACGCCGGGCGCACTTCCTACCGCGGCCTCGTGCGCTTCGAGGAGGGTGCCAAGCGCTCTAGGAGCTTCGTGCGCTGTGATGCCCTCCTGCTGGACGACAAGTCCCGCTCCGACACTTACCCCTACATCGAGTTCGGTGAGCACGATGCCCAGGTCGGCCACGAGGCGACGGTCTCGAAGGTCGGCGATGACCAGCTGTTCTATTTGATGAGCCGCGGGCTTTCGGAGCAGCAGGCCATGGGCCTGATCGTCAACGGTTTCATCGAGCCGGTGACCCGCACCCTGCCAATGGAGTACGCCGTAGAGTGGAGCCGGCTCATCGAACTGCAGATGGAAGGCAGCGTAGGCTAGCGCCAGCGTTGCGTAAGCCAACGTGAGCGCGCTGGCTGGTGCCGTCGTAAGATCTCGCTGTGGGAGCGGCTCTTGCCCTGGCTGTTTTGCTAGTTGTGGTGGTCGGTGGCTTAAGCTTGGCCGTCAACTCGCAAGGCCCGCTCCAAGGGCCTAGGCCAGCCCCCCAGCCCCGTAGCGCAAGGCCCGTCCACCCGGGCCGTCCAAAACCTGAAAGGCCGGCTGAGCCAGGCGAGCCAAAACGTCGCCGGGGAGACAAAGACGCCGGCGACCTGGCGAAAAGGTTTCTGCGTGGGCGTGCGCGGGCTAGCTCTGAGGAAGCGGGCCGCTCCATTGAGCGCCCCTTCGAGCCGCCCCCTCCCGAGCCCGAGCAGGTCTTGGGCGACTTGAAACCGCTGAGTGAGCAGGCAAAGGCCATCGTGGTATCGGTGGTTGACGAAAGGACGCTGGGCCCAGTGACTCGCAGCCGGCTCACCCTCAAGGTGCAGCCGGAGGAGGGAGAGAACTTCGAGGTGACGACCAGGGTGGCGTTCCCGACCCCTGAGGCGCGCGCCCGGGTCAAGGTCGGGAGCACCATCCCTGTGCGTTACGACCCTGCCGACCACCGGCGGGTCGTAGTCGAGGTGGAGACGGGGAGCGGGGGTTGAGCCTCGCCGGGTGACCATGTTCGCTGACCGTGCCGAAGCAGGCCAGGCGCTCGTCGAAAAGCTGAAGAACTTGCCCTGCCTGGCTGACCCGGCTGCCAGCCCGTTGGTGGTAGCTCTGCCGCGCGGTGGCGTCCCGGTCGGCTTCCAGGTTGCCCGCAGCTTTGCAGCGCCACTTGTGGTGATGCCGGTCGCCAAGATAGGTGCACCTGGGCGCGAAGAGCTCGCAGTCGGTGCGCTAGCTCCGGGCGGTGCCCTTGTGCTGAACGACGAGGTTGTGGCGTACCTCCAGCTCGGCCCGGGCGACCTGGAGGCACTGGTTTCGAGGGCGACGGCCAAAGTGGCCCACCAGCTCGAAGTTTATGGGATGGGCAACGTCGCGGCTTTGCTGTCGGGGCGCTTGGTGGTGATAGTGGACGACGGCTTGGCCACGGGCGCTTCCATGAAAGCCGCCCTCCTGGCCGTGCGCCAAGCTGGCCCGGTCCGGGTCGTGATGGCTGTCCCCGTAGCGCCACCCGAGGTCCTGTCGGCCCTCGCTTGCCAAGCGGACGACACAGTTTGCGCCCTTTGCCCAGAGAACATGCGAGCGGTAGGTGCCTGGTACGAAGACTTCACCCAGACAACTGACGCCGAAGTGGCTCACCTGCTGGCTGAAGCCAGGACCTGGTGCCGGGCCAACTAGGCCCGGGGCTACGATCCCCTAAGCTGTAGGCGATGCCAGACGTCAGCCGCTCCGCGTTCAACGCGGGTGCCGTTGCCGCTCTGACTGGCCCGCGCTTGTTGAAGGACGCGCGTCTAGCCGCGTGGGAGCGTTTTGCGGCTGCACAGCTACCTAGCGAGTCCGATGAAATCTGGCGTTACAGCCGCATCGATGAACTTGACTTGGCCAGGTACCAGCCGCAGCCTCCAGGTCGGGAGCCGACTTTGCCCCAGCTGCCTCGCCGGGTAAAAGAGCTCGTGCAGTCGCTCGGCTCTGAGGCCACGGTCGTCGTTACCCACAACGGGGGTGAAGCCGAGGTGGTCAGGCCACAGGCTGGGCTCGAGCTCAGGGCCTTGGCCGAGGGGGGCCTCGCTACGGGAGCTGCCGACGGCTATGGGGGCCCAGCGCGCGATGTTTGGACGGACTTCAACTGCGCCTTTGTGAGGGCCCCTTGGTCTGCGAGGGTGGCTGCCGGTGCGGTTTTGGACCAGCCCGTGGTCCTGGTGCACTGGGTTGACGGCGAAGGAGGTGCGTTCTTCCCCCATCTGGAGGTGGAGCTGGAAGAGGGCGCCTCTGCGGAGCTCTTGGAGGTCATAGCGTCGCCCGACGTGGACGCCCTCGTCGTGCCTCTGACGACGCTGGTGATCGGACCGGGCGCTCACGCCCGGTTTGCACAGGTACAACTTCTCGGTAAGAGGGTGTGGCAGCTCGGCAACATTGCCAGCCGGGTGGGCCGCGACGGCTTCCTCAATTGCATGACGGTGGCCCTCGGAGGTGATTACGCCAGGGTGCGCACCGATTCGGTCCTAGAAGGCCCTGGGGGGCAGAGCGAGCTACTGGCTGGCTATTTTGGCACGGGGTCCCAGGTGCACGACTTGCGCACGGTCCAGCTCCATGCTGCGCCTCAGGCCCGTTCGGAGCTGTTGTTCAAGGGGGCGGTGGCGAACGATGCCCGGTCTGTTTACTCTGGCCTCATAAGGGTAGAAAAAGGTGCGAGGGGCACCAATGCTTTTCAGACCAACCGCAACCTTGTCCTGTCCGAAGGTGCCCACGCCGATTCCGTTCCCAACTTGGAGATCGAGGACAACGACGTACGCTGCTCGCATGCCTCGGCGGTCGGCCCAATAGACGAGTCACAGCTCTTCTACCTGGAAAGCCGTGGCGTGCCGACCGCGGCTGCTGAACGGCTGATCGTGCTTGGTTTCATGCGTGACGTCCTCGAGCGTTCCCCAGTAAGGGGCATGCTCGAATGGCTCCAGGAGGCGGTGGCGGACAAGTTGGTGGCAGCCGGCTTGGGAGGCGGTCGGCCAGAGGTTAGCAGGGCTCTCCGGCGATGAGCGAAGAGGTGCGAGTGAAGCTCGCTAGCCTGGTTCACGCCACTGCCACGCACGTTGAGGGCGGCCCGCGCGGTGTGTGCGTCGTCCGCTTGGGCGAGCGATATTACGCGATGGCTGACTCGTGCAGCCACCAAAACTGGCCGCTTTCGCAGGGTGAGGTTGACGAGCTCGGCTGCACCATTGAGTGCACCAAGCACGGCAGCACGTTCTCGTTAGAAGACGGGAGCCCTCAGTGCCTACCAGCTACGAGGCCGGTGGAAACCTACTCTGTGCGTGTAGAGGGGGAAGACTTGGTGGTGCAGGTGCCGTGAGCGAGCTGTTGATAAAGGACCTGCACGTCTCTGTCGGGGGGACGGAAATCTTACGTGGCATAGACCTACGTGTGGCGAGCGGCGAGATCCACGCTGTTATGGGCCCCAACGGCTCCGGCAAGTCGACGCTGTCGCATGTAGTCGCTGGCAGGCCAGGGTACCGTGCTACGTCAGGGCAGGTACTGCTCGACGGTGCGGACTTGCTGGCCATGGCCGCCTGGGAGCGAGCCAGAGCAGGCTTGTTCTTGGCTTTGCAGTACCCGATCGAAGTGCCTGGCGTGAGCCTGGTGGACGCCATAAGTGAGGCCTATGCCGCGTCCGGTCGCGACCCTGCCGACGCGGCGGCCGTGCTGTCGGAAGAGGCGGAAAGGGCAGGTTTAGACCAGCGCTTCCTGTCACGCCCGCTCAACGTCGACCTTTCGGGCGGTGAGCGCAAGCGCAACGAGGTGGTGCAGCTTGGTGCTCTGCGGCCGAAGTTCGCAGTGCTCGACGAGGTCGACTCTGGCCTCGACGTAGACGCGTTACGAGCCGTCGCCAGACGGGTCGCCGAGCTGTGCCGGGAGTCCGACATCGGGATCCTGGCCATCACCCACTACTACCGGTTGCTCTCGGAGCTGCCGGTCGACCGTGTCCACGTGGTGTCAGCTGGGCGCGTGGTGGCCAGTGGTGGCCCAGAGCTGGCGCTCGAACTTGAAAAGACTGGCTACGCTGCCTATGGCGAGGAAGAGCCCCCAGCGCCCCGCCCCCCGGTGGGCAACCAGGGACGCGAGCGGGGTGCGGCCCCGCCGGTTTAGCCGCGTGCGCGGCCCTGGGCTCTAGGCGTCAATGATCGTCAGCCAGGACGAGGTCGAGCAAGCCGCAGCGCGCCTTGTTGGCGTGGTGCGCCCGACGCCGGTTGTTACTTCGGCTGCTCTGTCCAAGCTGCTCCGCCGCCCGGTGCTTGTGAAGCCGGAGCACTTCCAGCGCACCGGCTCTTTTAAGATCAGGGGGGCGTTCAACCGGATCTCAGCCCTGGCTGACGAGAGCAAAGACGTGGAGGTGGTGGCTGCCTCAGCGGGCAACCACGCCCAGGGGGTGGCTCTCGCCGCCTCTATATGCGGCCTGAGGTCAAGGGTGTTCATGCCCCAGGTGGCGTCGCTCCCCAAGGTCGAAGCGACACGTTCTTACGGCGCGCAGGTGGAGCTGTGCGGGGCATCTGTGGACGACGCTATCGAGGCTGCGCGCAAGTACGCAGCTCGCAACGCGAACGCCTATTACGTGCCGCCCTTCGACGACCGTCTTGTCGTGGCCGGACAGGCGACGATCGGTCTTGAGCTGGCCAAGGAAGCGCCGGGAGCTGAAGTTGTGATGGTCCCCTGTGGGGGTGGGGGCTTGATGGCAGGAGTGGCCGCAGGCCTTCGCTACGGTGGGTCAAAAGCTCGGGTGGTGGGTGTCGAGGCTGCAGGGGCTGCGCCTATGGTCGCGTCGCTCCAACGAGGCACGCCAGTCGAGCTTGGCAAGGTCGAGACTATGGCTGACGGCATTGCCCTGCGGAGCGTGTCAGAGCTGACCCTGGAGCATGCCCAGCTGCTCGTCGACGAGGTCGTGACCGTTAGCGAGGAGGAGATCAGCCAGGCTGTCCTCCTGCTGCTTGAGCGCTGCAAATGGGTGGTCGAACCAGCCGGCGCGGTTGGGCTTGGCGCTTTGCTGGCTGGGCACGGTGCCGGGGGCGGCCCCGTGGTGCTCGTGCTCTCGGGAGGCAACGTGGACCCCTTGTTGTTGACCCGCTTGATCGAGCACGGTCTCACAGCTGCTGGCCGTTACCTCACGTTGAGGGTCGTCCTGGCTGATAAGCCCGGTGCCCTTGCTTCGCTGGCCGGTGCTCTTGGGGGGCTCGGCCTCAACCTGCTGACCGTGGAGCACCGCCGTTCTGGGGCACCCATAGGGGTCAACGAGGTCGAAGTTGTGCTGACGCTCGAGACGCGCGACCCAGCCCACCGCGACAAGATCGTGCCGGCTCTGCGGGAGCACGGCTTTCGCGCCGAAGCATATCGCTGAGCCAGCCTTCACCTCGACGGCGTCGCGCCGGCAGCTTGAGCGAGCCAGGCGCTTACGGCAGGCGCCGTTGCATTTCGCCTACGGCAGGAGCCATTCCCTTAGGTAGCGTTCCCGGCGCTCAGCCCAGTCCTCTGACGTGATGGCGTAGCGGACGTGGTCTTCCCATACGCCGTTGATCTCCAGGTAGCGAAGGGCTGTCCCTTCGTTGCGCAGCCCCAGTTTCTCGGCTACCCGGATGCTGGGCTTGTTGCGCGGGATAATTGACGCTTGCAAGCGGTGCAGCATCAGGTCTTCGAACGCGAACCGGCAGATGACCACGAACGCTTCTGGTATATAACCGTGGCCTGCCATCGCCTCGTCGATCCAGTAGCCGACGTAGGCGTTTTGGAAAGGCCCCCGCTGCACTGACGAGATGTTGATTTCCCCTGAAAAGCGTTCGGGACGTTCTCCCACGAAGACCCCAAAGCCATAGCCAGTGCCCAGCTCGCGTTCGCGCAAACGCGCGTTGCAGCGGGCGGCGAAGGCGCGCTTGTCCTGTACGGCATCGGGCTGGCCGGGCACGGGCCGAGGCTCCCATTTGACCAACCAGTCGTGCGAGCGGGACCTGACCTCCCGCCAGGCCTCAAAATCGGCCACAGACAAGGGCCGTAGCAACACGCGCTTGCCGCGCAGTTCGGGGTAAGGCATACCGTGGCCCCAGTTCACCAGGCAGATGTTAGCTTGACGCCGGAGCAGGCTTGCAGCTTCGGCCTGCTCGGTAAAAAAGGCCCTGTGGAGCCGCTCTAATTGACATGACCAGGCCATTTAGGATGTCGGCTTCCGACACGAGGCATTCCTCAAAGCCGAAGTGCGACATCAAGGTCGCAAGCACCAAGGCGCCACCGACGATGGTGGCCGCTCGGCCTGGCTCGATACCTTGGCCCTGTCCACGGCGGGCTGCAGGCTGGCCCGCCAGGTCGTACAGTGCCGCTCCGACCGATGAGCGCTCCAGCCTGTAGTGGTGCACGAGCTCACGTTCGTAGCTAGCTAGGCCCTGGGCGTAGCACGCCAGGGCGGAGACGGTCCCTGCCAAGCCGACGAGCGAGACAGCCTTGCCTAGGGAAGGCAGGGCCGACTGGGCCTGCCTGAACTGGTCGTGGAGCCACCGAGAAGCTTCAGCCAGCTCGGCCCGGCCCGGTGGGTCGTCTCGTAAGAACCGCTCAGTTACGCGTACGCAGCCGAGGTTGAGCGACAAGGTGAGCTCTGGCGCCTTCCCAGCTAGGGCACCTAGGGCCAGTTCGGTGGAGCCTCCACCGATGTCGACCACGAGCCAAGGCGCCTTGGCCTCGTCCAGGGCAGCCGTCGCCCCGATGAACGAGAGGGCGGCTTCGTCCTGGCCGCTCAGCAGCTCCATCTCCGTGCCGATGACGGTGCTGGCGGGTACGGAAAAAGCGTCGCGGTTGGCGCTGTCGCGAAGCGCCGAGGTCCCTACCATCCGGGCGCGGCCGACGTGCAAGCGGTCCATGACCCTGCGGTACTCCCGCAGAGCCGCCAGTGCTCTTTCCACAGCGTCGGGCCGCAAGTGACCAGAAGCGTCTACGCCATCGCCGAGCCTGGTTATGTGAGCCAGCCGTACCAGAGCCTCGCCATCGGGAGCACAGACGAGCAAGCGGGTTGACAGGGTCCCACAGTCGACCGCTGCGATGTTCACCCCGCTCACCTGGTTCGCGTGCCTCCGGCCCCACCAGGTGCCAGCGCGTCCTTGGCGTAAGCAGCCACCGGTCCGGCGCTGCTCACCTCGGACATGAGCTGCTCAGCCACCCACCGGCCGACGGGGTCGTCGCCTCCGGCCAGGTACCAGGCGTAGTGGGCGTGAAGGCACTTCACCCCGCGCCTTGCCCCACCGACACCGCCACTTGGGCGAGGGCCGTCCCAGCCCGGAGGCAGGGCGGCATCGCGTTCCGACGCGTAGCGTTCGTGTGCTCGTGCCAGCTCTGCTGGGTCGATAGCGGCTTCGGCTTCCCGGCACCCCCCGCGCGCTTCGAGGTACCCCACGGCGCGCCTTGCGTTCTTGCCGACGAGCCAGTAGCGAGTCGGCATGGGGGTCCCGTCCTCAAGCAGCGGCTCGTTGCGCAGTACTACTGGCTGGCCCGTAGCGTCACTGACTGCGACCTCGTAGCGGCCCCGGGGAGCATGGCCAAGTAGTTGTCCTATTGCAGGCTCCATAGGCCTAGCCGCCGTGCCGGTCACTACTTGCGCCGTCCCAGCTGTCCGGCGTCTTGGGTTTTGCTGACAGGCCACCGGTCAAAAGTAACGCCAAAACTCCAAGTGCGAGTACCAAGAAGAGCGCTTTGCTGGCCGGGGCGAGGTTTTTGGCTGGGGAGCGTAGGGGGCCGGGAGAACGTCGTAAGCCTGCTGGCCCTGGAACACGAGACCGAACTCCTGGCGAGCTAGCTGCTCGATGGTCGAGTCAGTGTGGAGCGACTTTACCTGGGCAGACAGCCTGGAGTCTTCCGAGCGTAAGACCGCCACGGCGTGGCGCTCTGCGGCTATGGTGCGCTCTTGCGCCAGGTACGTGCGCGTCGGCAGTGCGAAGGCGTAACCGACCCCGGCCAGTACGGCCAAGATCACGATGTTCCTGGTCGCCCTGCGTGCCCTGGTTTTCAGCGTTGCCCCCGGTTGTTGTTACTCAAGTGGCGGTTGTGGCTGGAGTGAGATAAAAGATAACTCTAGGTACTGTACGCGTCCAACTGCCAGCAACCTCGGCTTTCGGCGTAGGTGCGGGCGCCTCTCCCGCGGCGGCACTACGACGACCTGGCCTGCTGGCGCCGAGCTGGCCCGGCCAGGTGCCAGGCCCCCGTGCCCGCTAGCCTATGGCCGGTATGTCTTGCACGGCAGAGCTCGGCGTCCTCGGGGGCTCGTAACTTGCGGGTACTGTTCATCGGAGGCACGGGCCTCATCAGTAGTGCGTGCTCGGAGCAGCTCTTGGCTGCCGGGCACGAGCTTTGGCTGTTCAACCGTGGGCGGCAAGCCCCGCCGCCAGGGGCACGGGTGCTGAAGGGCGATGTCCACGACGAAGCCGCCTTTGGCCGGCTCGTCGCCGGTACTGACTGGGACGTAGTAGTCGACTGGGTCGCCTACGTCCCGGCCGACGTGGCTAGGGACATCAGGACCTTTAGAGGCAGCACGGGCCAGTACGTCTTCATTAGCTCAGCAAGTGCTTACGAAAAGCCCCCATCGCACTGGCTGGTGACAGAGTCGACGCCCCTGTCCAACCCATACTGGCAGTACTCACGAGACAAGATCGCCTGTGAGCTGCTCCTGAGAGGAACAGACGAGCTGGCTTGGACTATTGTGCGGCCGACGCTCACCTACGGGCTGACCCAGATCCCAGTTTGCGTAGGCAGTTGGGCCAAGCCGTACACGATCGTCGACCGCATCCGGCGCGCTGCGCCGGTGCTGGTCCCCGGGGACGGCACGGCCATCTGGACCATCACGCACAACAGGGACTTTGCCCGGGGGTTGACCGGCCTGCTGGGACGGGCCGAAGCACTCGGCGAAGATTTCCACATAACGTCCGACGAAGCTCTCACCTGGGACCAGATTTACAGGTACCTGGCAGACGCCTGCGGGGCGGAGGCGCACTTACTGCACGTGCCTACAGATGCGTTGGTGGCCGCTGACCCCGGGCAAGAGGGCAGCTTGCTGGGTGACAAGATCTACTGCACGGTTTTTGACAACTCGAAACTACGCAGGCTGGTCCCCGACTTTGCTGCAAAAGTCCCCTTCGCCGAGGGCATCCGTGAGACGGTTGCCTGGCTGGACGCCCACCCTGAGCACCAGGGGTTGGACGAGGCTGCGAACGCTGTTTGGGACAGGCTGGCGGCCATCTACCTTCAGGCTCTTGAGCAGGCGAAAGCTGTTGGTGCTCGCTCGTAGCGGGCTCGCCCCCTGGCCGTCGCTGCCCCGTCGGGGCTGGTGGAAGTGCGCCTTGAGTAGAGATAACCTTAGTCAGGGACTTTAGGAGGTGCCATGGCAACTATCACCTTGGACAAGGTTTCCAAGGTCTACCCGAACGGCCTGCCGGCCGTGACAGACTTGGATCTTGAAGTGGCTGAAGGGGAGCTGATGGTCCTCGTCGGGCCGTCCGGTTCTGGCAAGACAACCGCTTTGCGTATGGTCGCCGGGCTGGAGGACATCAGTTCGGGGACGCTCCGGATGGGTGGCCAGGTGGTCAACGACCTACCCCCAAAGGACCGCAACGTTGCCATGGTGTTCCAGAGCTATGCCCTGTACCCACATATGACGGTAGCCGAGAACATTGGTTTTGCCCTCAAACTGCGCAAGGTGCCCAAAGACGAGATAAAAGCCAAAGTCCGTGAGGCCGCCCAGCTGCTGGGCCTCACTGACTACCTCAACAGCAAGCCCGCACAGTTGTCTGGTGGCCAGCGACAGAGGGTAGCTATGGGCCGGGCTATCGTGCGCGAGCCGTCGGTGTTCCTCATGGACGAGCCGCTGTCCAACCTGGACGCAAAAATGCGGGTGCAGATGCGTGCCGAGATCTCCCGTATCCAGCGTCGTGTCGGTGTGGCAACTCTCTACGTGACCCACGACCAAACTGAGGCCATGACGATGGGGGACAGGGTTGCAGTGCTGCACATGGGCCGGCTGCAACAGTGCGGCACGCCGCAAAACCTTTACGAACGTCCCGACAACATTTTCGTCGCTGCCTTCATCGGCTCCCCGGCCATGAACCTGTACGAGGCTGTCATAACCCCAGAGGGCGACCAGGTAAAGATCGGCCCGCAGTCGCTCGTACTGCCTCGTTCGCTCATGCAGAGCCGTCCTGGGCTTGCGGCTATGAAGGGGCACAAGGTGATCGTGGGGATCCGTCCCGAGCACCTTGCAGATGCCGCGCTGGTGCCGCAGCCAGACCCAGGGACGATCCTGTACGCTGACGTCGAGCTGATCGAGGCGCTTGGCAACGAGCTGCAGGTGCACTTCTTGATCGAGGCCCCCAAGGCCAGGTCCGAAGAAGCCGCTGCTGCTCAAGAGGCGCACGAGCTGGGAGCAGCTCCGGTGCTACAGGGGGCCGGCACCAAGTCGGAGGGCGTGGCCCGGGTAGTCCCGCGCTCGGAGCTCAAGGCCGGTTCACGGGCTGCTTTCGTCGTAGACACCGAGCACCTTCACTTTTTCGACGCAGACAGCGGCTCGGCCATCTGGAACTGACGAGCCCCAGGGCGCGGCTGCTCAACTACTTGCTGTTGGCAGCTCGGTAGTTGGCGTTCGTCGAAGGTCCTTTTCGGCGCGGTTGCCCACATTTGCGTAGGTTCCTAGTCGTCACGACTTGGTATTGGTAGTAACGGCACGCCGATAGGTGCGTGCCAGCTATTCCCGGTGCCGACGACCACTTGCGTAGCCGACCTTGTAGCCGGCCCAGCTGGCTAGCGCGACCAGTACCACGTACTCGGCGACGTGGAAGGCCAGCGTGAACAGGCCTGCGAAGGCCCAAATGACAGTGCCTGCGATGACCAAAGCGGCGATGAGGGCCCAAGCAGCCCGCCACCCGTGGCGCATGGTAGCGCGTTCAGCAGACAACCCTGTTGTGGGCAAGTCCCTTGTCGGCCGTGGTGCCAAAGTGGCCGGGCCCGAAGTGCCCACGCCTTTTAGGGAGCTTGCCTTTTCGGCTTGGCGTTCTTTCAACTTTGCGCGGGTGGAGGGGGCCACAGGCCCGTTGCCCAACGTCTGGCAGATCAGGCACTCGCCTTGGGGGAAACCGTGAGGGCATGTTGCCACACCACCATCCTGCACCAATTAGGGGCTTGTCCGGTGGTCGTCAGTCTTTGCGGTGCTCGCGCAGGTACCTCTCCGCTTCAGCTACCAGGCCCTCACCGGAGACCATACGGAGGCGGTACGTGTTGCGTGCCTGAGCCTGGCGCTCCTCGGCATCCTGTTCCTCCAGCTTGCTCACGTAGGCCGAGGCCTCCTCGTCCGATGCCACCAGCTCATTGACCTGACGTTCGTAGGCGGCTGACGCTATTTGAAGTTCGGTGGTGCTCACTTTTGTCCCGAGCAGCCTCGTCACCCTGTCGACGAGGGCAAGGGTCGCCTTGGGCGACGAGCTTTGGGACACATAGTGCGGGACGCTCGCCCAAAGTGAAGCGCTGGGGATCCCTTGCTTGGCCAATAGGTCGGATATGACGCCCACGATCCCTGTGGGCCCCTCGTAGTAAGAGGGCTCGAGGTTCGCGAGGGCGGCCAGTTCCGGGGTCGTTGCTCCCCCGCTGACCCTGACGGGACGAGTGTGCGGCACATCGGCGAGCATTGCCCCCAAGAGCAGGGCTGAGCTCACCCCGATGGCCCCGCAAGCCTCGCAAAGCTCGCTAGCAAAGCCACGCCAGCGCAGCTGGGGCTCCGGCCCGTACATGAGGACGGCGTCACGGTCAGTTTCGGGCAGGGCGGCGCTCACCAGGACGACCTCGGGCCACTCAAGCCGTCGGGTCTCCCCGGCCTCCAGGCGCACTTGAGGGCGTACTGAGGTGAAATCGAACAGCTCCTCGGCATCGAAGCTAGCGAAACGGGTCGCGCCCCACTCACGAGCTAGGTGCCCGACTGCACCCGAAGCCGCATTGCCTGCGTCGTTCCACCCTTCAAAGGCCGCTATCAAGACCGGCTGGCGGAGGCTCGGCCGGCGTTCCCAACGGAGCAGCTCCATCCGCTCCAGGCTAGTTCTTCGTGGGCCCTTTATCAGGTGCGCTTGCTCTGTCCAAGTGCGACACTGGCATGGTGCGCTACGTGTTTCGCCCACCCGCCAACGTGGCTGCCGGCCTGCTCAGCCTGCCCTGGGATCTCCCGCTGGAGGAGTGGCAGGACGAGCGCATGGTCGAGATCCGCCACCGGGGCACCTCCCGCCACGTTGTCCGCTTTGCGGTAGACCAAGGCCGGCTTTACGCCTTAAAGGAGATGCAGGAGCCCTTAGCTCGTCGCGAGTACCGTCTTTTGCGCCGGCTGTCCGAACTGGGGATCCCTGCGGTCGAGCCGCTTGGGATCGTCTTTGACCGGGGCGAGCGCGACGGGGCCGAGCTGGACGCGGTGCTTTGCACCTGTTACCTCGAGTACTCGACCACGTACCGCGCCTTGTACTCAAGCCCGCACCGTCCTAGGCCGACCGACCAGCTCCTGGACGCTTTGGTGGAACTGCTCGTGCGCCTCCACTTAGCGGGGTTCTTCTGGGGGGACTGCTCGCTCTCCAACACCCTGTTCCGCCTGGACGCTGGTACCCTCCAAGCGATCTTCGTCGATGCTGAGACGAGCGAGCTGCACCCCGCTCTTACTGACGGCCAGAGGGAGTACGACGTGGAGCTGGCCTACGAACGGGTCGGGGGAGAGCTATTGGACCTGGCTGGGGCTGGCCTCCTGCCCGCCGACGTGGAGCCAGTTGAGCTGGCCGAGGAGATCCCAAACCGTTATCACCGTTTGTGGTCGGCACTTACTGAAGACGTGGTGATCCGTCCCGAAGAGCAGCGTTACCGCATAGCGGAACGGCTGCGGCGACTGAACGACCTGGGTTTCGACGCGGACGAAGTCGAACTTGTGAGCGTCGACGAAGGTTACCGGATGCGGATACGCACCCGGGTGGCCGAACCGGGCCAGCACCGGCACCAGCTGCGCATCTTGACTGGCTTGGACGCACAAGAAAACCAGGCCCGCCGCTTGTTGAACGACATTGCCAGCTACCGCAGCCACCTCGAGAAACTGGAGGGCAAGCGGGTACCGACCATGGTGGCTGCGAGCCGTTGGCTACGCGACGTCTACGACAAGGTCATGCGCCTCATGCCGGCTGAGTACAACACCAGGCTGTCACCGGCTGAGGTCTTCCATGAAGTGCTGGAGCACCGCTGGTTCTTGTCGGAGAAGGCGGGCCGTGACATCGGCACGACGGCGGCGGCTAAGTCGTACTTCCAAGACGTGCTCCCTAATGTGCCCGAGCACCTCACCTCCGTGCCCGGAGTGGACAGGGGGCCGCGCAACAACTACGACACAGGTAGTTGGCAGCTAGGCGGAGGCGACGCCGATGCCGAGCTGCGTCAGCATTGAGCCCCATCCAGCACGAGCCGGGTGGCTGGACGCGTACGGCGCCGAAGGCGTTTGCAAAATCTGACTCAGATGATAAACTTTGTCATGTACGGGCACACAACCTGGGGGTGCGCACATGGCTGCTCGCTGGAAGTCCTTGTTCAGCTTTCCCGACCCGGTCAACGAGGTCGCCGCTAGGGTGGTCGCGGGCGTTGTGGTGGCGATGTGCCTGGCAGTCATCGTGTCCCGGCAAGCCTGGTTACTGGTGCCGCTCGCTTACGGGTTCTGGGCACGAGTACTTACGGGGCCCAAGCTGAGCCCTCTAGGGTTGTTAGCCACCAGGGTCGTAGCGCCCAGGCTGGCTGCTGAGCGGCCTGTAGCCGGGCCTCCCAAACGCTTTGCTCAGGGCATGGGGGTGGCCTTTTCGACTTCAGCGCTAGTGCTATGGTTTGCCTTCTCTGACCACTTAGGTGCCCTCGTGATTGTCGGCCTCTTGGCTGGCGCGGCTTCGTTGGAGTCCTTCGCCGGGTACTGCCTCGGTTGCCGCATCTTTGGCCTGCTCATTAGGACCGGGCTCGTCCCCGAAGAGCTCTGCGAGCACTGCGGTGACCTACGCCTGCGCCACCCAGAGCTACTGACGGCTTCGGGCGCCAAAGCTTCTGACGGCTTGGAGCACTTGGGCCACCCTGCACTGCACCGAGCGGGCGTGCCCTTGCCGAACGGCCTGCGACAAGACATGGGGAAAGGCCTCTAACGTGGTAAAGCGTGGGCGCTGGTGCCAGTAGGCCGCAAAAAGAGCTGGACGGTGCCCTCTGCGACCGCCTGTCCAACCCCCGGGCTCGGTGGGGCCACAGGGTGCCCCAGCGGCTCGATTTGGCGGGCGAGGAGACTGTTCTCGACGCTGGGTGCGGCAGTGGGCGAGTGACCCAGCCGCTTCTGGCCCGGTTGCCTCGTGGCCAGGTCATAGCTCTTGACGTGTCGGCCTCCATGCTCGAGCCGGTTACCGACTATGTGCGGCTCAACATCGTGGCCCGAAAAGGCCCAACGTCGTACACGAGCTTTCGGCGAGGTAGAGCTGGCGATGAACATGGTTGACGATGACCTCAAAGGACAGCAGCCTGGCGACGGTGGTACGGGCTCAGCAGGGCCCGGGGGCCAGCGCGTGTCAGTGGAGTTCACGCTCACTAGGGCAGAGTTTGCCAGTGCTCAACGGCAAATGATGGCGCGTTCCGCCTTGGTCGCGCTCGCATCTGGCATCATGGCTGTCATCGTGGTCATCGGGGTAGTCACCGCCTCAGGCTATGCAGTGGGCATCGGTGCGGCTTGGTTCGTCCTTATCGGTGCCATGTTCTACCAAGGGCCAAATGCTGCTTGGCGTCGCAACCCCGTTGTACAGGGACCTCAGCAGCACAGCTTCGACGAGCAAGGGGCAACCCTTACCTTTATGGGCCGCAGGAGCGAAGTGGGCTGGGACTACTTCACGAAGGCCGTCCGGGGGCCGGGGATCTACCAGCTGCTGCGAGGCAGGCAGTTCGGCCTTGTGGTACCGAGCCGGGCCTTCGCTACTGGACGCGACGAGGAAGCCTTCAAGGACCTGCTGGAGCGCCATGTCGGTGCCCGCCGGAGGCGTAAAACTTCCTCAGGTGCTGCTGGAAGCTAACAAGACCAGGTCGCAAGCATTGGTAACCGGCCATTGAGCGCACGAACTTGTGTGGACAAGCCCCTCCGCAACGGGCACCTGGGCCCAAAACGGCAACGTCCCAGGCGTGCACGGCCTCCCAAAGGGGCAAGGCGTGCATTGTCCCCCAAAGGGGGCACCAGCCAGGCTCGCTACCAAGAAAGGCGTTTGTCAAATGAGCAGTGACCTGCCAGTCATATCCGCCCGTGGGTTGCGCAAGGCGTTCAGCGTGAAGGGCAAGGTGGTCGAAGCGGTGCGAGGGGTGGACTTGGCCGTGCAAAGAGGCGAGATATTCGGCTTCCTCGGCCCGAACGGGGCGGGCAAGACGACGACGCTCAGGATGCTGACCACTCTTTTGCCTATAGGTAGGGGCGAAGCCACCGTGGCTGGCTTCGACGTGGCTCGCCAACCCAGGCAAGTCCGAGCACGCACTGGGTACGTAAGCCAATTAGGGGGTGCCGATGAGCTGGCCACCGGCAGGGAGAACTTGGTGCTCCAGGGGCGCCTTTACGGAGGTACCAAGGCGGAAGTGGCAGCTCGGGCCGATGAAGTCATGGAGGTGCTGGACCTGAAGGGTATCGCAGACAGACGGGTCAAGACGTACTCGGGGGGCCAGCGCCGGCGCCTGGACGTGGCGCTCGGCATCGTCCACCGGCCCGATGTCTTGTTCTTGGACGAGCCCAGTACCGGCCTTGACCCGCAAAACCGTGCCCACTTGTGGGAGTACGTCCGGCTACTTAGGTCAAAGGGCACTACCGTTTTCCTCACTACCCATTACCTGGAGGAGGCGGACGCGCTCTGTGAGAGGGTGATGATAATGGACCACGGCCTAATAGTGGCCGAGGGATCCCCCCGGGAGCTGAAGCGCCAGGTATCAGGCGACCGTATCGTCGTTTCCCTGAGAAATGACGGCCGTGGCGCGGGCGTAGCAGTGCTGGCCGTGCGCAGCTTGCGTTTTGTGAGGGAGGCCGCCGTGCACGGCGACCAGGTGCGCCTTTATGTCGATGACGGGACGGGCGCCCTGCCAGAGCTGGTACGCGTCCTAGAGAAGGAGGGGTGCCGGGTGAGCGCTGTCAGCCTTTCGGAGCCCACTTTGGACGACGTATTTTTAGCCAAGACTGGCCGTTCGTTGCGCGACGTCGAGCCCACAGGCGCGGAGGCAGCATGAGGACGGCGCGCGAAACCTGGCTCTTGTTCAATCGTTATGGGCTGCAAATGCTCCGCAACCCCGTCTGGGTGTTCGTCGGGTTTACTACCCCGCTTTTGTACCTTGTGCTGTTCACCCCATTGCTCAACGACTTGGCCCTTGGGCCGGGCGCTAAGGGGCACGCGTTGGACGAGTTCCTCCCTGGCATCTTGTCCTTGCAGGCCTTTGCCAGCGGCAACGGGCCTGGCTTTAGCACGATCTTCGAGCTGCGGGCTGGCGTGATCGAGCGCCTGAGAGTGACCCCGGCCAGCCGCATGGCTATTTTGCTCGGCCAGGTGCTCTTCTCTACGTTTGCCATGTTCGTCTTTGACGTGGTGCTGGTCGGCGCGGGCGCCGCTTTCGGCTTTCACGTGCACCTAGCAGGGCTCGGGGCCCTCGCGGTCCTTCTTGGCCTGCTCATGGTCACGGTGGCGTCCTTTTCGATCGCCTTGGCGATCATTATCAAAGACATCAATGGGTTCGCCGCGGTGATGACCGGTCTCAACCTCCCAGTGCTGCTGCTAGGCGGCGTGCTTTTGCCGGTCTCGCTCGGCCCACAGTGGCTGCAGGTGCTGGCCCATTTCAACCCGCTGTACTATTTGGTCGCGGCCTCGCGGGACCTATCGAGCGGCACGTTGGCCAGCAGCGCCACCTGGCAAGCCTTTGGCGTCTTGGTGCCTTTGTGCGCCGTCACTACGCTTTGGGCTTCGCGAACGTTCCGCCGGGCCGTCTCCTAGCGCCCGGGAGGCTGCTACCGTAGACGGCGAGGCTGGACAACGATGAGCAAGGACGCGGGGGAGCCGCCCGCTGGTAAGCCAAGTCCCCGCAAGGTGGCCGAGTTCCGCGAGCACTGGTCTGACGAAGTAGAAGGAGCGGCTCTTTACCGCTCGCTGGCTGAGAGCGCCGAGGGCGAGCAGCGCGAGATCTTTGCTCAACTAGCCGCGGCTGAAGAACGCCATGCGCGTCATTGGGCAGAAAAGCTGGTGGAAGCAGGCGAGCCCGAGCCGTCTGTTGCTCAGCACAAGCTGAGCGCAAAGGCCCGGTTGCTTATCTGGATGACGCGGCGTTTCGGCGCGAAGGCCATGCTCCCTATAGTCCAGCGTGCTGAGGCCAAAGATGCCGAGATGTACGACAACGTGGCCGAAGCCAAGACCGGGATGGCCCTAGACGAGCGCTTGCACGGCCTGGCCGTTGGGGCCATGGTTGGCCGGCCGAGCGCGGGGACGGTACGCGCGGGCATAGCGCGGGGAGAACGCTGGCACCGTTCGGACGGCTCGGGCGCTCTGCGGGCAGCGGTTTTTGGCATCAGCGACGGCTTGGTCTCCAACACTGCATTGGTCATGGGGGTGACTGGTGGCCAGGTGGGCGCCAAGGCCATCCTCTTCGCGGGGTTGGCCGGCCTGCTTGCTGGGGCATTTTCGATGGGGGCTGGCGAGTACATATCGGTCCGGAGCCAAAGGGAGCTGTACGAGCGGGAGATACGCCTCGAGGCCGAAGAGATCAAAGAGATGCCTGAGGAGGAGGCCGAGGAGCTTGCCCTCATCTACCGGGCCAAGGGGGTCCCTAAGCAAGAGGCCGAGGAGCTTGCCCGGCGGATCAGTGCCGAGCCGGGGGCGGCCCTAGACACGATGGCCCGCGAAGAACTGGGCCTCAACCCCGAAGAGCTGGGCAGCCCGTGGCGGGTGGCGATCTCTAGCTTTGCCTCGTTTGCTATCGGGGCGGTGGTCCCGGTGGTCTCTTACGTTGTCGGGTCAGGCACAGCCGCGTTGCTGGCTGCTGTGCTGTCGGCGGCGACGGCCCTCATATTGGTAGGCGCTGGCGTGGGCCTCATCACCGGGCGCTCGCTTGTCGCCAGCGGCCTGCGCCAGCTGGCCGTCGGCGGGGGAGCGGCGGTCCTGACCTTTGCTATCGGCTTGCTCCTTCACGTGGCAGTGGGCTGACGCGGTGGCCGGTCGGGACCTTGTCCGCTGATGGCAGGGCTGTGCTTTGTCGCGAGCTTGGCCTCAAGGTGGCTACAGGCCCAGCGGGCTCCAAGCTGGCGCCAACCCGCAGTCTTCCGAGGTAGTCTCTTGCCTGCTGACTACCCGGGGGTTTTATGAGCCGTCTTGCCCGCTGTGCGCAACGTAGCGCGGCACAGCTCGCCGCTGTCGACATTAGCCGTGACGAAGCTGTTCGCGAGCTGGTCGAGCTTTCACTGCAACGTCGGAAGCTCGACCTCTCCGACCTGTCCCCACAAGAGCAGGCCACCATGATCGGCCAACGTTGCCAGCAGCTGCAACCTTCGACCGAGGCCCTGGCCGAGCGCGTGGCGGGAGCAGCAAAGAAGGGCAGGGCGTTTGTTGCCAAGTTCGGCATAGATCCGACCGGGGCGGAGGTCCATCTGGGCCACGCCGTGCCGATGGTCCTGTTGAGCCGTTTTCAGAGGATGGGCCACCAGGTCGTGTTCATAGTCGGCGACGTGACGGCGAAAATAGGAGACCCAAGTGGGCGTTCAGACGAACGCCCCGCCTTGACCGACGACGATATCGCTACCAACCTGGCTACCTACAAAGACCAAGTTGCCCCCTTCTTTGACTTTTCGCGTGCACAGTTCCGCTACAACGGGGACTGGTTGCGCCTCGTGACCCTCCCCCGTCTTATCGAGATAGCTGCGCACGTCCCTTTGTCCATGTCTCTCCAGCGCGAAGATTTCCGCCAGCGCCTTTCGGTCGGCCATAGCCTCTCGCTTGCTGAGCTGCTCTACTCGGTGGCGATGGCATTGGACTCTGTAGAAGTGGAGTGCGACATCGAGGTCGGGGGTATCGACCAGTACCTGAACATGCAGATGTGCCGCAAGGTCATGCAGATCTGTGGCCAGCAACCCGAACTGGTCGCTGCGGTGCCGCTTATCGAAGGCACAGACGGCAGCGGTGCCAAGATGAGCAAGTCAAGGGGCAACTATGTCCCATTGGCAGCACCTCCTGGTGAGGTGTTCGGCAAGCTGATGTCGGTGCCCGACCGGCTTGTTTGGCCCTATTTCAGGGCTCTCACCGAATGGAGCGACCAAGAGCTGGCGGTCCTGCAGGAGCGTCTGGGCCAGGGCTCGCTCCACCCGGTCGACCTGAAAAAAGTCCTGGCAGGAGACGTTACGGCCGCTCTGCACGGGGCCGACGCGGCAATGAAGGCACGTGAGGAGTTTGCAGCTCAGTTTGCCAGGCGGCATTTCGGTGACGTGGAGGGCTTGCCAGTAGTTAGGGACGCAGGCGAGCCGCTTATGGCTGTTGTGCGGGCACTTGGTTTTGTGTCGAGCAATAGCGACGCTCGCCGTGCCGCGCAGCAAAATGCCGTCCGGCTCGTCTTTGAGCCCAGAAGTGGTGCGGGGCAGGCTCAGGCCGTCATCACGCCCGACGAGCTGCCCGAAGCTCTCGGAGGGCTCCTAGTGGAGAAGTTCGGCGAAGAGACCGGGACTTACTTTGTCAAAGTCGGGCGCAAACTAGCTCGGGTCGAGCGCGACAGCGACGTCCTCAGCGAGGAGGCCGGGACGGGCCGTACCCAGCCCCAGTAGCCTCGATTGCTTCCGCTATTTCGTCCAGGTCAGCTTCGGTGAGCTCCAAGGTGGCAGCGGGGAGCCACCCGTCCACCTGGCTGGCGCTGCGGGCCCCGACTATGGCCCCGGTCACCCCAGGCCATGCGAGAGCCCAGGCGATGGCGACGGCCGCCCGGGTGGTGCCGTGGCGTTCGGCTACCGGGGCCAACGCGTCGGCCAGCGCCAGGTTCCGCTGGGCTCGTTCTCCTTGGAACTCCGGGTCGCGCCTTCGCCAGTCGTCTTCAGCTAGCCGGCTGAGCCGCTCGGCCGAGAACGCACCTGTAAGCAGGCCCGCCTGCATGGGGCTGTAAACGATCGCGCCCGTCGAGTGCTCCGCGCACCAGGCGAGCTCGGAGGCAGCGCTACGTTTTATGGCTGAAAAGGGCGGCTGCAAGGTGTCCACGTGGCCCAGCTTTTCTGCTGCCATCAGCTGGGCGGTGCTGTGGTTGCACAGGCCGGCTGCCCGGATCTTGCCCTCCTGTTTCATCTCGAGCAAGGTGGCCCAGTACTCTTCAAGGGGGGTGCCGTCCTCAGCTGGCCAGTGCAACTGGTAAAGGTCAATGCGTTCAACTTGCAGCCGCCGGAGCGAGGCCTCTAGCTCGGCTCGCAAACTGGCCCGCGTCGCTACGCTGCGCGGCGGCTTGCGACGGTCGTTTTCGTCCCATGCTCGGCCGCACTTTGTGAAAATGTAGGGCCTGTCCGCCTCGGCCAGTCCCTTCATCGCCTCGGCCACGACCTCCTCGGAGTGCCCAAGCCCGTAAACGGCGGCTGTGTCTATCCAATTGACGCCAGACTCGACCGCGTGGCGGATGGCGGCTATGGACTGCCGGTCGTCCTGGTGGCCCCACGAGAAGGCCCAACCGGCTCCGCCGATGGCCCAAGAGCCAAAACCGACGCGGGTAATGTCCATCCCCGTCTTGCCCAAAGGGCGTGTAGGCAGTGCTGTGCGCATAAGCCGAGACTATGGCCTTCGGCCGGCTCGGGGCACTAGTCGCAGGCCAGAGAAGGGCTTACCTGCGCGGGCGACGAAGTGCCCCGGCAATGGCCAAGTCGACCAGGGCAAAGAAAGAACCGAGGCCCATAAGCGAGTAGGCGGCTGGAGGTGGTTGCACCAGGTAGATAGGAGCGACGATCAAGAACGCGCATATGCCAAGTACAAAGAGATGAGAAAGGACCTCCTCACGAGTAAGTGGTCTCACCGAAAAGAGCCTAGTGCCTCTACGCCTATCGGGTAAAGTACGGGACTACCAATCTCGTCGGAGGCATCGAGGTCCACTTCGGCCAAGATCCCCCAGTCATGGTCGCCTTCGGGGTCATCGAGGACCTGGCGCACTCTCCAGCGCCGGCCGCTTTCCTCGACCTGCCAAAGTTCCGGGCTGCGGGCTTGCTTGCCCGTTCCTATGCTGGCGTGCTCGGCGAAATAGCGCGCCATGGCTGCTTCCCAACGGCCCGCGTCCCACCCGGTAGCCTCGTCGAGGTCACCTAGGCCGGCCCAGTCCCGCCGAGAGGCTAGCTCGGCGCGACGGAAGCAGCTGTTGCGTACCATCACCCGGAAGGCGCGGACGTTGGCCGTCAGCGCTTGAACGGCACCGGGTTCGCGCTGCAGCGAGCGCCCGGTACTGGCCGCTTCAACGCGGGCCTGCTCTGGGCCACGCAGGGCCTCCCACTCGTCTAGGAGACTTGAGTCCACCTGACGGACCATCTCCCCCAGCCATTCGGTGATGTCCCATAGGGCCTCGGACTTGACGTCCTCCGGGACGCTTTGCACGAGTGCCTTGTAGGCGTCGGAAAGGTAACGCAACAGCAGACCTTCCGAGCGGCTGATCCCGTACAGGGCTACGTACTCAGAAAAGCCCATTGCGCGCTCGTAGAGGTCGCGCAGCACCGACTTGGGGCGTACGTTATAGTCGCGCGCCCAGGCATGCCGCACCCGGTACGAGTCGAACGTGCCGTAGAGAAGATCTGCGAGCGGCTTGGGGTGCTCGATCTCGCCCAGCACCTCCATGCGCTCGTCGTAGCTAGCGCCTTCTTCTTTGAGGCGGGCTATCGTCTCTGCCTTCAGGCGGTCAAGTTGGGCAGCCAGCACCGGGCCGGGGTCGTCGAGCGTTGACTCCACTACTGATATCACGTCCAGTTCCCACGTCGGAGAGGTGGTGTCTAGATGGGGTAAGACTTCCAAGATGAACGGGCTGAGGGGCTGGTTGAGCGCAAAGTCATCTTGTAAGTCGGTTGTCAAGCGCACCCACCGTCCCTCTTCGTCAGGCTCTTGTGCCTGCTCTACCACCCCGGTTGCCAACAGCGACCGGTAGATGGCTATCGTTTGGCGTACGAGCCTGCGTTGGGAAGGCCGGTCCTCGTCGTTGTCCAAAAGGAGCCGTTTCATGGCTAGCCGTCCGTCGCCGGGCCGGCTGAGGACGTTCAACAGCATCGCGTGGCTCACTTTGAAGCTCGATGGCAACGGCTCAGGCTGTGAGGAGACCAAGCGCTTGAAGGTGCCCTCGTCCCAGTTGACAAAACCCTTTGGGGGTTTAGCCTTTACGACCTTGCGCTTCTTGGCTGGGTCGTTTGCGGCGCGCTGCAGCGCCTTTTCGTTTTCTGTCACGTGCTCGGGGGCTTGTACGACCACCGTACCTGCCGAGTCATAGCCAGCGCGTCCCGCCCGCCCAGCCATCTGGTGGAACTCCCGAGCGTTGAGCACACGGCTCACGCTCCCGTCGAACTTCGACAGGGCGCTGAAAAGCACAGTCCTGATAGGCAGGTTTACACCGACGCCCAAGGTGTCGGTGCCGCAGACCACTTTCAACAAGCCCTGCTGGCTGAGCCTCTCGACCAGCCTCCGGTACTTGGGGAGCATGCCGGCGTGATGGGCCCCTATGCCGTGGCGCAAAAGCCGTGACAAAGTCCGTCCAAAACCTGGGCCGAAGCGGTACCCAGCTATGGCGCTACTGATCGCTTCACGTTCTGACCTGGTGGTGACGGGCGCACTGGTCAGGGCCTGCGCCCGTTCCACAGCCGCCTTTTGGGTGAAATGTACGACGTATATGGGAGCCAGGCCCTCTTCCAAGAGGGCTGTTATAGTGTCGTGCAAGAGGGTGCGGGCGTACCTAAAGTCCAGTGGTACGGGGCGCTCGCCTGAGCTGACAACTGTCGTTGGCCGTCCCGTCCGTCGTTGCAGGTCTCTTGCAAGGCGCTCCACGTTGCCGAGGGTTGCTGACATCAAGACGAACTGTGACTTGCGCAGCTCAAGGAGGGGCACTTGCCAAGCCCAGCCCCGTTCTGGGTCGGAGTAGTAGTGGAACTCGTCCATGACCACCAAGCCGGCAGGCGTCCTTTCGCCTTGGCGTAGTGCCAGGTTCGCCAGGATCTCGGCCGTGCAGCATATAACGGGGGCGTTGGGGTTGATTGCAGCGTCGCCGGTCATCATCCCCACGTTGGCCGGGCCCAGCTGTTCGCACAGGTCAAAAAACTTCTCCGACACCAGGGCCTTGATGGGCGCCGTGTACCACGACCGCTCCCCAGCGGCCAGCATCCCCATGTGGGCAGCGAGCGCCACCAGGCTCTTGCCCGACCCTGTCGGTGTGCCCACTATGACGTTGTCGCCGGACAGCACGGCCAAGATGGCCTCTTCTTGGCTGGAGTAGAGGCGAAGGCCCCTGGCCTCTGCCCATTTTGTAAAAGTTTCGAGGAGGGCGTCGGGGCTGGCGCCCAGGTTGGCGCCCAGGTAATCGGCTAGTGCTGTCATCGCGAGCTGTACCGTGGCATACTACGACCAGCTTCTAGCGAAAGGTCCCAGGTGAGCAACGACGATCCTTTTAGTTCTGGCCAAGGCTGGGGTACGCCGCCACCAGGCGGTGAAGAACCTTATGGCTCAGGCCCACAGCCGGGAGGCTGGGGTACGCCCGGTTGGGGCCCAGTTTACGGCGGCCAGCAATTGCCTTCCTACGGGCAGTTCGGCGGGGCCCAGGGCAACTGGGCACCGCCTCCTCCTACGGGGCAATTGGCCGACTGGGGATCGCGAGCGGGGGCCTTCCTCATCGATTGGGCCATGATATTTGTCCCGGGCCTTGTCCTCGACATCTTGACTGCTGCGACAAATAGCGCTGCCTTCGAGGTGCTCGGCTATTTGTGGGGGATCGGTATGTGGGTCTGGTTCTCGGTGCAGGTAGGTACTTCAGGGTCCTCTCCCGGCATGCGCACGGTGGGGCTCCGCTGTGTGAAGAAGAGCACCGGCCAGGTTCTCGGTCCAGGCACGGCGGTCGCCCGATGGCTGCTCCATATCATCGACTCGCTCGTGTGCCTCATGGGCTGGCTTTTCCCGTTGTGGGACTCTAACCGCCAGACGTTGGCCGACAAGCTGGTCGGCTCTGTCGTCGTTAGGGCACCGGCGGAGGGCTTCAGCCTGGTGCCGAGGCAATAGCGACCCAGGCAATAGCGACCCTTGGCTCTCGCTGCACCACCACTCAGCCGGCCCGAACGGCCCGGCCGCTTGCCTGGACGGCCTACATGGGGCCGGCCCGTGGCAGCAGGGGGCGTGCTGGCAATGCTGACTGGCAGCGTCGCGCTAGCGAACCCGTTCACGGACCACATCTGGCCTGCTTGCCCCCTGCACGCCTTGACAGGGCTGTGGTGCCCGTTTTGCGGAGGCCTCAGGGCTGTTTGGGCCGCGACCCATCTGCAGTTCAAGCTCATGCTGCACGAGGACGCGCTGTTGCCCGCCATAGCCGCCCTTGCGGCGTGGGGCTGGTTGGCCTGGTTAGGCAGGCAGACCGGGCGTTGGCGGCTGCCGTCTCCGCGCAACCGCACTACAGACGTCATTGTGATCGTGGTCCTCATAGCCTTCGCCATTTTGCGCAATTTGCCTTGGTTTAGCATGCTGGCACCGCTGGCAAGGCCGTGAGCTGGCGGGCACTGGGGCCTGTGGGTGGGGGTAGCCTGTTGCACATGTGAAGGCAGCCCAATGAACCATAGTAGGGAGTACCTCAACTAGGCTCTGCCTAAGATGAGAGCACGTAGTCTTCCCTGGGCTGTTAGCGTCGCCAGCGCAGCGGTAGCGCTGAGCGCCTGTGGGGTGTCGGTAGCCCAAGGCGGCGAGAACGCTGCCACTCACCCGGCTTCTGGCATTTTCGTTTCACCGACCGTCGGCGCCGGAGCTGTGTCGGGTCAGGCCGCTCCGCTTCCTAGTTTCCGCCTGCCTCCTAGTACACCCCCGGCGAAGCCGCCGGAGGGCCAGGTTGCAGCTGTCCGGGCTATCCAAGCGGCCGTCAAGGGCGGCTGTTGGCAGGATGCTCACGCCGGCAACGTTTACGGGGCTTATGACCAGCACTTTTGGTGGCAGGGCAATTGCGGCGACACCATAGGGCAGGTCACGGTCGAGCTCTACCCAACTGTTGCCCAGGCAACTGCTCAGGCTCACCACAAAAGCCCTGTGCCCCTGCTGGCTCGTTACCAAGGTAAAGCAGTCCTGGTCGATGTCTACTACAACGCACCCGGCTCGGTCGTGGTGGCGTTGAGCGCCCTGAAGGGCCTTGTGGCGGTGCCAGGCTACGGCCCGTGAGCATTGACGAGCTGGGCGGTCGTTTGGACGCGCCGCGCCAATAGCTCCGCAAGGTGGTATAAGTCAGGGCAGGACTGGTCAAGTCATGAGCCGTGCTCGAAGCCGTAAGGCCTTGGTGCTCGCTTGCAGCGCTGGGGCCGTCATAGCCGGGTGTACGCCCTGCGCACTTGCAGAGCAACCTGTGCCGGCCGTGCCTCTTGTCGTAAGCCAGGTCGCAGGGGGTGGCTATTCGGGTTATGCCCTTGGCAGGGACGGTTCCGTCTGGGCTTGGGGGGACAACCTGGAAGGCCAGTTGAGCAACGGCGGGGCGGCCGCTGCGTCAGACGTGCCGGTGCGGGTGCGGGGGCTTTCACACGTAGTCGCACTCGCAGCTTCTGTCAATAGCGCCTATGCGCTCGGCCGTGACGGGACGGTGTGGGCTTGGGGTGACAACGGCCAAGGACAGCTGGGCGATGCCCGAGGCCCCGTAGAGAGCGCTTCGCCCGTGCAAGTCGGTCGGCTTGGCCAGGTGACTGCTCTTGCTGCCGGTGGCTTTTCTGCCTACGCCCTCGGCCGTGACGGGACCGTTTGGGCTTGGGGCGACAACGACTTCGGGGAGCTTGGCGCCGCGCTTGGCGTTCTTGGCAGCACTGCACCGCTCAAGGTCCAGGGACTGAGAGAAGTGACTGCCTTGGCTGCAGGGACAAGCGATGCCTACGCCTTGACGAGAGGCGGGACCGTGTGGGCTTGGGGCGACGACGCCTTTGGGGAGCTCGGGACCGGCGGTGCTGTGAGGCTCAGCCGCCACCCACTGCAAGTGGGGGGGCTCTCGGGTGTGGTGTCGATAGCCGCAGGCTCCTACACTGCCTACGCCTTGACGAGAGGCGGGACCGTGTGGGCTTGGGGCGACGACGCCTTTGGGGAGCTTGGTACGGGGCGCTGCCACCCGCACACGGTCACGACGTGCGCGCCTTCGTCACGCCCAGTGAAGGTCCGCGGGTTGCACAACGTGGTCGCGCTGGCAGCCGGCGCTTACTCAGGGTACGCATTGGAAGCCGACGGGACCGTTTGGGCTTGGGGCTACGGGGCTTACGGCCAGCTGGGCGACGGCCGTCCTGGTAGTTCGGCTACCCCAGTTAAAGTCGGCAAGGTCAACCATGTGGTCGCTATCGCGGCTGGGGGCAACGCTGCTTACGCATTGGAAGCCGACGGGACCGTTTGGGCTTGGGGCTACGGGGCTTACGGCCAGCTGGGCGACGGTTACTTTGCTAGCTCGGGCGTCCCGGTGCCTGTAGGGCTGCCTGTCGCCCAGCGACAGGCGTAGCTCGAAGCGCTTGGTAGCCGCTGGCCGGCAAAGCCCGTAAGATCGCAGTGACTTGCAAGCTATCGCACGACTGCGACGGCCTAGGAGAGGAGAACGCATATGGCTTGGAGCGCTGCGGCAGACCGGTACGAGAAGATGACTTATAGGCGCTGCGGCAAGAGCGGCCTTTTATTGCCCGCGATCTCGCTCGGGCTGTGGCAGAACTTTGGGGGTTCGAGGCCGCTCGAGCACTCGCGTGCCATTTTGCAACGCGCTTTTGACCTTGGCATCACCCACTTCGACCTGGCAAACAACTATGGGCCGCCGTACGGCTCAGCCGAGGAGACGTTCGGTAGGGTGCTGGCACGCGACTTCGCCGCCCACCGCGATGAGCTAGTTATATCTACCAAAGCGGGTTACGACATGTGGCCAGGCCCGTACGGAGAATGGGGCTCTCGCAAGTACCTGCTGGCCAGCTTGGACCAAAGCCTGCGACGGATGGGGCTCGACTATGTCGATATTTTTTATTCCCATCGTTTCGACCCCAATACGCCGTTGGAGGAGACGCTGGGGGCCCTGGACAGCGCCGTCCGCCAGGGCAAGGCCCTTTACGTAGGGATTTCCTCATATTCAGCTGCTCATACGCGCGAAGCCGTGGGCATCCTTCGTAAGCTAGGTACGCCGCTTTTGATCCACCAACCGTCGTACTCGTTGGTGAACCGTTGGGTCGAAGGCGGCCTGTTGGACGTTCTTGGTGACGAGGGCGTCGGCTGCATCGTTTTTTCACCTTTGGCCCAGGGGCTGCTCAGCGAGCGGTACCTGGAGGGGGTGCCAGAGGGCAGCCGAGCCACGCAAAGCTCTTCCTTTAGCAAGTCGATGTTGGCCGAAGACAACTTGGCAAAAATAAGAGCGCTTGCGGGCATAGCGGCCCGACGCGGGCAACGCCTGCCCCAGATGGCCATAGCCTGGGTGCTGAGGGACCCCAGAGTGACTTCTGCGTTGATCGGTGTGAGCAGCGTGGAGCAGCTCGAAATGAACGTGAAGGCGCTCGACCGGCTGGAGTTCACCGACGACGAGCTGGCCGAAATAGACCGCTACGCTACCGAGGGCGGTGTCAACATCTGGGCGAGGTCAAGCGCGAGCTAGGCCAGCGGGCGTGCCCCTAGCCTAAGGCAAGTGCCCGGGCAACAGGTCCTGAGCGTCCTGACAGAACGGTCGAGTGGCTCGTCGGCGCAGGGCTCCTTGTGGCCGCCAACGAGGGACTAGTTGTCAAGGTCGCCTTTGGCAGTTTCAAAAGCGCGTCAAGCGGTAGGTGATGGAGGCCTTGGGCAGCGAGGTCGGTGCGTAGACGGGGACGGAAATGTACTGGTTGCCCCCCGCGCGCACGGACACGGTCGCCAGCTTTTCGCCAGCGGTGAGCCCGGTGACCCTGCCGGACAAAGCTGGCGCAGGGGTGACGCTCAGCCGGACAGGCTCACTGCTCCAGCCAAAGACGCTGACAGAGCGGGAGGTGGTGGCAACTAACTGCTTGCCCCATGGCGCTTTGACAACTACGACTTTGCGTCCCGCGGGCAGCACAGTGGCGGCGCGGAGCTGGCCGAAAGCTGCCTTTACGAGGCGCTCCGTGACTTTTAAGGCAGCAGTCAGCGGCTGCGCCCCGGACGCGCCCAGGACCGCCCCGAGCAATGTCACTACATGGCCGTCTACGGTCCGGCGTGCGGCGAAAACGAAGTTGCCGCCAGCTGCGCCTGTTGAGCCTGTCTTTATGCCGATGAGCCCATCGTGGCCTAGTGCGTAGTCGTAGTTGTAGACGGTCCCGGCGACGGGCAGCGTGACCTGCGGCATGGCCACGATCTGGCTCAATATGGGGTTTGCCATGACGACGGCGGCTAGGCGGGCCATGTCTGCCGCTGTCCCGACGCTGGCAGCGTTCAGTCCTGCCGGTCCGACGAGGTGAGTATGGTGCAGCCCGAGGGCGGCGACCTTTTGGTTCATGTCCGCGACGAAAGTCTGCTCGTTACCGGCTGACCAACGAGCGAGCATGCGCGCGACGTTGTTGGCAGAGGGGACCAGCATGGCCTCGAGCGCCTGCAGCTCGCTCAGGTGCTCACCAGCGGCAACGGCGACCACCGACTGCTTCTGTGCAGCGTCAACCTTGTAGGCGTTGACATCGGCTGGTTGCACGGTGATGCTCGGGCCGCTGTCCCCGGGGGCAAGGGGGTGCTGGCCCAGTACTACGAGAGCAGTGACAAGCTTGGTGACGCTAGCAAGCGGCCTCACTTCGTTGACCCGCACACCTCCCATGCTCCCAAGGCCGTCAACTTGAAGAGCTGCGGCAGCACCAGAGGGCCAGGGCAACGAAAGTGGTGGTCCCGGTACGGAGGTCGTGGCCGGGAGGACCAAAGAGACTTCCGCCGTCGGAAGAGAGCGGGTTAGCTGGACTAACGTCCCGACTACTGCCAAGACGACGACCACCAAGAGGGCCAACAGCAGCCGTTTGAACAACCTCACCCCTTGTCTGTCCTTGTGGGCCGAGTAGCTGTGGGGCGTAGTCCTATGAGCCATGGTTCCGTGCGCCACGTCTCGATCGTAAATGAGCGAGCCGGACAAGTCCCGGCATGCCCATTGGGTAGCCCTCCCCGCTACCCACCACCGAGCCCCGTAGAGCTCCCTACTACCGACTTCGCCAGAGCGGCGTGGGTGCCGGCGAGTTGCACCGGCCTAGCAATTGTCTTCCCATGTGAGCCGAGCTTCAGGGGCAGCCAGCACTTGCGCGAGCACAGCGGCGCCGGAGTGCTCGACGTCCCGAGCCGCGGTAAGCAGCACTAGGCGCCCCCGCGTTGTCATCGAGCGCAGCCTTCGCACGGCTGGGGCACGCAGGTCGTCGGCAAGTTCTGCTCGGTAGCGGCCGGCGAACTCGGCAAAGCGTGCAGGGTCGTGCCCGTACCAGCGGCGCAGCTCAGTGCTCGGTGCCACGTCCCTGGCCCATTCATCGATGTCCAGGTCAGCTTTTTTCACACCTCTTGGCCACAGCCGGTCTACGAGAGCACGGTACTCATGAGAGCTTCGTCCAGGGTCATCGTAGACCCGTACTACTGCGGTGCCTGTCATTGCAGCCTAAATCCAAAGCTACGAGCCCTTCGTGCACACGGGAGGGACACGAGCTGTTGTCCTGCTGTCATGCTATCGGTTAGGCCTTCGGCGCAAGCTCCCGGCGGCGCCCATAGGACGTCCAAAGTGATGGCCTGGCCCGAAAAATAGGCTCTGGGAACAGCACGCGTTTGAACGCGCGGAACCGGGGTGCGGGGCGGGGCCCCGCTCC
>JBMFUG010000021.1:0-31717 GCA_049966695.1 Acidimicrobiales bacterium | reverse complement strand
CCCGACGGGCGCTGTCGGCCTCCAGGAGCTTTCGTGACGCCGCAAGTCCCGCAGGACCCGGTGGGGCCCCGACGCCATGGCAGCTGCGCACCTGTTCGACCGGCATTTGTCTGCCGAGCAGACGGGCCAGCTCTACGTCAGTGACATTACCTATGTCCCGACGGACGAAGGGTACTCCTTCCTGGCAAGCGTGCTGGACTGCCTGCGGCACTGAACAGCGGCAAAGGGCAGTGTGCCCGGCTTGCAGGGGCGAAGCCAGCTCAGCGACGTTCGCTGGTCCTGCCTGAGGGGTGCAGCAGCGCCGCCACGGCCTCGATAGCTAGACGGTACCCCTCCCCACCAAAACCGGCGATCACGCCCGTGGCAACGCGGCTTACCACCGAGACTCGTCGAAAGTCTTCGCGCCGGCCGGGGTTGGAAATGTGCAGCTCGATGACCGGCCCGTCGAAACAAGCCAGAGCGTCACTTAGAGACCAGGAGTAGTGGGTAAGCGCCCCTGGGTTGATAACTATCGCCGCCGCCCTGCCGCGCGCACTTAGCACAGCCTCCACCAGCGCGCCTTCGTAGTCTGACTGGACATGCTCGATCGCGAAGTCGTGCTCGGCGGCAGCCAACATCGCCCGCTGCACATGGTCGGCCAGTGTGTCCCGGCCGTAAACCTCCGGCTGGCGCTGGCCGAGCGCACCGAGGTTTGGGCCTGATAGCAACATGACCAGAGCCCTGGGCCAGGCTTCTGCCTCACCAGCCCGCCGCCCAGGACTGCCCTCCGGTAGGCCACCACCAGGTACCACCGTAAGACCGCCCCGCGCTGGCGGCTCCTCGCGCGCCATCTGCCTCCTCCTTGTCCTGGCACGAAGCCTTCGGGCCTGTACCTATCTAAGCAGGCTCAGCGGGCTCAGCATAGGCCTGGCAACACTTGGCACGGGAGCCGACGGCCCCGGGAGGCACCTCTTGGGTTGGCCCATGTCCTCAAGTTCGTGCTCTTCCGAGCCGACTAAGACACAGATATACCAGCCAGTCGAGGTCCAAGCGGGCACCGCGGGCCAAGGCGCTGGGCCAAACGAACTCTACAAACGGAGTGCCAAGTGCGTCTCGAAGAGGTTCGCGATGAGGACGGGTCGGTGCTCGTCCCGGGTCTGCACCCCTCCATAACCGTCGTCGCTGCTAGCCCAGACGCTCGCGCCGCTATCAGCTCGGCCGTGGCGAAATTGAAGGACTGTACTGTCCTGAAGCCGGCCGACCTGGAAGAAGAGCTAAGGCGGGCAGCCATCTGGCTAGCAGACAAGCACCGGGCAGCAGTCAGCCAATTGCGCCAACAACTTGACCAAGCCGAGCGCGACGCCCAGGAAGCGGCCACCAAAAGCGCCCAGATGACCAGGGAAGCCACCCTTGCAGCCACCGAGCTCAGCCGCTTTGACGAGCTCGCTCAGCGGTTGAACGCCGCTCACGAAACCTACGAAACGAGCGTTCACGCCAACGCAGAGGCGGCGCGTTCTCTGGCAGCCGCACTGGGAGAGCTAGAAAGGATCCTGGGCCAACGCCACACCGCCACCGCTTCACTCGAACAAGCTCGAAATAGCCGCGACCACCACACCGTGCCCGATGTGGTGGTCCAGCAGGCCATGAACCTCCAAGCCGCCCTGGCCTCGGCCGAAGCAGACAGGCGCCGCGCCGTGCTGCAAGCAGACGACGACCTGCAAGCAGCCCGCCTTGTGTGGCAGGAGGCGTACGCCTCTTTAGAGCAAGCTCACCAAGCACTGCGCACTGGCATGGAAACGCTGAACGCAGGGCCCGTTTCATGGGCAGAGGGCGTCCCGCTGACAGGCCTCCTAGGCACTTTCCGCGACCGTTTGGCAGAAACATTGGCAAAAGCACAAACAGCGGCTTCTCACTCAAAAAGCGTGGAGCACGCTGTCAGTGCACGGCTAGAACAGCAAAGGCAAGACCTCGAGTCATTGCTATCGACAGGACCTCCAGTGCTCGACCCCCTGGCCACAGCCTCCCAGTGGGTTAGCAGCGACATTTTCACCCACGAGGAGGTCGTGGTCGGGGACGACACCTTCAACCGTTTTGAGCCCAAAGAGGCCGCCTCGCTTGTCAGCGCGCTGGCGAGCCGGGGGTGCCAAGTAATCTACCTGACCGAAGACCCTGAAATGCTCGGCTGGGCCATAAGCCTTCCCCATGAAATGGGCTCAGTGACCACGATAGCTAGCTCCCACAGCTTAAAAGCGGCGCTGCTGAGCCCCGTTGGTAATTAGGAGCGACAGATCTACCCGCAAATGAAAGACGAGCCCGCTCGCCAATGTGCAACGAAGCGACGTCTGCGAGGGGCCACTTGCCGTCTCCGCCTGAGCTCGGCAAGCTCGGCCGTAGGCCACCAATGAGAGAGGTTCTAAAAATGTTCCAGTTCAGGAGCATTAGGTCAAAAATAGTCGCTGCCTTCGCCGTGCCAGTAGTGGTACTGGTAGCCGTGGCGTCCTTGGAGGTCATATCCAGTACCTCCCAGGTCGACAAAGTCGACCATGAGGCGGCTTTGGCTACCACGTCAGTCGGGCCCGGAGGCGTTGTGCAGGCCCTACAAAACGAGCGCGAGGACGCCATATTATCTGTCTTGGCCGCCGCGAAAGGCCTCCCGGCCGGCTTGCGGGGCATAACACCTGCCACAGCCGGTTTCGCCTCGGGCCCCGCAGAGGCCGAGCTGCTGACCGACCGGAGCCTCGCACAGTTCGAAAATTCTGTCCACAACTTTGGAGGCCAGGTAGCATCCGATTACCAAAACGCCATTACGACCATCAACGACTACCTTGTACCGGCCCGCCGGCTATGGCTGCACCTAGCAAAGGGTTCGTTAGCTGGCCCTGCGAGCCTGGAGGCCAACGTCTACCAGGACTATACTTCGGTCATCGGGGCCCTGATCTCGGCTTCGTCCCAGGTACCCCTACAGGTCACGGACCCCACATTGCGCACCGGCGTCGAGGCGCTCGATGCCAGCCTTAGCAAGACCGAGTCCGACTGGAGGGTGCTGCAGGACCTGCTCGCAACGGCGTGGGCCCCTCCTGGCCCCGCCTTTTCCCAAGCAGCCGACCAGGCCACGTTGGACCTCGGTGCCGAACAGGCTCTGTCGCAGCGCCTTTCTGGCCTAGCCACCGGTGACTATGCCAACGCTGTCAACATCTTGTCGTCCAGCACCGTCGGCCAGTCGCTGCAAACCGAGGGTGTCTCGCTAGTTCAGCACGGTTCAGCTCCTCTGCTGCCTGCTATCCTTAGCGCCTTCAACGAGCCGGCACCCCAGTACTCGGGCAGCTCCAGCCAGGCGAGCACAGGCGCCACCAACCTCGTAACAGTAGGAGACAGCGCCATAGCCGCAGTCATTTCCAAGCGCGCCAAGCAGCTCCGCAACAATGCCGTCCTCCAAGCAGAGGAGTTCGGCGCCGTCGCGCTGGTCGCAGTCCTCCTCGGCTTGTCCCTGGTCGTGGCGGTGAGCCGTTCCATATCACGCCCGCTGGTCCAGCTGGCACGCAAGGCGGAGAAGCTAGCAAGCGAAGAGCTCCCCGCAGCGGTCCAGGCAGTCCTGGCGGGGGACGAAGCCGCCAAGGCTCCACCGGTAGAAGTACCCGGCCAAGACGAAGTTGCAGAGGTGGCTCGTGCCCTCGATGCCGTCAGCACTACAGCCCTCGAGCTCGCCGGCAGCCAAGCAGCGCTCCGGCGCAACCTGGCTGGAGCATTCCTCAACCTGGGCCGGCGGAACCAGAACCTGGTCACAAGGCAGCTCGAGTACATAAGCGAGATCGAGCTGAAAGAACCCGACCCGGCATCTCTCGAAGAGCTGTTCCGCTTGGACCATCTGGCCACCCGCATGCGCCGCAACGCCGAGTCCCTGCTCATCTTGGCAGGTAGCGGCCCGGCCCGCCCTTGGAGCGCTCCCGTTGCAGCGATGGACGTGGTGAGAGCGGCCTCTGCTGAAGTCGAGGACTACCAGCGCCTGCGCCTGCACCACTTCGACCACGCACTAGTCACCGGCTCAGTCACAACCGACCTGGTTCACATCTTGGCCGAGCTCATAGAAAATGCCCTCCAGTTTTCCCCGCCTGAGTCACCCGTTGACATCTACGGGCACCGGCTGGAGGAGGGCTATGTCATAGCAATTGTCGACTCCGGCATCGGCATGTCCCCAGAAGACCTGCAGCTGGCCAACGCTCGGCTCCAAGGTCAACTATCTTCCGACGCCGTGCCAGGCCGTTACCTTGGCCATTTCGTAGCCGGCCGTCTTGCTTCGGCTCTAGGGATCGCTGTCGCCCTACAAAGGTCGCAGTCCGGCGGTTTAATAGCGCGAGTCAAGATCCCTGCCTCCGCCATAGAGGGGCCGGTCGCGGACCTCTCCGCTCAAGCAGACAGACAGCTGGAGCCACTAGCTGACGAGGCCCCCGCTAACGAGGCCCCGGTTGCCTCCGCAACCGCTGGCGAGGCACAGGTTCACGAGGCCCCGGTTGTCGCCCCTACAGCCGGCAAAGCCCCGGCCGGCACTGCGACAGCTAGCAAAGCCCCGGCTACTGAGCGCGATGAGGCCCCGAAGGCTCCCCTGGGAAGTAGCGCCGCCGGCAAGGCGATACCAGACGAGCCAGAAGGCACCAATGAGCCAGGGCGCACTGATGACACCGAAGGCGCAAAGAGCGTAGCCGACATCATTGGCACTAGGCCGCGGCTCGCCTCCAGGTTCGGCATTGCCCCCAAAATACCTCTGAAAGGGGCCGTGCCGGCTGAAGCTAAGAGAGACGGTACCGAGGGCCCGAGCAATTTAAGCACCGGTCTCGGCAAACAGGCCGAGCCTGAAGTTGAAGCGGCACCTGAAGCCAGCGTGGCACCCGAGATCGGGATGGAGCCTGAGGACGGGACGGGGCGTGAGGCGGTCGTGGGGCCTGACGCTAGGGTCGAGCCTGAGGCCGAAGAGCGGGCTGCCACAACTGCGCTCGGCCCCATGCCCGCCTACAACCGAAATTACGAGGCAAAGCCTCGCAGTTGGTCTGATTTCGCTTACGTCAACGAAGACTTTGACAAAGAGGCCGCGGCTACGGCTACAGCCCAGGCGCAGGGCGCCGAGGCAGACTTAGGCCCGGCTCCCACGGAGATTGAAGCACCAGGCGACAGCGAGCAAAAACCTCGAGCTTGGTCCGAAGCCTGGAGCATCAGCTGGGACCACCCGCTACAAAAACCGACCGGTGCCGAGGCCCAGCGCCCATCACCTCTCGGCGCTGCCACGTCCCCCTCAGCTGCTGGGCAGGACAACGGATATGAGCCTAGCGTCCCTGACCTCAGCATGCCCGAGCGCGCCGTGCGAGCCTCTCTTGGGACCTCAAGCCGCTTCAGCGCTCCCCCACCGAAGACAGATGTCGGCGTTGCCAACTTAGGCCTGGCCGGCACTGGCACGTCTGCCCAAGGTGCGGCCGGCTCAGCTGCCGCTCCTGCCCGCCCTCCAGCCGCTTCGCTTGGCCCTGCGGCCCAGGCAGCCAGTACAGCGGCTGGGCTGCGCAAGCTCACGAGGAGGGTCCCTGGCGCATCGCTAGCCCAACAAGACGACTCCCTCCGGCGCACCACCCCCACCACCACCGCCAACGCTCGCGGCCTTGCCGGTGCGCTTTCGCAGTACCTGTCCGCGACCGTCGGTGAAAACCGTCCCGCAAAAGAAGAGGAGGACTAAAGGACTAATGGCCACAGGAACCCTCAGCAAAGAAGCAGCGAACTTCAACTGGCTGCTCGACAACTTCGTCAACACAAGTGCGGGCGTCTGCGACGCGGTTGCCGTTTCCTCCGACGGCCTGCTAATGGCCATGTCGCAGACCCTCGACCGCACGGGAGCTGAGCGGGTAGCCGCTATCATTTCAGGGACAGTGGGCCTTTCGCGCGGGGCAGCCAAGGCTTTCGGTTGGGAACCAGTCCGCCAGGTTGTCATCGCGATGCAGGGCGGTTACCTGTTCATATCGCAGATATCGGACGGCAGCAGCCTCGGTGTCGTGGCAGACGCAGGCTGCGACATCGGGCTTGTCGGCTACCAGACCAACTTGCTGCTGGAAAAAATTGGTGCCCTGCTCACACCAGCTCTCATCGCTGAGCTACGCGCCGCCGTGCTCCAATAAGACCAGGCAAGAGCCCCGATGAACGCCCAAGGAACACCACCAGAAGCGGGGCTCATACGGCCGTTCATAATTACGGGTGGCCGCACCACTACAACCCGCCCTGACCTGCGTTGGGAAACTCTCGTAGAGGCACTTCCCGGCCGGGCCAAGCTCGCCAAGACCTCAGAGCAGCGAACGGTCGTGTCGTACGCGGCCAAGCCGATATCGATCGCTGAGCTCTCGTCCTACATGCACTTGCCGACCCAGGTAGTAGCGATCCTGGTCGGGGACCTACTGGACATGGGCGCCATCCGTGCCCACCAGACGGACCCCGTCGAGATCGAGCTATCGGCCCTAACGAGGATGATCGAACGTGTCCGTGCTCTTTAGTGACCGCACTTCCACCGGCCGTATAACGGCGGCCAAGTTTGTCATCGCTGGGGGTTTTGGCGTCGGCAAGACGACCTTCGTCGGCGCCATCTCAGAAGTCGAGCCACTTACGACAGAGGCAGCCATGACGGTCTTGGCTAGCGGGGTGGACGACCACCTAGCGCTGGCCGGCACCGCCAAGACGACCACGACGGTCGCCATGGACTTCGGCCGCTTGACAGTAGACGAGACCCTCGTGATGTACCTGTTCGGTGCCCCAGGCCAAGCGCGCTTCACCTTCATGTGGGACGACCTCGTCAATGGAGCGCTTGGCGCGGTCGTCCTAGTCGACACTCGCCGTGTCGAAGACTGTTTTGCCGCGGTTGACTACTTCGAGAAAAAGGGCCTTCCCTTTGTCGTCGGCGTCAACAACTTTGACGGTTCCGAGCGCTACCCCCTAGAAGAAGTCCGAGAGGCTTTGGGCATCTCGGAGGAGGTGCCGATCTTCAACATGGACGCCCGGGACAAGGCCTCTTGCCGCGACGCCTTGCTCACCCTACTGGAGCTGCTGGTCTCCAAGATGGCGGCAAGGGCACGCCCCTAAGCTCGCCCGGCCAACCCAGCACAACCTGTCCGCCTGTGCCCCTTCGGCGCAGCCAACAGCCGCTCGCCAAGATAGCAACTTGGGCAGCCGGGCCGTGGGCCATGCGGCAAGCAGCGTGGGCGAAGCCGCCGGGGCGAGAGCGCTCAGGCGTGGAGCAGGCCCAAGTACCAGTTGACGACGGGCGAGCCTAACAACGCCGCCAGCACGGCCCCAGCCCCCAGGAAAGTCCCAAACGGTACGGCAGTGCGCCGGCCCGCCCGGCCGGCTGCGATCATCGAAAGCCCGACCACCGAGCCGAGCACGCTCGCCAAGACAAACCCCAAAAAGGCGTACGCCGCTCCCAGCCAGCCCAGCCCGAAACCGATCAAAAGAGCTAGCCGCACGTCCCCGAAACCGAGGGCCTTGGGGGACACGAAGTTGATGGTGAAAAACACCCCCCACGCCACCAACGCGGACACGACAGCAATAACGAAACGGTGCCACTGGCTCGAGCTCGCTGCGCCAGCCAGCAAGGCGGCACCGACCAAAGCCAACGTGACATAGACGACCTTTTTCGGCAGCAACATGTGCTCAAGGTCAATGAAGGCCAACGCGACCAAGCCTGCCATCAGCACAGCTTCGCCCACCGCCGTCCATGAAAGCCCAAAACGCAAGCCGGCCCCCGCAAAAAGCACGCCGGTAAGCCCCTCGACCAAAACGTAGCGGGGCGAGATCGGTGCCCCGCAGTCCCGGCAACGTCCCCGCAGCCACAGCCATGAGACCACGGGGATGTTGTCACGCGGCCTCACCTGGGCCCCGCAAACCGGGCACGCCGAGCCGGGGCTAACCACCGAGCGCCCGAGAGGCACTCGGTAAATGACAACATTGGCGAACGAGCCGATCACGAGCCCGAAGGCTCCAAGTAACAGCGCCGGCAGCGCACCAGGTTGCACCAACATATTCTCGGCTCGCAGCCGGCCGGCCCTAAGGCCCGGAGCTGGGCCCGAGGCCGCTGCTGGGGCCCAGGCCACCGCTGAGGCCGAGACCGCTGGGCCTGGGGCGAGCACTGGCACGGGTACCCGGCCCCGGGCGAGCGCTCAGGTCGGCCAGGGTCTCGAGCACGGCGTCCAAGGGCACACCATGTACGACCTCAAGGCCCCGAGGACCGTCCAGCACAAAGGTGAGGCCGCCCGTCGTGGCCTTCTTGTCCCGCCCCATCAGCCCCACGAGCTCTTCCGGCCGGGCGCCGGCTGGCAGACGGGAAGGCAAGTCATAGCGGGCAACCACCCTTTCGTGCTCGTCCACCCTCGACTGGTCGACCCGCCCTAACCGGTGCGCCAAGTGGGCGGCAAAGACGAGGCCAACAGCCACCGCCTCACCGTGTCGCAGGTCGTAGTTCCCAGCCGTCTCAAGGGCGTGCGCCAGCGTGTGGCCGTAGTTGAGCAGTGCCCGCCCAGCTCCGCGTGGGGCCTCTGACCGCCCGCCCAAGCCCGCTGGCCCGCCTGGCTGACCGCCGTGCCCGCTAGCCGGGGAGCCGTCTTGGGCATCATTGAGCAGCACCGACGACTCGCGTTCGTCACCCGCCACCACAGACGCCTTGAGCTCGGCGCACCGGGCCACCGCCTCGTCCAACGCCAGGTTGGGCAGGTCGGGGACACCCAAGAAGGCGTACTTAGCCATCTCTCCCAAGCCGCTGCGGTACTCGCGAGGGGGCAAGGTCGCGAGGACCGAGGTGTCGCACAGCACCGCTGCGGGTTGCCAAAAGGCGCCGACAAGGTTCTTCCCCTCCGGCAGGTTGACACCCGTCTTGCCACCTATGGCGGCGTCCACCTGGGCCAAAAGAGTCGTGGCCACGTGGACCACGGCCACCCCGCGGTGGTAAACGGCCGCTGCAAAACCGGCCACGTCTGTGACCACTCCTCCGCCCACGCCGACCACCACGTCGGCCCGGGTCAACCCAAAGCGTGCAAAGCCACGGCATAGCTCCTCGACAGTCGCAAGAGTTTTGGCCTCCTCCCCGTCCCCTATGAAGAACGTCTCCTGCGGCACCCCCGCCGAGACCGGCACGCCTATGCCCGCCTGGGTAACGACTGCTGCCTTTTTGGAACCGGCCGGCAGCACAGAGCCAAGCTCGTGCCTGGCCCCCGGCCCGACCAGCACCGGGTAGGACCTTTCCCCTAGATCTACTTTGATCTCTCGCATACCTTTTCCACGACCACCTTGTCCACGACCTGTTCGGGGGAAAGGCCGTCCACGTCCACCACCATGTCAGCCACCTCTTGGTACAGCGGTTCTCGCTCGGCCACCAAGCGCTCTATAGCCTCCCGGGGCGTGCCGGCCAACAAGGGGCGCCCCGTGCCGTCGCCCACTCGCTCCGCCAGGGTCTCCGGCCTGGCCCGCAGCCACACGACGGTCCCGGCCCTGCGGAGCAGGCTTCGGTTGGCTGCGCTCAGGACCGCACCGCCTCCCACCGACACCACCGCGGGCTCCGGCCCGTTGGCCAACTGAGCTATAGCCCGAGACTCGCGCGCCCGGAACTCCGCCTCGCCTTGCCGGGCGAAAACCTCGGCCACGCTCGTGCCCACCTCCGCCTCGACCAGCGAGTCGGTGTCCACCACCGGCCACCCGAGACGGGCGCCAGCCAGTGCCGCCACGGTCGACTTCCCCGAGCCCATCATCCCGACCAGCAGCAACCGGCGCCCGCTCACGCCCGGCCGGCCACGTTGGCGTCAGCGCCGCCCGCCAGCTCCGCCAAGTAGGCGTCACGGTTGCGCACGAGCTCTGCCATCGAGTCGCCACCGAACTTGCGCAACGCTTCCGAGGCAAGCACCCATGCCATCATCGTCTCAGCTACCACGCCCATCGCCGGCACCGCCGTGTGGTCCGTGCGCTCCTTGAACGACACGGTCTCTTTTTTGCTCACGACGTCCACGGTCTTTATGACAGGCCGGTTGAGGGTGGCGAGCGGTTTCATATAGCAGCGCGCGACCACGGGCTCCCCGTTGGTGATGCCCCCCTCGACACCACCAGCGTGGTTCGACAACCGCACGTACCCCCGGGCCGGGTCCCAGCTGATCGGGTCGTGGGCCACCGAGCCCCGGAGCCCCGCAGCCTCGACCCCGTCACCGATCTCGACAGCCTTGACCGCCTGGATGCTCATGAGGGCCTGGGCCAGCAAGCCGTCTATCTTGCGGTCCCACTGGACGTGGCTGCCGAGGCCGACCGGCACCCCATAGCCGATCACCTCTGCGACCCCGCCAAGAGAGTCGCCTTCCTTGGCTGCCGCTTTGACCGCCTCCACCATGGCAACCTCGGCCTCCGGGTCGAAGCACCGCACTGGGGAAAGGTCGACCGCGTCCAGGTCACCCCGGCGCGGCCTTCGCCCCGCCTTGGCCAGTACCGGCCCTAGCTGGACCACATGGCTCACGATCTCTATGCCCAAGCGCGCAAGCAGCGCCTTGCAGACGGCGCCAGCGGCGACCCGGGCGGCAGTTTCCCGAGCGGAGGCGCGTTCTAGCACGTCCCTCGCCTCGCCAAGGCCGTACTTTTGCATACCGGCTAGATCCGCGTGCCCCGGGCGCGGCTGAGTCAGGGGTTTCGCAGTCTCGCCCGGTGCCGGGGACATTTCCTCGGCCCACTTCGGCCATTCGGAATTCGCGATCTCGATGGCCACTGGGCCGCCCTTTGTGAGCCCGTGGCGCACCCCGCCCAGCAAGGTCAGCTCGTCAGCCTCAAAGCGCATTCGGGGCCCTCGGCCATAGCCGAGCCTGCGGCGGCCTAGCTCTTTGGCAATTTGCTCGGTCGTGACGGCCAAGCCGGCCGGGACACCCTCCACGATCACGACGAGCCCCTTGCCGTGCGATTCGCCGGCGGTCATAAACCTGAGCACCGCCAGCGATCCTACCTGGGCGGGCCGGGCCGCTCTGCCACAGCGGCACAGCGCTTGCAGCTAGCTCTTCCTGCCAGCAACCCGCCGTTGCGTAGCCTGGCCTCATGCCTGGCCCGCAACCACACGACCAGCCATTGCTCGTGCACGGCCTCGGACGCGAACTGGTCCTGCCGGACTGGCCGCCCCTCACAGACGAAGAAGTGCAGGCTGTCCTCGCCCAGCAATTTGGCCCCGACGCCCGTAGCGCCCGAGTGCTCTGGCGAAGCCCCAGGCCGCTGTCTGCTGCCGGGCTGGTCGAGGTACAGCAGCGGGCCGTCTTCGTGAAGCGCCACCACGCTCGGGCCCGCAGCGTCGCCCAGCTGGCTGTCGAGCACGCCCTCAGCTCCCACTTGCGCGAGCGCGAAGTGGCGGTTCCAGCCGTCCTCGGCCCGGCCCTAGAGCTCGGGGGCTACGTGTACGAGCTCCACTCTCAGGCGACCGGGCTCGACCTCTACAGGGAGGACACCTCATGGTCCCCCTTCCGCTCCCTTGGGCACGCCAGGACCGCTGGGGCTGCGCTTGCCCGCTTCCACAGGGCAGCCGAGGACTTTCCGCTGCCTGAGCGCCCCTTCGGCCCCCTGATGGGGTCGGCAGCGATCGTCCGCTCACCCCGCCCGCTAGGAGCTTTGGCCGCCCTGGTCGAGCAGCGCCCCACCCTGGCTAGTGCGCTTCGCCCCTACGATTGGCAGCAGGACTTTGCAAGGCACATCGCACCTGCAGCCGAGCTCGCAGCTGCCGCTCTGGCGCCGCTCAGGCCGAACTGGGCCCACTGCGACTGGCACCCGACCAACCTGACCTGGGCATCTGACCGCCCCGACGCCGACGTGGCCGAGGTGATCGACCTCGGCCTGGCGAACCTCACCTTTGCCGTCCACGACCTCGCTACCGCCATCGAGCGAAGCGCGATCAGCTGGCTCGACCTCGCGGAGATCGGCAGCGCGACGGCCGACCTCGACGCGCTGGACGCTCTCCTAGACGGTTACGAAACGCTGCGGCCCCTCAGCCCGGGCGAAGCCAGCGCTCTCGCCCTCGTCCTCCCAGTCGTGCACGTCGAGTACGCACTTTCCGAAGTCGAGTACTACGCCGACATCGTCGGCTCTCGGGCCAACGCCGACCTCGCCTACCACGCCTACCTGCTCGGCCACGCTCGCTGGTTCGAGGGGCCCGAGGGCCTAGCGCTCCTCCAGCACCTCGAACAACGAGCACGGCGCTGAGGCGCAAAGCCCCCACGGCAGCCAGCAACCGCTAGCGCGAGAGCACCGCTCACCTCAGCCGTTTTCCGCCGGCAGCTCTGCGTAAGAGACCTCCACCCACTGGCTGTCCGTGCTCGGGATGAAATAAGGCGGTGTCAGGTGCGCCAGCCTGCTGTCCCAATTGTAAACCTCGTTGTAACCAGCGGTCAACCCACCCCCTACACTGAACTCGCCTTCGATGTCCATGAACTTGCTCACAATGGCCCCATTGATTGTTAGCACGTCATCGCCGTGGCCCAGCCCGTTCCAATAATTATCGGTACCTAAAGAGCCCTGCAGGGTGAACACCGCCGCGTTCAAGGTGACCTGCTTCACAGTTGTCGCGTAGGTTTCGGGACCGAAACTGTCGGCAATTGCACCCGGCGTCGTGTCGTGGTTCACAAGTACGAAGTTACCGGCCGCAAGGCCCATCACGTCGCCCCCTGAGAAGCTCGCAGCCCCTATCGTCGTGCTTGACGAGCCCTGCGGGGCCATCAAGTAGATATTGTCATCCGCCGCCACGGTCACCTGCCCGTCCACCGTCCCCTCCACGAACGCTTCCCCCATGCAACCCGTCTCGGCGAACTGAGCCCAGCCCGGGGTAGGGACGTTGCAAGTGTCGTCTGCTGGCGCGTTGGCAACATATATAACCCCGTTCGCCGGGAGGCTGAGCCACTGGCTCGGGTCAGTGCCGAGGCAACCAGTGTTTGCCTCGCCCGCAGGCGTGTCAGGGCTGTACACCTGCATCTTGTCGCCATTGAACGTTATAGACGTTGGCCCGTAGTACTCGCACCCGAGGTCCGGGTTTGGGCTGGAACCGGGAGCAGCGACGTCTTGGCCGATATAGCTAAATATGCTCGACGGGAAAACCACAGACGGCACGCCACCGGTTATGGGCCCCTTTTCAAAGATCGGGTTGGCACCACCTGGATTTGCGGGATCTTTATAGTACGGGGCGTCCCCGGGGTTCGGGTCGGCCGTCTGTACGGTGTCATCGAACGTCGGCCCAGTCCCGCCGCTGCTATCTATGTAGTAATCGTCATCTGACAGCATCGGCCCATTGACTACGTTCCCAGCTACCCAGTAGTTTATCAAGCTCTGGCAACCCGGCAACTGCAGATCAGGGCCAGGCTCGCCTGTATTTGGGTTTTCCTGGTACGCATAGTACACGCAGTACTTCATTGCCTGCTGCGGGGTCATGCCTGACACGTTCTGCCCCAGGGTGGGGTCAACAAGGTTGTACATGCTCAAGTACAAGTGGTCCAAAAAAGTCGCCTGGCGCAGGCCCACCTGTATCGTCCGGGTGACGTTGCGCACCCGGCCTGTAGAGGTGACGTAAAGAGTGCCCCAGCTACCAGTCGGTGAATTGTTCTCCTTGTAGTTGGTTATGTCAGACGCGTCAACTGAATAATGAAAGTAAGCGTCGCTGCCCGGCGCCACCGGCACCCAGCCCCACGACGGTGTGGTCTGCATTGCCAGGTTGGTCGACCCGTCCCCCCAGTAGTTGGGATCCTGGTTGAGCCTGTTCAGGTAGTCGTTCACACCGGCTTCAGCCGCTGCCAGCGCGGCAATGCGGTCCTGGTCGGCGCGCGCCAGCGGCAGGTAGCCCACAGCGTACTGCACCGCCGCCAGCGCGCCCAACAACAGTGCAGTCATGGCGGCTATGACCAATATCAGCGCTATACCGCGCTCATCGTTCCGGCTCCTTTTCCTCCGCGACGACCTCGAAACGCCTCGGCTGTCCCTAATGAGCATCTTGCACCCTTGCCTTTACTTCTGCACTTGCTCTTACCTCTCCGCTGTGCCTTTGCACCTCGCCGTGCCCCAACGGTGCCGCCATAGCTTGACCTCTCAGCATTGGCTCGTGCCGCTTTCAGCTCGCGTACTGTTCGTTCAGCAGCTGGACGGTCGTCACGTCCTCCACCACCGTCGAACCGGTCGTGCCATGGGGGCTCAACCACAGGTCGACTTGCACTGCCCCAATGCCTTCGGTCCCACCGCCTGCCTGGGTGAGCGGTGGGTCCGTGCTCAATGGCGGCCCCGTGGCCGCGTCTTCGCCCGGCGGGTAGTAGGAGAACAGTGCGCCCTCAGAGCTGTTGACGTCAGTGGCGAGGGTCTGCACGTACGGTGACCCGTTGTACTCCCAGACCCCCCCTGTGCCCAAGCTGGCGGTCCAGGTCTTTTCTACCAATGACGACCCGGTCTGGTCGATTTCGACCTGAACGGGCCCAACACCGCTATTGGCGGCGCTTAGGTTCGAATAGAACTCGATCTCGGTGGGGCTCGCGTACTCTATCGCCGCTGCCAAAGGAGGCTGGCCTTCTGGCACTGCAGCCCTGATCTCTCGGGCCATGTTGTCGAGCGCAAGTTGCCCCTCCGACGCCAAGACGATCCTAGTGCCTGCGCCCACGTCGTCTTCGACGAAGTGGCTAGCGACAGACATCACCACCGTAAAGAGGACGGCCATGAGCAAAAAGGCCACGGTCAGCTCCACCAATGTCATGCCCGTGTCCGGGGAGCCAGACGAACGCGAGGGCGTAGGGCGGCGCCTGCGCTTCATGGGAAGCTCACCGTCGTAAGGACCGAACCCGTGCCCACCGTAAGCGGGTTGAAGTGTCGTGGCAACCTGCCCGGTACGTTCTGCTGCCCGTTGACGGTGCCCGTTACGGAAAGGTAGTAATCATCACCTCGTGGTAGGGCAATAGTCATCGCGCCAGCTGTAAGCTCAGGAGAAAAGGTCAAGGTGTTGTCGGTGCAACCAGCCGTCTTGTCCTTGACAGTGACTGTCGGGCTTGTTAGCTGCTCCCCTGCAGTCAGGTCCACCTGCATCGTGACGCTGTAAAGCGAAAGCGTGTCTGGTGTCGTCTCCCCCTGGGCAACCACGAAGGGCCTGTACCCGGGCTGGCCGCTTATGTCGTTGTCCGAGCAGCCACCCGCATAGATGTCGTAGCCGCTTGGGTACGGCCACAGGTGCAGCGTCTGTGGGGATGCCGCCGGATAAGTTATTGTGGGGTTTGGCCGCACCGCTGCGTTATTGATCGTCACCGGGTAACCGCCAGCAGCCAGCGTGACCGGGGTCGAAGTCAGCGACGGCGCCGACCAGCTGTACGATATCGGCACAACGCCTGCTGGCGCGTAGGACACTGGGACGCTCACTGTGTCGCCGGCACCAAGCGGGACCACCGGCGAAACGGTTGCCGTCGCGTCCTCGTTGGGGTCTACATAGCCGGGCTCATTTACTGTTATGTCATAGACACCTGTTTTCAAAAACGCACCGAAGGCACAGCCTGTTGGCCCCGTCGGCAGCGTCACGGTGTTATAAGGCGCCTCGGTGTTGGTCATCGTTACTTCAGCCCCGACGACTGGCTGGTTGTTGCTGTCCGTGACGCTCACAGCCAAGTTGCCGAAGTTGCCGGCATAGTAGGAAGGCGGTGCGGCAATATCTGTCTGCGATACGACCGGCTGGGTCGTCCCCATGTCCGCCCAAGTCACGGTTTCGGTAACGGCCAGGACCGGCTCTTCGCCCCCACCATTGCCCACGCCACCACAAGCGTTGGCACTTGCCTCGTTGACCCATTCAGACGTTTGGGCGACCGTGTAAGTCATCCCAGCGTTTTTCTGGGTAGCTGTTATCGTCTGGCCGACTTGGCTAGCCAGCGTAGCGAAGTTAGTCGCTTCCGCCTCCCCGATCTGTTGAGATGCCAAGTTGGCTGCCTCGACCCTGTTGCGCCCGTCGGCTGCCATGTTGGTCACCCTGTTGTAGAGCGATGCAGTTGGGACGAGGACTATAAGCAGGATCGTAAAGGCTATGACGACCTCTAGTATCGCGAAGCCCTCGCACTGCGGCCTTCGGCGCACGCCGCGTTGCGAACCCCGCCACGACAGCGCGCCTGAAAGCCTGCACCCAAGCCTTTTTGGCCCCGGCCGGACAGCAGTCATTGTGCCAGTTGGGCGCCAACAATTGTGGCCGGGCCGTAGGCTCCTGCCCTGCCGGCCAAAGTCCCGCAGCATTGAGCGCTCTCACCTCCTCGCGGTCAACAGCTCGGTCAACAACTGCGTCAAAGCCGAGTACCAATAGCAAACCCTTTGCCACGCCGTAGTGCCCCGGCATGGCGGCACCTATGGCCCTCCGGGGAACGTGGGGACGTCTGAGGAGGCGTTGGCGTAAAAAGCGTCCACGACCAGGTTCGTACTTTGGCCGCCGCCGCCCGTTGTGCTGCCCTCGTTGAGGTTAAAAGACCTGACCACGAACAGGCGCTTTTGCTTGTCTAGTGCCGTTACGAGCCTAAGCACCTGGGCGCTCGAGCCGTTGACCGACAGGCTGACCGCAAGGGAAGGTACGCCGGTGGACGTTGACTGCCCAGTAGTGCCCCCAGAAGCTCCCCAACCGGTCGGGGCAGGTGTGCCGATCGACGTGAGCCGCACCCCGGACACCTGAGCGGCCTCGTTTACCTCTCGGAGCAACTGGTCCAGGCTCGGCCCATCGGGCACAGCCTGCTGCAAGGCTTTCAGGGCGACGCGCTCAGCCGGCACGCGACGCTGCTCTGCGCGCAGGGCCAGGAACTGCGCCTGGAGCCCTGACACCTTGCTCGCCAGCTGCCCCTGCTCGCTGTCCAGCGTTGCGACGCGTCGCACCTCAGGCCGGTACAAAGCCGCGTACCATGCAATTACCACCACAACAATGACAGCTACAGCGCCGGCCACTACCCGTTTTATCGTCGCGGTCATCGTCATCGCGGCCCTCCAGGGAGCTTGGCCGACCGCTTGCTCAAAGCAGCGGCCGTCACATTTGCCGTTGCCGTGAACGCCATGGTGGCAGGCCCAGTCTTATTGTTGGCAATGCCCGCCCTGAGCCGGGCTTTCCCAGTACCTATAGGGACGGCGGCGCCGCCGCCCTGAGCCCCGCTGCTCGCCGTGGAGCTCGCAACCCAAAGCGACGCCAAGCCGCGGACCTTGGAGACGCTGCGCACAAAGGCAGCGACAGAAGGCGGGCCACCTGTGGTGCTCGCAGATATGTTCACCGTCCCGACCGGGTTGCCAGGACCAGTTGGTGTGGTGCCAGACGAGGCGCTCGCGCTTTGCAGTGCCATTGAAGTAATGGACACACCGGGGGGCAATGCAGCTGCGATGCGCTCGACCAGGCCCACCCAGTCGACATCGCTAGAAAGGACTTCGGTCGCCAAGCTGCGGCGGCTCGCCACCTGGGCCCCCACCTGGGTCACCGGCAGCAGGGCAGTGATCTTCGACTGCAATGACTGTGCCTCAGAACGGTCGGCGGTTATTTGGCTGCTCACTGCGTCGGCAGCATCCACACGGCTGTGCGAGACCAGGCCGAGGCCCGCCCCGACTACCACAACTGCTGCAGCCGACGCCGCCATTGCCCGCCTGAGAAGCTCTCGCTGTTTTACCTCCTCGAGCACCAGCGACAGGGCATGCGGGTCGGTCTCCCAAAGCGCCAGCCCCACCGCAGTTGCCCACCTTAGAGATGCCTCTTGTTGTTGCGCCTCGCTAAGCCCAAGCCGCTCCAGGTCCCAATGCGGCACGACCGTAGCGACCTTGACCGGCAAACCCATGGCCGAGGCGATGGCCCCCGCGACCCCCTCTTGCAGGACTCCACCGCCTGTGAGGACCATTTCGCTTAGTTGCAGCCCCTGGTTGTGGGACAAGAAGTACTCGACAGACCCCCGCACCTCCTCCACGACCGAGCTCAGCTTGGTGGTCGGCTTGGTCGCGGTAGCTACGGTACCGGTAGCACCACCCCGCGGTCTTTCGCTCGCACGGCCCACGGGTACGGTCGGCTCTGAGCTAGCTCCTCTTGCGCCCACGACCGACACCGTGCGCACAAAGCGCGGTACGTCACCCTCGCGCACCACCACCGTCGCCAGGTCAGCCCCCAGGCACACGACGGCGCTCGGCCCACCACCTTGGCTCGGTGGCACCGCCCGCAGCAGGGCCAGTGCCGATGAGTCCATTGCCCGCACCCGAAGGCCTGCCCTGCGAGCTACGTCGAAGCCGTCTTTCACGACGTCTTTTTGAGCCACGACGACGAGGGCCGCTGTGGTCTTGGCCCCGTCGCCCGTAGGCCTCCCAGGCCCGAGCACAGAAAAGTCAAAGACTGCCTGGTCGATGGGTATCGGTATCAAGTTGCCTATCTGGTAGCCCAGAGCAGCGCGCAGTTCGGCCTGGCTGAGTTCGGGCATCTCTACCTGCCTGACCATGGCCTTTTGGCTGTTCACCCCCAGCACGACCTCTCGGCGCCGGAACTCGCCCTCCCGCCAGAGCCGCCGCAAAGCCTCGGCCACAGCGCCCGCGTCTTTTACCTCGCCCTCCACAACAGCGCCCGAGGGCAACCCCACCTGAGCAAACCGCGTGATCTCAACCCCAGCGCGGCTTCTCTCTACCTCGGCCGCCCTCACTGCTGAGGACCCGATGTCAACCCCTATGCTCACGGTCCCAGGCAACTTTTCCCTCCGCTCTCAAAGCCCATCATCGGCTAGTTCCTCGGCACTCCCTACCGCCATCTTGAGCCTCGGACGCAGTGGCGCTTTTGTCCCAAAGGCTCTTTGTCCCTCTAAAGGCGCTCACAGCCAGTGCCCATCAGATCTCCGCCCGCCCCGCCGAAGGTAAGGCGCCGGCGGTCTGGCACCGGCGCCTTACCTAGGCTATGTGTTTAGGCTCGCCCGTTCAATTGCGGGCGCCAACGGCCGTTACCAGCTGGCGTACCAGTTCCCGGCACCCGGGGCACCTGATGTGACAATGTTCGCACCCGCGTTACCTGTGGGGTTGACGCTTGTGGGCATATTGGCTGCCGATGGCGCAGTGCAACCACCCGACGACTCCGCGTAACCTATTAAGGCGGACCCCCCCACATCCTCCGCGTCGGCAATGTAAAAACAGTCATGGGTCGACTTGGCCTCTGCCATGATTAAAACGCCGTTGTCGGGAATATTAGCCGCCGATGCTGCCCACGTGAAGCCGCTGCCCACACTGAAGGCGACGGCCGTGACCTGCCCAGGAGTTACCGTCGCCGAGGTTGCCCAGGGCAGTGAGCTGTCCAGAGTGGCGGCCTTAGGAGTGGTCGTCGTGTCCAAGAACGTAAGGTTGTCGGAATAGTACGCCTTTTCACCTGTGAACGCGTTGGTGGCGTTCGACTTGGCCGAAGCGTCGTAGGCTGCGCCCCTGGTGCTGAGGAACGTCGGGATGGCGATCGCCATCAAGATGCCCATGATCAAGACGACAACCATGAGCTCGATAAGGGTAAAGCCGTTGTCGTCCTCACGGCGCTTGTTGAGCTTTTTTAGCACTTTGTTCCTTTCGGTAAACGAAAAAGCATCATCGTTGAGAGCCCTTTGCCCTGGGCAGGTCGCCCGGCTGCTCGCCGGCCCTCCTGTCCACTGGCACGCAGCGGCACTTAGGTGCTCCCACCTCTCCACTGCGCCCGCTCCCCCGCTATGGACGGAGCAAGCGGGTTCCTCTACTGGCTCACACTTTGGCTTCGACGCTCGACCTAAAGGCCTTTAGGTCCTTTTCTCGTTCTTCCGTCCCCGTGCCGGGAGCCTCGCGCCAAGGTCCGAGCCCGCGGCTTGAGCCTTGTTTGCGGCTGTCTAAGTCCCTGCGGCCTTAGCGTTTACCGCCGCGCTCCAAGCCCGCCTGCCCAGCATCTTTCCCGCCCCAGTCTCGCAGCACTACGAACCGCCGCTGCCGTTGCCGTTGATCAGCGTGTCGACCTTGAACATCGGGAGGTACAGCGCGATGACCATCGAGCCGACCGCCCCACCGAGGACGACGATCATGAGCGGCTCCAAAAGCGACGTCAGGCTTTCCACCGTGCGCTCGATCTCCCCGTCCAGGAAGGTAGAAGCCCTGGAGAGCATGTTGTCCAGGGCCCCGGTCTCCTCGCCGACGCTTATCATGTGGGGCACCATGACCGGGAAAACGCTGTAACCGTCGAGCCCCTTGGCTATTGGCTCGCCCTTCTTGACCCCTGCTATCACGGAGTCGACCGCCTTGGCTACCACGACGTTGCCCACAGTCTCACGGGTTATCTCCAACGACTCCAGCACCGGCACCCCGGCTGTCAATAGCGCGGACAAAGTGGAGGTGAAGCGGGACACGGCTGTCTTGCGCATCAGCGGCCCAAAGATCGGGGCCTTCAGCTTGGTCGTGTCCCAGATCGCCCGGCCGTTGGGCCGCGAGATCCAATAACGAAAGCCGAGCACGGCCAGGATGAGCAGGACCAGCACGACCGGGAAGTACTTGACGGTGATATTGGAGATGTCCACTAACAACAGCGTCGGCGCCGGCAGCTTGCCGCCTAGCTCTTTGAATATGCTCTTGAAGGTCGGGACTACGAATATCAAGATGGCGGCCATTATTACCAAGACGATGCACAGCGCCATGACCGGGTAGGCCATAGCCGACTTGATCTTGCCACGAAGCGCTACCTGCTTTTCCATGGTCTCGGCCAGCGAGATGAGGGCCTTGTCGAGCGAGCCGCTTGCCTCCCCGGCTTTCACCATGGCCACATAGAGGTGGCTGAACACCTTGGGGTGCTTGCTAAGGCCCTCTGACAAAGACACCCCTCGCTCCACCTGGGCGCGCACATCGGCTATGACCTTTGCCAGCTCCGAGTGCTCGGTCTGCTCCTCCAAGATCGTGAGAGCCCTAAAAAGAGTGAGGCCCGAGCTGATGAGAGTGGCGAACTGCCGGCTGAAGACGGCAAGGACCTTGAGGGGCACCCTGTTGCCAAGGCCAGGGATGCGGATCTCCTTGTTCATCGTGCCGGCGTTTTTCTCTTCTATGTTGATGGGCGTGTAGCCCATCTGGCGTAGCCGGCTGGCTACAAGGCGCTTGTCGTTAGCGTCGAGCGTGCCTTCCAGGAGCTTGCCCTCCCCGTCGCGGACCTTGTAGGCGAACGTTGTCTGTGCCATCAGGGTGTCCTTTCCAAAGCTCTGTGCATGGCGCCTATGCGGCTTCGATCAGCCTCTGCAGGTCATCGGGGTTCTGGCAGCGTTCCTCGGCCACAGCGCGGTCCACCAGGTGCTGCTTCACGAGGTGGGCCAGGTACTGGTCCATCGTGATCATCCCGTACTTGGCCCCGGCCTGCATGACCGAGTAAATCTGGTGGCTTTTGCCCTCCCGGATCAGGTTGCGCACCGCCGGGGTCGCCACCAGGATCTCACAAGCCACCACCCTGCCAGTGCCCCCAGCCCTCGGCAGCAGCTGCTGGGTCACGATCCCCTGGATCGTCGTAGCCAGCTGGGTACGTACCTGTTGTTGCTGGTGGGAAGGGAAGACGTCGATGATGCGGTCGATCGACTGCGGCGCGTCCTGGGTGTGCAGGGTGGCGAACACAAGGTGGCCAGTTTCAGCCGCCGTCAACGCCGTCGAGATCGTCTCGAGGTCGCGCATTTCGCCAACGAGGATCACGTCGGGGTCCTGGCGCAAGACGTGCTTTAAGGCGTTGGCGAACCCTTTGGTGTCCTCGCCTACCTCCCGCTGGTTGACCACCGCGACCTTGTGGTGGTGGAGGTACTCGATCGGGTCCTCGACCGACATTATGTGGAGCGGCTTGGTCTCGTTGATCATGTCGATGAGCGCCGCCAGGGTGGTCGACTTCCCAGAGCCTGTCGGCCCCGTGACAAGGACAAGGCCGCGAGGCAGCTCCGCGAACTGGCCGACCGAAGGTGGCATCCCAAGCTCTTCAAGGCTTCGGATCTCAAAGGGGATCGAGCGCAGGACCGCTCCCACCGAGTCCCGCTGGAAGAACACGTTGACACGGAAACGCCCGACGCCTGGGACCACGTGGGAGGTGTCGAGCTCCTGCTCCTCCTCGAAACGCTCCCGCAGCTTGCTGGACAAGATGGCATAAACGATGTCCCGGATCTGCGAGGGGTTGAGCTCTTCGTAGCCTTCGAGGGGCCGCAGGTCCCCGTCCACCCTGATCATGGGCGGCCGCCCGGCCGTCAGGTGCAGGTCTGAAGCGCGCTCTGCCACGCCTTGAGACAGCATCTGGTTGAGGGAAAGCTCCTTAGGCGTCTCCGCCATGTGCTCGTCGGGCTGGGCAACCGGTCCGTACATCTGGTTGATCGTCCCCACGATGTCCGTGCGCGCGCCCAGCCACGGGATGACCGACCACCCTGTCACCCGGGCAAGCTCCTTGACGGCGGCCTCGTCAGAAGGGTTCTCCATGGCCACGACAAGCTCGTTGCCGGAGAACGCGACCGCGATGGCCACGTACTTGCGTGCCAGCTCAGGAGGCAACATGGCCTCCACCATCGGGGAAACCGGCACCAGCGTTGGGTCCCAGAAGTTGAGGCCCATCTGGTCGGCTATGGCAGCGACGAGGTCCCTCTCAGCCACCAGGCCCTCACCGGCCAGGATCTTCGCCAGGGGCACGCCGGTGTCCTGCTCCCGGCGGAGCGACTCTTCGAGGGTGTCCTTGGAAAGCACCTTCCTGTTAACCAGGAACTCTCCCACAAGACGCGAGGTACTTTGCATCTCTTCTTGCTTCGGCCTGGTCCCGGCCCTCCTTGAGCGCTTCAGCTTGGCAAGGCTTTTCGTGTTTTGGGCCGACCCGGAGACCGGCCCTGCCAAAAGGCCTTCCGGGGTCAGGCTGGGCCCTAAAGGCCCGATACATAACCTTGATGGGATCTCCGTGGCGAGCGGGCAACGGGGGCGGACCTCCCCTTGGGCAAGGCACGCACCAGTTCATGGTCGGGCGCCAGCCGATCTTTGACACCAAGCTTTCCGTCTACGGCTACGAGCTCCTCTTCCGGAACGCGCGTGCCACAGGGCCGGGGCCGAACGGCGACGCCATGACCGCTGACGTGCTGGTACATGCCGGGCTGGACATGGGCCTGGCGAGCTTGGTGGGCTCGAAGCGGGCTTTCGTAAACGCAACCCGCTCGTTCATCGTAGGCAGGCAGGACATACCCCTTTCCCCCCGTCAGACCGTGGTCGAGGTATTAGAAGACGTACCCCGCGACCCTGAGGTCCTGGCTGGCTGCCGCCGGCTCGTGGCTAACGGCTACACGCTGGCGCTCGACGACTTCCTCTCAGGCAAACAGCCAGACCCGCTGCTGGAGCTAGTGGACATCGTGAAACTTGACGTGCTCGAGATCGCCCCGGAGCACCTGGCCGACGCTGTAATGCAGTGCTCGGCTTACGGCGTCCGGCTCGTCGCGGAAAAAGTCGAAACTCGCGAGCAGCTCGCGCAATGCCAGCGCCTCGGCTTTGACCTTTTCCAAGGTTACCTCTTGTCACGCCCCGAGGTGCTTGAAGGGCACTCCCTTTCCCCCAGCCATGCGACTTGCCTACGCCTGCTCCAAAGGCTTTGTGAGCCCATGGCGTCTGCCAGTGACATGGAGGAGATCGTCCAGACCGACGCTGCCCTGAGCTACAGGTTCCTGCGAGCCGCAGGAACCGGCGCGGCCCGAGGGCTTTTCCGGCGCATCAGCTCGGTGCGTGAGGCCGTGGTGCTGCTAGGTGAGCGCAAGATCCGCGCCTGGGTCACCCTGATGCTCTTGGCTGGCACGCACGAGGGCTCAGACGAGCAGCTGCTGATGGCCATGACCCGCGCCCGCATGGCTGAGCTCATGGCATTAGCCATGCAAGAGCCCGACCGGGCTGACGCAGCCTTCACGGTCGGCCTGCTTTCCGCTCTCGACTTGCTGCTACGCACTCCCCTAGCCGATGTCATCGCCGGGATGTCGCTCTCGAGCGACGTGGAGCAGGCCGTCTTGAAGCGCACCGGCCTGCTGGGCGACATCCTTTCCGACGTTGTCGACTGGGAGGTGGGCAACTGGGGCCCTCACATGCGCTGCGGGCTAGCTCCCGGGGCTATTGGGGAGTGCTACGTACAAGCGGCTGGCTGGGCCGCCGATGTGTGCGAGCTGCTCGACCTTGGCCACTAGGCGTACCCGCTTGCACCGCGATCTCCGCTGAAGGCAACGGCCTTCGGCCAAACGCCCGGCTCTGCACCCCGGGTGCCCACGGCCGTACTGGGTCAGGCTATTACCCGCATGACCTCTTCCAAGGAGGTGACCCCGCTTGCGGCCGCCATCAGACCTGCCTGTCGGAGCGTGACCATCCCGTCCGCTATGGCGGCCTTTCTGATGTCCTCGGCATTGGCGTGCTCGACGATCATCCGCTCGATCTCCTCGTCGACGTTCAAGACTTCATGGACGGCGAAACGACCTGAGTAACCGGTCTTGTTGCACACCTGGCAGCCCTCTGCACGGTAGAGCTCCTTTGGCAGCTCGAGCCCCGCCAGGTCCCAGCCCAAGCCCTCCAGCTTCCTCCTGTCCACCGGGTAAGCGACCTTGCACCTGTCGCACAGCTTGCGGGCCAGGCGTTGGGCCACTATGCAGTCGAGGGCGCTGCCAACTAGGAACGGCTCCACCCCCATCTCTATCAGCCGGTTCGGTGTGCTGGTCGAATCGTTGGTGTGGACGGTCGACAGCACGAGGTGCCCGGTGAGGGCTGCTTCGACGGCGATCGTGGCTGTCTCTCGGTCTCTTATTTCCCCCACGAGCACTATGTCAGGGTCGGCGCGCAAGATGCTGCGGAGAGCAGCCGCGAACGTGAGGCCTGCCTTGTTGTTGACCTGGATCTGGTTGATGCCGTCTAGCTGGTACTCGACGGGGTCTTCGACGGTTATCACGTTCTTTGTGGGCTCGTTCAATATGTTGATGGTGGCGTAAAGGGTGGTCGTCTTGCCCGAGCCTGTGGGCCCGGTGACGAGGATGGTGCCGTAGGGCTTCGTGTAGGACTCCTGGTAGCGCCGCATGTTGACTGGCAGGAAGCCGAGGTCGGCCAGGTTGAGCCGAGCCGTCGTCTTGTCCAGGATCCGCATGACGACTTTTTCGCCGTGGACAGTCGGCAAGGTCGCAACCCGGAGGTCCACCGCCCGGCCGTCGATAGAAGTCGTGATGCGGCCGTCTTGGGGGATACGCCGCTCGGCAATGTTGATGTCCGCCATGACCTTTAGCCGGCTTATGATGCCGTTTTGTATGTTCCGGGGCGAGCGCATCATCTCGTGGAGGACACCGTCGATCCGGTAGCGGATGCGGACATCTTTGGCGGTGGGCTCAATGTGGATGTCTGACGCCCGGTCGGTGATCGCCTGGTTGATGAGGAGGTTCACCAGTCGGACTATGGGGGCGTCCTCGCGTACCTCCTTGATGCTCGCCAGCCGGTCCTCTTCCATAGGCGCACTGCTGGCTGACGCCTCGGCGCTTATGTGCTCGGCCTCGGAGTCCTTGCGGTGGTACTTGTTTATGGCGGCTATGACCGCCTCTTTGGTAGCCACCACCTGACGGACATCAGCGCCGGTGACGGTGCGGATGTCGTCTATGGCAAAGACGTTGGACGGGTCTGCCATCGCCACGACCAAACGGCCTTCCCACCAGCCGATCGGCAGGGCTAAGTAGCGCCGAGCCAGCGTGTCGCTAACCAACCGAGCCGCCGCAGGGTCGATCGGGTAGGTCGCCAGGTCAACGAACTCCAAGCCGAGCTGTTCGGCCAGGGTGCCTACGAACTGCTCCTCGGTCAGCAGCTTGTCTTCGATCAGCACCCGTGCGAGGTTGACACCGCGCTCCTTGGCACGGCCCAGGGCCTCGCCGAGCTGCTCGACGGTGATCTGGCCGCTTTTAACCAGGACTACGCCGAGCTGCTCGTCCTCGGACAGAGCATCGTCCCGTTCGCGCACCCATGTGTCCGGCATCAGCTCTCCTGGCCCCTATGGCGTGCACTGGGACACTGCGAGGACCGCATCTCGTTCATGGTCGGCATCTTTGCCAGCCCAATTGAGGATCCTGGGCCACCAACCTCGTACCGTTCCTCGACTGCGTCATGAGCTCGCTACTACCCCGCCAGCGCGTGCTCGTACTGCCACTAAAAGCACCAAAACCCAGTCTGCTGGCATGGCGGCTGTCCGCATGGCCCCCTCCGGCACGACCGGGCCCTTACTGCGTCGCGGCACAGCCGCCCGGGCAAAGCGAGGCGCGCGCCTAGTTGCGGGCAGAGCCGAGGAACTTGAGCAGCAGGCCCCGGTTGACGGGCTCCGGTTCTGGCACCACCTCCGGTTCCTCCGGTTGGCCGGGTTCCTCTGGCTCGCTTCTAACCCCGCCCAGGTCGTCGTCCCAGACCTCTGACAGGTCCGCGACCTCGTCGCCTTGTTGCCAAGCGCTCTCTGGCACAAATGCTGGCACGACCGTTGCAGGGGCGCTCTCGCTGGCATGCTCGGCCCCCGGGGTGGCCACTTCAGCCAAGTGGAGCTCGACCAGCTTTTTCAGAGCCTTGCGACCTGCGAACTCTCCTAGCCCCAGAGCAGCCAGCACATCTCGGACCGCACGGCCCGAGCCGATGGCCGCAACGAGCCGCCACTCTTCGGGGAGCAACGTCACAGGTTCTTCAACCGAGCCCTGCAGGCTGACCACTGCGTCAAGAGACGGGACCACCGCCTCTATCGCGGGCCATTCCGCAAGCCAGTTCTCCGCTTCCTCGAGCATCGGGGCGACGTCCTGGGGTGCCACCTCGTTGGCCGGGGCGGTGCCAGTACGGAAGCTGAAATGGCCCTCCCGGTACCTGAGGAGGCGGAACAGCGCGTCAACAGGCGTTTTCTGGCCCCCGACGTCGAAGCCCACCAATTGACCGGCATTAAACCAGATGCTGCCTGCGGTACCCCTCGACTCGACCTGCAGCTCCCCCGTCTTCGCGGTGACAGAGAGGAGGGCCAGGACATCGGGCAAGGAGATGGTTTCAAGCGAACCTTCAAGTGACACGGCAACCTCCGAGATGTACCGCTTCTACTTCGGCACCCACGCCGACGAAGTTGAGGAAACGTGAAAGCCCCGCCGCCGAGCACGGCACCTAGCGACATTAGCGGCGACGCGCCGGAGGCCGTGACGGCCTGAGGGCGGGACGGCCTGAGGGCCAGTCAACTTGCGGGACGTAGGCACGAGAGGTACCCTCCTTTTGCTCCAGCCTCACGCTGAAGTGGCGCAGTTGCAGCGAAGTCCGGTGAAATCCCGGAGCTGTCCCGCAACGGTAATGCCCCTCTAGGTCTAGGGGACGAGCCCGGTCGCCTCCGCTGCGTCGACGTAATCGGTTCCCGGTCGAGGAACGGTTCGTCCCGCTCCGAGGGGGCGGGTGGATGGTTCGCTCACCGCCCAGCTAACGGAGGTCACTTTGCGCCCATCCGGCAAGGGCATATTGGCGGTCATCGTTGCCGCGCTCATCAGCTTTAGCTCGCCCGCGGTACCCATCGCGAGCGGCTCTACTTTGAAGCCATCGGGCTTCCCAGTCACTCTCAAGCTCGCCGACGGTACTTTCACTTTCAAAACCAGAGTTGACGCCGTCGTGTCGCTCTCGCCTACCGCGACCGAAATGCTCTACGCGATCGGCGCAGGGCCCCAGGTAAGGGCCGTCGACAGCTACTCGGACTACCCGCCAAACGCACCCAGGACGACCCTCAACGGTTTCGACCCGAACGTCGAGGCTATCGCGAAGTACCACCCAGACCTTGTCGTGGTGGCAACCGACTCCGCCGGCTTCAACACGCAGATGGCTGCGCTCAAGATCCCAGTTGTCTACGACCCGGCCCCGGCCACCCTCGCACAGGCTTACGCCCAGTACACCGACCTCGGGATAGCAACGGGGCATTCTGCCCAGGCGACGAGGGAGGTCTCCTACATCAAGGCGAAGATCGCCCACATCGTCGCGACCACACGACGCGTGCCCCGAGGCACGACGTACTACTACGAGCTCGACCCGACCTACTACTCGATCACGTCAGCCACGTTCATCGGCCGTTTGCTCGGGCTGCTCGGGCTCCGGTCGATAGCCGACAGCGCCAAGGGGATAGCGGCCAGCGGCGGGTACCCGCAGCTAAGCGCCGAGTTCATCTTGAAGTCCAACCCCACCTACATCTTCCTTGCCGACACTCTCTGCTGCAAGGCCACCCCGGCCTCGGTCGCCGCCCGCCCTGGGTGGTCAACGCTGAGCGCCGTCAAGGACCACCGGGTCGTACCTCTCAACGACGACATCGCCTCGCGCTGGGGGCCAAGGATCACCGTACTGCTCCAGGACGTCGCTAACGCCATAAACAACACGAAAGTGCCAGCAGCCGCGTGAGCACCCGCTCCCGCAAGAGCGCTCGGCTGGCGACGTCGCCGGTCTCGCCACGGGCCCCTCTTTTTGTGACGGGCCTCGGCCTCATCGGCGCGGCCCTCGTGTCGATGGCGACCGGCCCAGCGGACCTGCCACTTTCGACCGTCGCAAGCGTGCTGCTTTCCCACGTCCCGCTCGTCCATTTCCGCTCCTCGGCGTCAGTACTCAACCAGGCGATCGTGTGGGAGATCCGCTTGCCGCGCGTGGTGCTCGGCGCAATGGTCGGGGCGATGCTCGCGGCGGGTGGTGCCTCCTACCAAGGGCTGTTCCGCAACCCGCTCGCAGACCCGTACCTTCTGGGCGTCGCCGCGGGCGCCGGGCTCGGTGCCACGGTCGTCATCGTTACTAGTGGAGGCTCTACAGCATGGCTCCCGGCCGCGGCGTTCGCAGGCGGTGTAGCAGCCGTGACGCTCACCTACGTGGTGGGTGCCAAGTTCGGCGGGCGCTCCTCAGGCACGTCCATCGTCCTCGCGGGCGTCGCCGTCGCGGCCCTCTTCACGGCGGCCCAGACCTTTGTCCAACAGCAACATGCCCAAGACATCCAGGCCGTCTACTTCTGGGTCCTCGGGAGCCTCTCAGTGGCAACGTGGTCTGACGTCTGGCTGATCCTGCCGTACGTCATAGTGAGCGCAGTCGTACTGCTCTTGCACCGGCGCCTGCTCGACGTGCTACGCCTTGGCGAAGACGAGGCGGCGAGCCTGGGCGTCAACCCCGGTCGCGTACGCCTCGTCGTCGTCGCCGCCACCACGCTCGGCGTTGCGGCCGCCGTGTCGGTGAGCGGGCTCATCGGCTTCGTCGGGATCATAGTGCCCCATCTTGTCCGTCTGACCACGCATGCTAGTTACCGTGTAGTCCTGCCTGTTTCCATCGTCGGCGGTGCCATGTTCCTCATCCTGGCGGACTTCGTCGCGCGTACAGTTGAGTCTCCCGCCGAGGTGCCCCTCGGGGTGATCACAGCCTTCGTAGGCGGGCCGTTCTTTCTCTTCGTGCTGCGCTCACGCCGTGCTCACCAAGGAGTCTTATGACATGACTGAGCGCGAGCTCGGGCAAGCGACGACGATCGTTGAGTGCAACGACCTCGTTGTCCGCTACGGAGAGCTGACCGCGCTGCACGGCGTCAATTACTCCGTGGGACGCGGCCGTTGGCTCGGCCTCATTGGAGCGAACGGAGCGGGCAAGACCTCGTTGCTGAAGGCGCTCGCACGCCTAGTCGACTTCGAGGGAGAGGTCCGCGTCAACGGGCGTGCAACTTCGGCCATGTCGCGGCGCGAGTTCACACGACTTGTCGCCTACGTGCCACAGGCCCCAGAGTTCCCCCCAGAAATGCGCGCGGTCGACTACGTCGCGCTCGGTCGCCTACCTCACCTCGGCTACTTCGCCGCCGAGGGACGCCACGACCGCGAACTTTCGCTCGAGCTTTTGGAACGGCTTTCGCTTGGAGCGATGGCGGGGCGCCACCTCTCAACAATGTCGGGAGGGGAGCTACAGCGCCTCGTCCTCGCGCGCGCCCTCGCCCAAGAAGCCCCAGTGCTGTTGCTCGACGAGCCTACAAGCGCGCTCGACCTCGGCAGACGCGTAGAGGCTCTTGAGCTCGTCGACGAGCTTCGTGCCGAACGGGGCCTCACCGTCATCAGTGCCATGCACGACCTGACGCTGGCCGCCCAGTTCGCTGACCTGCTCGCGTTGCTTGCCGGGGGTAGCATCGTCGCCTCGGGCAGCGCCGACGAAGTCCTCGAGGAGAACTGGCTTGAGTTCCACTTCGGCACCCAAGTGCGGGTCCTTCGGACCGAAGACGGCGAGCTTATAGTCGTCCCCCGCCGCACCCGCCCGAAAGGAATTCATGTCAAGCGCGCACTGTGAGCCGACGCCTCTAGCTTTCACGCTCGCGCTCGCCGGTCTCGCCCAGTGCCGGGGCCGACGATGACCTTGCCGCCCCCAGGCGCTCACGGAGGCGACGCAGAGCGCGTCGCAAGGGCGCTCGGGCTCGACCTGGCCTCCGTACTGGACCTGTCTCAGTCGCTCAACCCTGTGGCTCCCGACCCACGCCCGATCGTCGCAGCGCACCTTGGCTCCATTGGCCGTTACCCCGACCCGACGAAAGCCCACCACGCCCTGTCGGCCGCGATGGACGTCGACCCGGGACGGCTGCTCCTCACGAACGGCGGGGCAGAAGCCATAGCCCTGGTCGCCGGTCTCATCGGCGGGTCGGTCGAAGAGCCTGAGTTCTCGCTGCACCCTCGGGGCAATGGCCCTCGCTGGCGTTCCAACCCGCATAACCCCTCAGGTCTTCTTGCCCCGCCTGAGGAAAAAGCGGCTGTATGGGACGAGGCGTTTTACCCGCTCGCCACCGGCAAATGGACCCGAGGCGACGACGCCATTGTTGTCGGCTCTCTCACCAAGGTGCTCGCCTGCCCGGGGCTGCGCGTTGGTTATATCCTCGCCGAACCGCAGTTCATAAAAAGGTGCCGGAGCCGCCAGCCCGAGTGGTCGCTCAACGGGATCGCCGCCAGCGCCTTGCCAGATCTTTTGATGGCTCTCGACCTAGCCGACAGCTTCCGGCGCATTACCACCTTGCGCGGGCAACTTCGTGCCCTGCTCGAGGGCCACGGGGTCGCCGTGCGCCCTTCGGACGCGAACTGGCTGCTCGTTGAGTACCCCGGCCTGCGGCAGGCCCTCGCGCCGAAGGGGATCATCGTAAGGGACTGCGCGAGCTTCGGCCTCGAGGGGGTCGCCCGGGTCGCCGTACCGGACGAGGCCGGGCTGGTTCGCCTCGCCGACGCGCTCGAGACGCTACGGAGGAACTGACATGAACGACGACTTCACAGAACTTACGTGCCGCGTCGCCCCGACTGACGCCAACGCTGCCCTCGCCTCGCGAAAGCTCCAGGACCGTCTCACCAAACCGCCGGGGTCCCTCGGGTTGCTCGAAACGCTCGGAGCGCAGCTCAGCGCGATCGCTGGTACTTGCCCCCCGCCCGTCCCCGAGCCGGTGACTGTGGCCATCTTCGCCGGTGACCATGGTGTCGTCCAGGCTGGCGTCACCGCGTGGCCCTCGGAGGTGACCGCCCAGATGGTGGCCAACTTCTGCGCTGGGGGAGCGGCGATCAACGTGCTCGCTCGTCACGCGCACGCGTCTGTCGTTGTCGTCGACGTCGGCGTAGCCGAACCGGTGCCCGCCGACGCGCAAGGCCTGGTCTGGCGCAATGTGCGGAAGGGCACGGCCAACCTAGCCGAAGGGCCAGCCATGAGCCCCGAGGAGGCGACCGCTGCGCTCAACGTCGGGGCCAGTGTCGCCCAGGAGCCAATACAGGCCGGCGCGCGC
>JBMFUG010000020.1:0-33541 GCA_049966695.1 Acidimicrobiales bacterium | reverse complement strand
CTACGACCGAGGGAGCGGTTAGTTTTTGCGTAAGCGTCATCGACAGCTCGGGCGTGGCGGACAAGCTCGAAGCGCTCATAAACAAACGCACCGGCCGCAAGAGGTGCCTGTCGGTCCGAGCCGTGCTGGTGGCACTGCTCCTGCTCGCCATAGACGACCGTGCCCTTCACCTGAAAGCCGCCACAAAGCTGTTGTTCTTGGGCTTGCCCGCCACTTGGCGGGCAAAGCTCGGTGCCGTTGGCGAAGCGCTCGGGAGGAAGCCGTTCTTGGCACGCTACCGCCAGGTCCGTTACCTCTTCCATCTGGTGCTCTCGGTGATCGACCCCTCCGTCGAGGCCAAGGACAGGGTGCTCCCGGTCCAGGAGGCCGAGGCCAGGCGCAAGAAGCTGAGCCCCGAGGAGGTCGCCTGCCGCCAAGAGCGCCTCGAGCGCTTCATAGGCGACTTGCTCGAGGCGTCGGTGAAGGTGTGCTCTGACCAAGAGCTTTCCGGCTACGACGGCTCAGTCGGCTTGGACGCCACCCCAGTGCGGCTGTGGTCGCGCGGGCCGTCGAAGTCTGCCGGCACCTGTGCCGCCGACCCTGACGGGGGCTGGTACGTGAGGGAGGGCGACCACCGCGACCGGCCGGGGCCAGATGGCAAGGCCCTGCGCAAGATCTGCTGGGCGCTCGACGCCGACATCGTGACCATGGGCCGGCCCCCTGGCGCAGTGCCGGCCTGGCCCAACCTCGCGCTCGGCGTAGCGCTCGGCAAGCCCGGGCACGGCCCGGCCCGCAAAGGGGTAAAATTGCTGTCGGACCTGCGCCAGCGAGGTTGGCCGGCTGGCTACCTTGGGGCCGACCGCGGCTACACCCAGTGCCTGGCGGAGGAGTTCCACCTATCCGTGCGCGCCCTTGGGTACCGCCTCGTCATGGACTATAAGGCAGGAGAGCTCGGCCGGCAGGCCAACAGCCAGGGCGCTGTCATGGTGGAGGGCGCTTTCTACTGCCCGGCTATGCCCGAGCAGCTTGTCAGCGCCAGCGCTGACAAACGCGCTGGCAGCATCGACGAGGTGACCTACAAAGCCCGGCTCGCTGCGCGTGAGCAGTGGCGCCTAGTACGTAAGCAAGGCCCCGACCAAGACGGCTACGAGCGCTTCTCATGCCCGGCCCAGGCCCCCAACCCCCACCTTTGTTGCCCGCTGCGGCCAGAGGCCCTGCCTCGGGCGCTTGGCAAGGTGCCAGTGCTCTCCCCGCCGGAGCTGCCGCCCAAGATCTGCACCCAGAGCGCCATAACGGTCTCCCCTGACGTCGGTGCCCGCCACCGCCAGGACCTCGCCTTTGCCACAGAGAAGTGGGCGCGCACTTACGCTACCTACCGCAACAGCATCGAGGGCCTGAACGGGTACGTGAAAGATCCCGCCCACGAGGCGCTAGCAGAGCCAGGCCGCCGACGCGTACGGGGCATCGCCGCTCAGAGCATTTTCGTCACGCTGCTCCTCATGGCCTCGAACTTCAGGAAGGTCGCCGCTTTCCGGAGGACGGTCGCCGAGGGCAGGGCCGACGAGGTGGCTGAGCGAGCGCGGCGCCGGCGGGTGAGCGTCCGAGACTACCGCCCGCCGCCCTGAGCGCTCCCAGGGCCAGGGTGCTGCACCGGCATCCCCTTAGGCCGTCGCGGCCCTCGTTCGGGCGGGTAACCCCCTCCGGCCACTACCAGGCCTCTGACGGTCGCACCTCGGCGCGACAATGGCGCACGTGCCTCACGCCGCACGAGTTTTGTCGCCATGAGCTGGTTAGTTTTGTCGCTAACCCCCAGCGGAGGGAGTGGGATTTGAACCCACGGGGAGCTTGCACTCCCAAGGCTTTTCAAGAGCCTCGCATTCGGCCGCTCTGCCATCCCTCCTCGGCCGCACACCTAGCGCACCCCTAGCCCACACTAGGCGCAGCGCGCATAGCGCGTGCAGCAAACGCTACCGCCCTATGTGGTCTCGCAAGTTTTGGATCCACAAGTCCGCCGCCAACCACGCTTTAGTTGCTTCCCGGCGACGTTCACTGCCCTGTGCCCCGCTGGCAGGGTAGGACCCGAGGAACTTGACCGACGGCAAAGAAGCGTGCAAGTCCCGCAGGCAATCAGCGACTACCTCGTCAGCCAAGTGCCCGTCGATGTCGATAACGAAGCAGTACTCTCCAAGCGCCTTTTTGGTCGGCCGCGACTCGAGCTTGGTCAAGTTGATGTCCCTAGCCGCGAACTGGCCCAGGATCGTGTGCAGGCTTCCAGGGTGGTTGGACGACTGGAAGCACACGATGCTCGTCTTGTCATGTCCCGTCGGAGCAGGGATCCCCCACTCTGGGCGGGCCACCAAGGCAAAACGAGTCGTGTTGTCGTCGTGGTCTTCGATGTCCGATGCCAGCACCTCCAGGCCGTAAAGCTGGGCAGCACGGCGCGTCCCGATGGCACAGGCCCGGGGGTCTTGGCCTTCGGCTACCTTGCGCACCGCGTCGCTCGTCGAGGGGCTGGTCTCCTCTTCTACGCCGGGGAGGTTGGCGGCAAGCCACTCTCGGCACTGGGCCGTTGCGACGGGCATAGAGACCACCTTGTTGACCGCCTGAAGGACAGTGCCCGGCAAGCCAACTAGGCACTGGGCGACCGACAGCTGCAGCTCACGGACTACCCATAGCTCGTGGGAAAAGATCAGCTTGTCGAGCGTAACGTTCACCGTGCCCTCTATGGAGTTCTCGAGGGCCACCAAGCCAAGGTCGGCTTGCCTCGACTCCACCGCGTCCAAGACGTCGGGAAAGTTCGCCAAAGGGAGCCGCTTGGCTGCTGCCAAGTCGGGCTCGCTCAGCAGTGCCTCTTCCGTGAACGTGCCTTCCGGCCCCAGGTAGGCGATGATCGTGGAGGCGGTCACTCGCATGTCCCAGAGCATAGGGGCCAAAGCCCGGGCCCTGCCCTAGCGCTTTGGGCCACGGCGGCCATCGTCATGCTCGAGCGGGGTGGACGGGCCGTCGCCTAGCCCCGCAGGCCGCGAGCCCGCTGCGGCCTGATGGGCCCGCTTCGGCCTGATGGGCTCGCCACGTGGCAGCATGGGCATAATGGACGAGGCTTCCCTTTACAACCTGCTCGGCCAAGTTAAAGCCGGGTCGATCAGCCCTGACGACGCCGTGCGCCGCTTGCGGCGTTTCCCTTACGGAGACCTCGGTTTCGCCAAGGTGGACCACCATCGCACCTTGCGGCAAGGGCTGCCGGAAGCCGTTTACGGTCCTGGCAAGTCCCCGAGCCAGTGCGCACAGATCGTCGGAGAGCTCCTGGCCGAGCCAGAGGGTGGCCCAGTCGTGCTCTCCCGAGCCAGCGAGGAACAGGTCGCGGCCGCACTGGAGTCCCACCCTGGAGGCCAGGTGACCGGCTCGACGGTCGTCTGGCGAGCTGACCCTCCGCGCTCTGAACAAGTGTCGGTTTTCGCAGCTGGCACGTCAGACCTGAACGTGGCGGAGGAGTGCACCGCCACCCTCGGCGCCTTTGGTTTTACGCCCACCCTCGTCGCTGATTGCGGGGTCGCAGGTGTACACAGGTTGTTGGAGCACGAAGAGCTGCTGCACTCCTCGGCTGCGGTGGTCGTCGTGGCTGGCATGGAGGGCACGCTTGCCAGCCTCGTAGCGGGCCTAACCGCGGCGCCGGTGGTCGCCGTGCCGACTAGCACCGGTTACGGTTCGTCTTTCCAAGGAGCGACCGCTCTTTTGGCCATGATGGCAAGCTGCGTCCCCGGGCTGTGCGTGGTCGGCATAGACAACGGTTTTGGGGCGGCCTGGGTGGTAGCACGTGTCCTTCGCAAGGCGCCCAGCCGGTGACCCGGGTCGCCTGGTGGCACTGCTTCTCCGGCATCACCGGCGAAATGGCGCTAGGTAGCCTGCTCGACGCGGGCGCCGACCTGGGCGAGGTCACGGCTGGCCTCCAACAGCTCGGCCTCGACGGCTGGCACATCGAGGTGGCCAAAGCCCGCCGTGGAGCCCTCATGGCCACCTGCGTCGAAGTCCAGGTCACAGCCGGCCAAGACGACCGGGAGATGACGTGGGGAGCTCTTAAGGCGACATTGGCCCAGGCCAAAGCGCTGCCCCGGGGCGCCCTCGAAAGGGCACAAGAGACCTTCGCTGCTCTAGCCCGGGCCCAAGGGCGCCTTCGTGACCTGGCGCCCGAACAGGTGCAGATGCAGGAAGTGGGCGGGCTCGGCGCCGTAGTCGGCGTGCTCGGCACGTGCCTGGCACTGGGTTCCCTGGACATTGGCGCCGTCATGTCGAGCCCGGTCATGCTCGGTACCGGCACCCTGACCGGTGACAACGGCGTCCTCCCCAACCCAGCCCCAGTGGTCGTCGAACTGCTAAAGGGTGCTCCTGTCAGCGGTTCCAACGAACCTTCGGAACTGACCGCACCAGCTGGCGCTGCCCTCTTGGCCGCTACCTGCCAGTCCTTTGGCCCCCTGCCCCCAATGAGGGTGACCGCAAGCGGCTACGGCGCAGGCGGACGGCAGCTCGCCGACAGGCCCAACCTCCTGCAAGTAGTGGTGGGAGAGATGGACGAGGTCGGCCTTGGCGGGCTCCACCAAGAACTGGCGCTTCTTGAGACCAATGTCGACGACGTCACAGGCGAGACCCTTGCGCACACGCTCAGCATGCTCCTCGACGCCGGCGCCCTGGACGCCTGGCTGACGCCGGTGGTGGGCAAGAAAGGCCGGCCCGCCCACGTGCTTAGCGTGCTGAGCAACCCCGTACTGGCTCCAAGGCTGGCATCACTGGTAGCCGCCGAGACCGGTGCCCTCGGGATCCGCCAGCAACTGTTGCAACGCTGGGCCTGGCCCAGGCGCACGGTCCGGGTAGACGTGGACGGCCAGCCGGTCCGGGTAAAGGCTGGCCCTCATCGCCTGAAGGCCGAGTACGACGACTGCGCCCGTGCCGCCCGAGGGCTAGGGCTGCCTGTGTGGGAAGTCGCCCGGCGAGCCGAGGACGCCGCCCGGCGCTCCTCCACCGCCGACCGCTAAGCCCTCCACCCCGACGGCTCGGGAGGCAGAGGTTGGCACTTGGCGTAACGTTGAGCCATGAGCCTTGACCTTGAGCTCGCTTTTTCGGCGTGCGATATCGCCGACCGCCTGACTTTGGCCGCGTTCCGCCGGCCGGACCTGGCTGTCAGCACGAAGGCAGACCTCTCCCCCGTCACGGAAGCCGACCGAGCAGCTGAGATGGCCATCCGCGAGTTCCTGGCCCGGCAAAGGCCGACCGACGCCGTCTTGGGAGAGGAGATGGGCAGCGACGGCAAAGGCCCACGGCGCTGGTTCATCGACCCCATAGACGGCACCGCCAACTACATGCGAGGGATCCCGGTATGGGCCACACTGCTCGGCTTGGAAGTGGACGGCCAAATGCGCCTCGGCGTCGTCTCCGCTCCCGCCCTCGGGCGAAGGTGGTGGGCGGAGAGAGGACAGGGGGCCTTTGCTGGTCGCCCAGGTGACCAAGGGGAACAGCTCAAGGTATCAGGCATCCGCACGCTGGCTGAATCGCAGGTCTCCTTGGGGGACCCCACAGACCGCCTCGTCGCCGTGGGAATGCTCGCCAAGCGCTGCCGGGGCTTCGGTGACTTCTGGTCGCACATGCTGGTAGCCGAAGGCGCCTGCGAGGTAGGCATCGACCCTGTGGCCTCTGTTTGGGACGTAGCCGCCTTGCAGGTCATTGTCGAAGAGGCAGGGGGAAAGTTCACCGACATCTTTGGCCGGCCGCGCCTCGACGGGGGTAGCGCCGTTTCCACGAACGGCCTGGTCCACGAGGAAGTCATCTCTGTGCTCTCCGGCCGATGAGCACGCCGGCTGACGCTATAGCTTGCCCGGTACGTAACCGTAAACGGGCCTTTGGCCGATGAGCACCCCGGCTGAAGATCAGGCCTTCATGGGCCTGGCTGAAGATGAGGCCTTCATGGGCCTGGCCCTTCAGCTGGCGGAGGACGCCGGTAAGGCCGGCGAGGTACCGGTGGGGGCGGTAGTCGTACGAGACGGCCTCGTGGTCGGCCGGGCCAGCAACGCCCGAGAGCTCACAGCCGACCCGACCGCTCATGCAGAGATCCTGGCTCTCCGCCAGGCTGCAGCCGCTATCGGGTCGTGGCGCCTGGACGGGGCCACAATGTACGTGACGCTCGAGCCATGCCCCATGTGCGCGGGAGCCCTCGTCGCTTCGCGTACCAGCCGCGTCGTATTTGGCGCCGCTGACCCCAAGGCAGGTGCGTGCGGCTCGCTCTATAACCTTTGCGTTGACCCGCGCCTCAACCATGAGGTCGCCGTCACGCGTGGTGTGCTGGCCGAGGAGGCAGCGGGGCTGCTGGTGAGGTTTTTTGCTGGTAAACGCTAAAAGCTAGGCGGCAAGGGCCAAAGCTTTTGCCACGCCCAATGCTTTTGCCGTCACCCGGGCGATGTGCTTCGTAGCAAGGCTCGGCCAAGCGCCATGGCCCCCTATCGGTTTGTCGCCCAAAACCGGGCGCCAGTAGCGGCTTGGTCAGCGCAGCGGGAAGTACCCGGGTACGTCGCTGTGCTCGGTGTCCAGGTAGACCTTCGCTTCGGGGTTGCCGCTGAAGCGCCCGTGGCTCCAACGAACCTCAACATGGCCTTGGACGTCGTAGCGGGTTGCCGAGTGACGGTCCTCGACCGTTGCCGTCCAGCCCACACGTGGTTGGCCGCCGCTTTGGGCCGTGCACACGAAACGTCGGAGGCGGAAGGCCAAACGCCAGTCCCACGGCGTTGCCACACGGACGCGCAGCGGCCCTGCCGGTGAGGCGCCCAGCACAAAGTAAGGCGCGCTCCCAATGCGCAGGATCCTCCACAGGAAAGCTTCTGACCGGCTGACCGAGCTCAAAGCTTTTTGCCACGCTTCGGCGCTCCGGTGAGCGACGACATCGGCCAGGTGCAAGTAAGCAGCCAGGGCCCGCCCGGGCCAGCCGCCGCTCAGCGCTTCAGCGAGGCGCCTGCGCCCTGGCTGGTCTAGGTCGTTCACGTTTTTAGGCAGGTCATCGAGCTGAAGTTCGGAGATCACTGATTCGTACAGGTGCTGGTACTCGATGCCCGCGACCTCCGCGTACCAGTCCCCGCTACGCATGCCGTGAGCTCCTTGGAGCAAACGCCCAAAAAGGTGCGAAGGCGACGCGTTGATCATGATCTTCGACAAGTACTTGCAGCTGACGAGGTAGACGTGGTCGATGCGCAGGTCCGCCGGGACCACCTCGTCGCCAGGTGCCCGGTGAGGCCCTTTCCATTCGACCACGACCGGCCGCCGGCCCCGGAGACCGTCTTGGGCCTGCGAGAAAGCGACGCCGTTCGACCAGGCCTGCTCAAAGCTACGAGCCAGCCCGCCGCCTTCGTAGGCTCGTTCGAGAAGATCCCAAATCTCAGGTGAGACGCTGACCATTTCGGCGGGTCTGGCGGCGATCGCCTCGGCGGGCGACTCGTAGCCTAGGGCCCCAAGGCCCGTGACCAGTTCAGTGACGGTGGTACGAAGGTCAGCCAAAGACGGCCCCAACTGAGCGTGTCAACAGGCGGTCGCCCGGGAGCTCACTTTGGGCGCCTGCCTTCGCACAGGTCACTAAGACGCTCAAGGCCCGCCGGCGTCAACATTTCGACCACGGCAAATATGGGCTTCTTCGGCCCTACGACCTGGCTGAGAGCTTCTGACCCAGCGCCGCGTGCAGGAGCATCGGTCGTGAGCAGCACTAGCGGCGTACCGCTTACCTCATGAAGGACGGCAGCCTTGCCAAGCGCCTTCCACAGGACGTCAGCGCGTTTCAGCCCAGGACGATGGCTGGTAAACCCACCTGCCACGTCAAAGAACCACAGCTTCCCCCGGCTGTCGCGCGCGCTGAAGCTGACTTCAACGCCTCCTGGCTGGCGCTGGTCCCTTTTGATGTCGGTGAAGCCCGCTGCCTGGATGACAGACTCGGCTATTTCCTTAGCAGCTCGTCCTTCGCGGACGGCACGAGACTGGAGGCCCTCGCCTCGGCGGGCCGGCGATGGGACTGCTGAGAGCCTGGCCCCGAGCAGGGCAGCCGACTGGTCCCGCTCCAAGCGCTGGCGCTCCTCCTCGACCCTTTTCTCGGCCAACCTGACATAGGACTCCTCGAGGTCGAAACCGACGAAGTGCCTGCCCGCGCGGACAGCCGCCACGGCGGTGCTCCCAGAACCAACGAACGGGTCAAGCACAAGGTCGCCCCGGTAGGTGTAGAGATCTATCAGCCGTGCGGGAAGTTCGACCGGGAAAGGAGCAGGGTGGCCGACCCGTGTAGCGCTCTCGGAGGGGATCTCCCACACGTCCAGAGTGTTCTCCATAAAGTCGTCGCGCGTCATTGTGGGCTCGTGCGGAAGCCGGAGGCGAACCCTCTCCTTAGCCGACAGCGCCCGGTCAAAGCGTCCCTTGCTCGCGACTATGACCCGCTCGGTCAGGTCCCGCAGCACAGGGTTGCTGGGCCGCTGGAAGCTGCCCCAGGCGCACGAGCCTGAAGAGCCTCGCTGCTTGACCCAGATGATCTCTCCCCTTAGCAATAGCCGCAAGTCGTCTTGCAAGATCCCGATGACGTCTGCCGAAAGGGAGCGATAGGGCCGCCGGCCAAGGTTCGCAACGTTGACCGCTATGCGCCCACCGGGCTCCAATTTTCGGACGCACTCCCCAAAGACGTCGCGCAGCAGCTCCAGGTACTCGAGGTAGGTGGCGGGCGCGCCCCCCTCTCCCAGCGCCTCCTCGTACTCCTTGCCAGCGAAGTACGGGGGCGAGGTCACTACCAGCGCCACCGAGGAGCCCGGCACCTCGTCCATATGGCGAGCGTCACCGACGATCAGCTTGTCAAGGCTCCGATAGGCCGCCACCTCCGAATCTGAAGACAGCTCGGGCGGGGTGAAACGCCGGTAAAAGCCGCTCGCGTCGTGGCTCTCCCGCTTCGACACCCCAAAGGCCGAAGTGGAAGTCGAACGCCTCACCATTGCACCACGATCCTAAGCTCTTCGACCGTCCGATATGCGGACCTCTCGAGCCGGCGTCGCGAGCGCTACGACGACGGTGCCTGCAAGAGAGGAGCGGGCTGGTGCACTGGTGCTGGTGCTGGTGCACATGTGGCCGTTCTGGGCCCTACGAAGATCGGGACGAAAAGTCGCACGCCAAAATCACGGGCTTGTCAGCTAAGGGCAGAGCCGCTTTCTGCTCGCCTGAGGACCCCGTACGTCTTTTCCTACCGCCCCAGGAGCTCAGCAGGCAAGCGTGCGACAAGCTCTTATGTTTTGAGGAACGGTGCTTCGTCGGGCCGGGCGCGGTCGAAACCGGGTGCAAGGCCGGTGCAAGGCCTTGGTCGCCCAACGGCTCAAGCTCTCCGGCATGCGCTGGAGCCTATGAGACGCTACCGGCACCGTCAGTGCCACCGAGACGCACGAGGGGGCGAAGAACGCCGCCACGCCTGCGGGAAGGGTAACAATGACCGTCGTAGCTTCCAAGAGCTGGGGCATCGGTTCCGGGCCCTCTACCAGGCGCCGGGTGGCGACGCCGTGACCGAGGGCCTCAGGGGGCAGTTGCGGGCTCGACGACGAAGCTGCCCACCATGCCTTCAGCAGCGTGGCCGGGGACCGGGCAGAAGTAGCTGTAGGTGCCCGCCGTGGACGCCGTGAAGCTGAGCGTCCCTGCGTGCATGCCGGCCGACGTAGGGCCCCCGAGGAACCACAAGGCGGCCCCCGAGAACGCCGGCGCGCTGCTCATCATCGGCATGGCTGACGATGCCGCGCGCTGGTTGGAAATGACCAGGCCGTGCGCCATGTCGTCGTCGGCGTTCACAAGCTCAACCTGTACATGGGCACCCAGCGGGACGACGATCGTGGGGTCGGTCAGGCCGGCTGCCTTGAAGTTCTCGGCGGGCATCGACGGGCTGGCAAGCACGGCGAAGTCGACCCTTCGGCCGCTGAAGGTGATGGTTTTGGTGGCTTGGTCGACCGTGGCGCCCGAGGGGACCTCGTTGCCGAGCCGCGCTGCCTGGGACGGGCTCACCCGGGGGCCGGGCGCGTCGGCGAACAAGCTCCCCATCACCTCGCCCGGGTCTTGGCCGGCGCCCATCATCGAGGCAGGGAGCAAGCCGCCCGTCATCCAGCCCGGTGCGCTGCTCCCGCCCATCATCCAGGCGTAGCCCGACTGGCCCATCATCCAGGCGTAGCCGCCGCCTCCCGGGCCCCTCCCGCCCATCATCGAGCCGTAGCCCTCGCCCGGCCCGCCCGCGTACCGCCTGACGACGGTCGCGTAGTAGGCAAAGCTAGCCTTGGCGCTCGCCGGCTTCAGAGCCGGGGCGGTGACGCTCGTGCCTGCACCGAGGCTCAGGGCGAGGCCTGCGCCCAGGCCCCCTGCCCCGAGGGCAGCAGCGGCGGTGACAGCTATGAGGCGGTTGCGGGTCATGTTCTTGGTCCTTTTCTTTTGCAGTTGTCGTGCTGTTCTTTTGCGGTCGTTTTCCTGCGTTTAGGTCGAGATCTGCCGAACGTGCTCGTCAGCCCCCGACACGCTCGCGAGCGCCGGCAGCACCAGCCCCGTGCCCGCGCGTGGGCCGAGCAACGCCGGCCGTTCGGGGCGCCTCACCGCGGCCAGGTGCCACCAGCACGAAAGGCGCCTCTCCAGGTAGCAGTCCTCGCTGTCAGGGAAAAGCCCGGCATAGTAGCTGAGGGCGACCAGCCCGACGAACACCACGGGGTAGATGACGGCGGGGCCTATGTCGGAGGGCCCGGAGGCATAAGGGCGACCAAAACCCTCGGCGGCAGACCAGACGAGGACGGAGAAAACGGCGGCCGAGGCGTAGGTGAGCTTTCGCGCAAAACCGACGAGCACGGCGGCGGCGTTGAGGATTTCCAGGGCGGCCACGAGACAGGCGAAGAACGTGGCCCTGGGGTGCTGGAGATCTGCCCAGAACCGGGGCCATGGCTTCAACCAGCCAGGCTGGCCGCTAGCTATGCCCATGGTGGCCGACATGTGGGGCAAGCGGGGCCCGGGCAGCCACTTGAGAGCGGCGTCGACTGCCCAGATGGCACCGAGCACCAACCTGAAAGCGCTCATAGGCCAGGACGAGGCGCAAGTCTTGGCCGTGTCTGCTAGATCGGTTTGTCCTTGAGCGTCGGGCGCTCGCGTCCGTTGTTTTCAATGAGCCAGAGAGGACCGGTTGTCCCATACCGACATCAAACTTACGCCGAGGCTCTGCACCAGCGTTAGGTCCACATGTCACTTTCCCGGCCCCTCTCCGGCCTCTTGCAGTCGACGCCGGCCGTGCACCTCCCTCAGGCCACGACTGTCCTCGAGCTGCGAGCGGCCCTCAGCTGCTGCCCGTCTTCGACCGGCCGCACTGCACGCTTGGCCTGTCGAGCAACAAGTACCTCAGGGCTCTTGGCCCTCAGTAGGACCGGCCAGCCTCACTGAGCGCACAGCGCCTCGTCGAGCGGGAGGCCACAGGCGCGCTGGCCGCCAAGAAGCGTAAACGAAGCACCTTCGGGGGCTCGAAGGACAACCAGCTGATGGGACCGCGCTGGCCGTTCGAGCGCAGCGGCTCGTGGCTCTTATCACTGGCACGAAAACACCAACGCCCCACACGTGCTTGGCCCAATTTCGCCTACGCGCTCTGGCCCAGCAAGCATGTTGTGACAGGTCGACCTGACTACGAACTTCAAGCCCTCGGGGCCGTCCAACTGCCCGCCCCGCTCTGCCTAACGTCTTTTTACCCTAACGCAGTTGTGAGAGGTCGCTTCCCAGCGTAATGCCAACTAAGGCCGGCACAAAGGGGCTCCTTCCTTGGCTTTAGGCCCGGGCCATGGCTTCGCGCTAAGGGCGCTGACTTGACAATGTACACGTCCGGCGTGCACCGGTACCCGGAGAAATGCCCTGCGTAAAATCCTGCTATAAAGCCCCGCCAAGCTACTTCTGCGCACCGAGGCCCACATCCCGTGCTGGTGCCTTGCAAATTGGGCGGCCCGAGCAGCACCCGCAGACGACTAACAGCTTTTGTCCTGGCAACACCCAACGGGACGCTACCTGCACCACGAGCTCTGACCCTGATATTGCAGCGAAGTAGCGGCACGCGCCCCGGAATGACGCGACAAATGCTCTACCACCTGGGAGAATGCAGCTGAAGAAAGCGCACCGACAGCCCAGGAGAGGAGCACCTGTCCGGTGAAGACTACCGCGCCGCTGTTCGAGATCGAGGACCGTGTCGTCGCCCGGCCGCTGCGCCGGGTCGCTCCGCTCGCCGTGGAGGCAAGCGAGGACAACGTGACCGGTGTGGCCGGCATCGCGCTCGTCGGCGAGCTGCTCGATCGCCTCGGCCTTGTCGAGGTGGCTGACCGGCGCAACCTCCGCCCGACCGGTCCCGGCGGCTACTCGGGCGGCGAGCGCTACCGACCCATCGTCGAGCTGCAGCTCGCCGGCGGCGACTTCCTCTCGGGCGTGCCGTTGCTGTTCGACGAGGCGGCACGGCGCCTGCGGGGCAGCCACGCGCTGCCCTCCCGCACGACGCTGTTCCGCTTCCTCGCCGGTGCGGACCTTGGCCGGGCCATGCGGGCCCAGGCGGTGAACCGAGACCTGTTGCGGCGCGCCTGGGCGATGGGGGCAGCCCCTGCGCCCGGACGCCTCACGATCGGCCCGGACGCCACCTACATCGGCACCTATGGCAAGCACAAAAAGGGCCCGCGCTTCTCCTACAAAGCCGAGGCCCAGATGTCCCCGCTCGTCGGCGTGGTGGGAGAGACCGGTGACGTGCTCGCCATCCGTGCCCGGGGCGGCAACGCGAGCCCGAGGCGCAAGCCCGCCTCCTTCACCGACGAGCGCGTCGCCGCCATCCCGGCCGAGGCACGGCCGCGCTATGAGCTGTTGATCCGGGTCGACTCGGCCGGCTTCTCGGACAAGGTGGTGGAGACCTGCGTGGCCCACAAGGCGACCTTCACCATCACCGCCGAGCAGGACGCCCCCGTTCGCGAGGCGGTCGCCGCGCTGCACATGGACAAGACGACGAGCTGGGCCCCTGCGACAGATGCCGACGGCGAGCTCTCCGGCTCGGAGGTCGCCGAGACCACCTAGCGTTTCTCCGGTCGTGACCTGCGCCTCGTCGTGCGCCGGCAGCGAAAGGCGGCCGGCGAGCAGCTGAGCTTCGACGACCTCGGCGGACGGCGGTTCTTCGCCTGCATCACGAACGCCCCAACGAGCATCTCGGCGGCACAGATCGACCATCACCACCGCCTTCGCGGCGGCGCCGCCGAGGAGGCCATCCGTCAGCTGAAGCCCGACTTCGGGACGAGCCACGCTCCGCTGCAGAGCTTCTTCGGCAACTGGCTCTGGTGGCTTGCGTCCTCGCTCGCCTACAACGTGGCCCGCTGGCTCCGGGTGCTGGCGCTTCCCGAGCCCTTTGCCACCTGTCGGGGCAAGCGCCTGCGGACGAGCTTTCTCAACGTGGCCGCCAAGGTGCTGCGCAGCGGGCGCAGGCTCCTCCTGCGGCTTCCCGCCGCCTACCGCCACGCCGACGCGTTCATCGCCGCGCTGGCACGCCTGCGGGGACTGCCTTGCTTCGCCTGAGCGACCGCCCGCTCATCGGCCCACTGACGAGACCGGGCGAAGCCATGCCCGAGGGCCGTCGCGAATGCCAACGACGGTGCCATCAAGGCTCTCGGAGGTCCCAGCGCCCGGTCGCTCGGCACCCTTCGCGCCATCTGGAGCGCGCATCGGCCCCTTCCAAGCTCGGGTCCGGGCGCCTGGTCTACTGGGCTGCAATATCCGGGTCCGAGCACCAAGGCGGTCTTTGGGTTGGGCCAGTGGGCCGCTAGGCGAGCGGCACGCTTGCACCTTGAGGTGCCTGTACCACAACCCCCAACACCAGCGTGGCCATGGCAAAAAACGTGCCGACGGCAGCCCTCTGCGACCACCTGGGCAGCGGGCCATTCTTTTCCGGGCGCTCGCAGGACGGCATCTGGCTTGCTACCCCGCTGACCACGCGAACTGGTCGGGCCAGTACCTGCCCGTAGTAGGAAGGCCGGGGAGATCCTAAGAAGGGTGCAGCTGCCTCGACGGGAGCCTTGTAAAGGCTGGGCAAGAGCCACAGCCCGTCAGCCAACACGTACAGCCCGTCAGCCAACACGTACAGCACGCTCCTCTGCCCAGGGACCAGACCGGGGCGCTCGCTCCCTTCGTACCTGGGATCTCGGCAAGCGCCGGGCAGTTGCCCTTCAGGAGGGAGAGGCGGTGAGCCGCGTACCAAGCGGAGACCTGCGAGGGGCAGAACCTGGCCACTTTGACCGAGGGCGCCTCCACGAAGGCCAGTGCCTCGCCGTTGGGCGACCAGGCTGGGTCGAGGGTGAGGGCACCCCGCTTTGCGGGCAGTGCGCGGCAACGCTCGGTCGCCCCTTGACAGATGAGGACCGACTTGGCCAGCTTGGTCGGCCAGGCGTAGCAGTTGGGCCCAGCACCGAGAACGAAGGTGCGGCCGTGGCCAAAGGAGGCCACCGCGTCAGCACCCGGGGCAAACATGCAGCCGAGCTGGGCCAAAGGGGCCCCAGGCGAGCGGATCTCGTACATGGGCTCGCCGTCGGCGTCGTCGGCTCCGTCACGGTCGACCTCGACCAGCAAACTTTGCCTACCAGGTAAGGCAAAGGCCAGTGCGATGTAGTTGCCGTGAGCGCCGCTCTTGTCAACTGTTGTCGTCGTCCAGTACCAGGTCGTGCGCGCCCCGCCGGGCGACGAAGCCGCCCGCGCTGCCTGCGTTGCGTACAAGCCCATCCGGGGACAGCGACACCAGCTCCCGGCCAGCGACTAGGAGGCCGTTGGGCAACCACTCGGGCTTTCCCTGGCAAGCAATCTCCAGAGCACCGGTCCCGTCGGCCACGCGCTACCCGTTCAGAGCCACGGCCGAGGTTGTAGAGTTGTAGGCCACCCACTTGCCGTTGGGCGAGAACTCCGGGGCAACATTGCCGCGCACCTCCTCGGTCCCGAGCTCCCTTATCTTGGCGGTCGCCCCGCCCAGCACCAGCAGCTGTCCACGCGAGACGAAGACGGGGCCGCCTCGACCAAAGAACACGGCAGTACCCGCCACCGAGACGCCGTAAGGCAACCGGGGCCCGCCTGGCAGCCGGTGCTCTTACTACCGCTCGTCCCCATAACGGTCGATTGTGCCGGACCGCTCAAGGCGATAGCTGCGATGACAGCGCCAGCCGCCCCTCGGCGGCCCTAGCGCTCAAGAAGCCTCGGGAATCTCTCACGAGAGAGGCACCACGGCAGCGCTGGCCCGCAGTACCAGCTTTTCTTGTCAGATTTCCTCACCGGGCCGGTCCTGCCTGAAGCGGCCCGGGTGCTACAAGGGCTCCTTGACTTGGGGCTACGAATAAGTACAAATACCTCGCCAGCTCAAGCTGCGCCTCTCTCTCTTGGCCCTCGGAACGTCTTGGCCAGTTGGACGCGCTTCCCGGCAGCGCCAAGCTCCACGTAGGCCCAGAGCTGCTAGCTCCCTCGGCTACGCTGGCACATTGTGCCTCTGGCTGTGCTCGCGTCGCAGGTCCTCCCCCTGTCCCCAACTATGCTCGACGCAGCAGTGGGACGAAGCTAGGACGGGGCGCTCCCCGCGAAAGGCGTGACATAAAACCCCAGCTCCAGGCACATGGAGGGATGCGAGAGTGGCCGAATCGGACGGTCTCGAAAACCGTTGTGGGCGTACGCCCACCGTGGGTTCAAATCCCACTCCCTCCGCCAGGGGGTCCTTGCACTTGACCTCCAGCCATCTTTACATTTGGGCGTGACCACCTGAAGCTCGCCGTCCAGGGCTGTCCTCGACGGGCTCGTGCGCACCCGCCGCCGGGGGTACCGCCCAGCAACCCAAGGGCGCTGCCCGCCACGTCCGCCGCAAGCGGCCCACAAAAGGCTTTGCCGGTAGAGTCGCATCATCATGGCAGCAGCTCCGGGCCCCTTTGTCGTGATGGCCAAGCCAGTAGGCCCCATCTGCAACCTCGACTGCCAGTACTGCTACTACCTGGGCAAAAAGGACCTGTTCCCCGCAGGCGAAAAGTACCGGATGAGCGACGAGGTGCTGGAGGCGTACGTGCGGGCTTTTATCGCCGCGAGCCCAGGCCCTGTTGTCCACTTCGTATGGCACGGAGGCGAACCGACCCTAGCTGGCATCGACTTCTACCGGCGGGCTGTTCGCATCCAGCAGCGCTACCTCCCCGACGGGTGGCGATGCCTCAACAACCTGCAGACAAACGGCACCCTCCTGGACGAAAAGTGGTGCACCTTCATAGCAGAGGAAGGCTTCACGGTCGGCCTCAGCATCGACGGCCCAGCACCTGTCCACGACCTTGCCCGGCCCGACCGCCGGGGCCGGCCAACCCAGGCGAGGGCGATGCGAGCCCTCCGCCTACTGAAAAAGCACGGCGTTGACCCAGACGTCCTGTGCACCGTGAACGCCTACAACGCGACTGGCCCGCTCGAGGTCTACCGCTACTTCTTAGACCACGAAGTGCGCTGGGTACAGTTCCTGCCCGTTGTCGAGCTACGACCGGACGGCCAGGTCGGCAACCGCTCGGTGGCCCCCCGAGCCTTTGGGGAGTTCCTCGTGCAGATCTTCGACGAATGGGTACGCCACGACGTCGGGCGCATCGGAGTCCAGAACTTCTTGGAGGCTTTGCTCGTTGTGAGCGGCCAGCCGGCAAACCTGTGCGTGATGGCCGAGACATGTGGCCTGGCCCTCGCCATGGAGCACGACGGCTCCGTTTACTCCTGCGACCACTTCGTTGACCAGGCTCACTACCTCGGCAATGTACTTGGCAGCGCGCCAGCCTCACCCGGCGGTTTGTCTGAACTTGCACCACCTGCAGCCCCTCAACTGGGCAGCTTCGTAAGCTCCCCAAAGCAGATCGCGTTTGGGGCAGCCAAAAAGGAGCTCCTGCCCCAGTACTGCCGCGAGTGCCCGGTGCTTTTCCTGTGCAACGGAGGATGCCCGAAGGACCGTTTCGTGCAGTCGCCGACCGGCGAGGACGGCTTGAACTACCTATGCGAGGGCTACCGAGCCTTTTACAGCCATGCTCTCCCCTACCTCCAGCGCATGGCCGGCCTGTCCGCCACGGGCCACCCTGTGAGCACCATAATGGCCCAGCTCGAGTCGGAAGAGCACGACGAACGCCGCCGCTGGGCCTCGACCGGCCGCAACGACCCCTGCCCGTGCGGCAGCGGGAAAAAGTTCAAGCTTTGTTGCCTCCCCAAGGCCAGCCGTGGTTGACCACCTCTGCCTATGGCCGGGCGCAGTTCCTCCACGCCAGCGTCGCCGAGGATGAACAAGCACGCCGTCATGCTGGCGCACCCGTGCTCTTTCGTGCTGTTCGACCTCGGAGGTGTGCTCGTACGCCTGGGAGGCATGGCCAAGGTCCAACAGCTCGCGGGCTTCGAGAGCGAAGAAGAGCTCTGGCACCGCTGGTTGGCCTCTCCGTGGATCCGCAGGTTCGAGCAGGGCAAGTGCGAACCGCTCGAGTTCGCCAACGGCATGGTGCGCAGCTGGGGCCTGCCGGTCAGCGCCGAAGAGTTCCTAGACGTCTTCAAGGCAGTCCCTGTGGGCCTCTTCCCTGGTGCGCGGGAGCTCGTAGCGCTCACGCGGGACCACCTACCGGTGGGCTGCCTGAGCAACTCCAACGTGCTGCATTGGGAGCTCATGGGAAAGCACTGGGGCCTCGCGGGCCTCTTTGACAGGGCCTTCTTGTCGTACGAGCTCGGCATGGTAAAACCCGACCACGAGATCTTCGAGCACGTGGTGCACAGCTTGGGAGCCCCGCCCGAGCGTGTGGTGCTCCTCGACGACAACCAGCTCAACGTGCAGGGCGCTCGGGCCGTAGGCCTCACAGCAGTTCAGGTGCGTGGGCCGGCACAGGCCAAGTCAGCCCTCGTCGACCTCGGGGTGCTCAGCGGTGGCGGGTAGCTGCTGAACGGCAGCGACGCAGCGTTGGCAAGCGCGCGGCCAGCAGTGCCGAGGCGGTGGTGATAGGCCGCTCGGCGCCAGTTCGCAGTAGTGTGCGGACCATGGAGCACCAGCCAATTTTCCGGGGCGTCGCTGTCGCGCTAGTCACTTTGTTCCGGCCCGATGGCGAGCTCGACGCTCCTGCCACCGCCGAGCTGGCCGGACGGCTGGTCGACCTAGGAGTCGCGGCTGTGCTCGTCGCCGGCACAACCGGGGAGGCGGCAGCCTTGGAGCTGCCAGAACGTCAAGAACTGCTGGCTGCCGTCCGAGAGGTGCTGCCGCCCAGCCGAGGTGTCCCGCTAATCGCCGGCACAGGAGCAGCCTCCGCCCGCCAGGCAGCGTTGTTCACACAAGCAGCACGCGATGGCGGGGCCGATGCCGTGCTGGCACTGTCCCCGCCGCACACAACCGACTACGGCCCCTATTACGAAGCCGTCGCTAAAGCGGCCGGAGATTTGCCGGTCCTCGCTTACAACTTCCCCAAGGCCTCCCCGCCTGGTATCCCAGTGAGCGCGCTAGAGGGCCTTGCAGTGTCGGGGCTGAAGGACTCCAGTGGTGATGCTGACCGGCTAATGCTCGAGCTCAGCACGTGGGACCGCCCTGTTTACATGGGCTCAGCGTCACTGGTGGCAATGTCTGGCCTGCTGGGCTGCCCAGGCGCCATCTTGGCACTGGCGAACGCAGAACCAGAGGCGTGCGTAGCGGCTTTTGGCGGCGACGCAGCTGCCCAGCTGAAGCTGGCGGAGGCCAACCAGGCCGCCAGCGCTAAGTTCCCAGCTGGCGTCAAGGAGCTTGTGGCGCGCCGGTTCGGCTACCTGGCGACAGCTCGCATGGGCTGAGGGCGCTCGCTCGGTGCCGCAAGCCCGGCTGGCGACAGCCCGACCGGCTTGAAGGCCCCCGCGTGCCCCGCTCCCGCTGGTGCGCCCGCCTTGCCGGAGCACCGGCTCCGCCGCTGCGACCGCTAGCGCCGTCGCTGTGGCCGCTACGTCCAGGCTAAGAGACAGCGATGGCCCGGCCCGGGGCTAATGGGCCGGTGGCTGCCGAAGGGCCCGGCACAGCGAGCGTGGCAACTTGCGCGTCCCTGGGCGGGGGAGAGGGGGACGCATTTTCCCTGTTGAACTCTAAAAGGAACTGCATGAACACGTTGGGCTGGTCGCGCGCCGCTGAGCCGTTTTCTTGCATGGGCACATTTCTTTCTTGCACCGGCGCATCTCCCTGTGCCACGTCATCTTCCTGCACCGGGACGTCGTCGCCCCAGCCCAAGGAACACCCGCAGTTATCATCAGAAGATCCACAAAATGGGCACGCCACAATGCTCTCGCTTCTCGGCCAGTACAAGTTGTATCGGCACGGCAAACCACCGATTTAGCCGCCTCAGCTACTTTGTCAAAGCGCTCTGCGCGGCGCCACCGTAGATTTCGCAAGCCCGCCAGCAGTACCACGCCGCAACCGAGCGGTAGGGCCGGAACTGCTCTCCCAGCGCTTCTAGCTCGGCCGGTGCTGGCAATGCGGTCCCCCAGGCCAAGCTGTAACCACGTCGCACGCCCAAGTCGCCGGTCGGCCAAACGTCCATCCGGCGCAACTGGAAAAGTAAGAACATCTGTGCCGTCCACCGTCCCACCCCCCGGACGGCCGAAAGCCGGGAAATTACCTCTTCGTCCCCTGCCCGGGCGAGCTCCCGGGGCTCCAAACAGACCGTGCCGTCGACCACCTTGGCCGACAAATCTCGCAAAGTTGCAGCTTTGTTGGCTGAGAGCCCAACTTCGCGCATTGCCTCGGCCGGCAGCTGCATCAACGCCTCGGGCGAAACGTCGCCCTTCAGGGCGGCGACAAGGCGCGCATGTATAGCAGCCGCTGCGGCACCTGCAAGCTGCTGGTAAAGGACCGAACGGACAAGCGCTGCGAAGTGGCTGTCTTGCGGAGGCCGTAAAACTGGCGGGCCAGCTACGTGAAGAAGCTTCGCTATCACCGGCTCACGCCGAGCCAGCTGTTCGCTCGCTGCCTTGAAGCTCGCTCTCGCCACTTCGACCAAGGGTACGGGAAAGTGAAGAGCTGTCTTATGGCAAAGACCGGTTGCCGGAGACCTCGGCCCAACCGCCAGCCAGCTCGGCCAAGATCCCTCAGCCATCTGGACGAGACCTGGACAGCCACCCGCTCAAGCCGGCAGCGTTGCTCTGCAGGCCGTTCAGCGCTTGCAGCCGCGCTCGCTGCTCGGGCGCCATCGCTGCCAGGCTTGCCCCAAAACGCTCAGTGAGGGCGCTTGTAACGTCTTGTCCCTTTGCCCAGGCCGCCTTAGCCACCGCCGCCCACTCGCGTAGCAGCTCGGCTGCAACTTCGAGCTGCTCGGCAGGTTCGCCGTCCAGGAGGCCAAAGTGGGCCAAGGCCAGGGCGCTCGGGCGTGCCTTGGCGAAAAGGCTTAAGCTATGGAGAGCTTGGCCGAGGTCGAAGTCGGCTGGCGGCGTAGCCGGCCAAAGCGCACCGGCACCAGGAAGGTGCACGCCTACGGCGTCGCCCACAAAAAGAACGCCCGTGGCACTGTCCATCAAAGCCATATGGTGCTTGGCGTGCCCCGGCGAGTACAAGGCGGTCAACGTCCGGCCACCGCCCACTTGCACAGCTTCCCCGTCGGCCAGGACGTGCAGGCGCTCTGCAGGCGTCGGTGCCATCCGCCCGTACAGCTTGCCCAGGGCGTCACCGTAAACGGAGTGGGCGGAAGCGACAAGGCGCGTGGGGTCAGCCAGGTGCCTGGCGCCCTTTTCGTGCACGTAGACGGTAGCTTGCGGGAACGCACTGGCGATGTCCCCTACACCTCCCGCATGGTCCAAGTGGACATGGGTGACGACGATGCCCGCCAGGTCGGCCGGTCCCAAGCCGTGGTCAGCTAGCGCCCTCAGCAACGTCGGTGCCGAGGTCTGGCTGCCCGTCTCCACCAGTAACGGGGCCGGCCCTTCCACCAAGTAGCTGGCCGTAACCCTCTCCCATCCCCCGAGCAAGGTGTCAAGCTGGACGACGCCGGAGGCTATGTACAAGCCTGTGCCCATGCCTGGCACCCTAGCTGGCGGCTTGCCCTTCGCAACCAACTAGCCCGCCCGGCAGCACCTCGGTCATCATGGTGTGCCATGGACCGCCAAGAGCTGGCAGAGCGCCTCGGGGCAGTGTGCCGCGTCCAGGGCCACTTCGTGCTCCGTTCTGGCCAAGAAGCCAGTGTTTATTTTGACAAGTACCTCTTCGAAGCCGACCCGGTCTTGCTCAGCGCCGTAGCCGAGCACTGCGCACGTCTGGTCCCAAGCGGCACGGAAGTGCTCGCCGGGCTCGAACTGGGAGGTGTGCCCTTGTCCACCGCCCTGTCCCTGCTAACTGGCCTGCCCCAAGTTATGGTCAGGAAGCAGGCGAAGACCTACGGGACGGCCAAGCTGGCAGAGGGAGCGGAGCTGGCCGGCAAGCGCACCCTGGTGGTAGAAGACGTCATCACCACCGGGGGCCAGGTCGTCACCTCGGCCCTCCAACTGCGCTCGCTCGGCGCAACGGTGGGCTCGGTGCTCTGCGTCATCGACAGGAGGCCCACTGGTGCCGCAGCCCCGGACAAGCTGGCAGAAGCCGGCCTGTCTGTCGTTTCGCTCTTCACGGCCGACGACCTGGGCGGGACTTGAGCGCTGCACCACGGCGCGCCCTGCCAACTTGGCCTGCTCGCCCCATTGCGAGACTGGGCAGGCTGGTGCAAGCCCGTGGCTACCTGCGCAGCTGGCGCCGGTAGGACTCCACTTCCCATTGCTCTATAAAAGTGCGGAAGTCCTCGTCTAGGTAATGAACGCCGCCTAACCTCCGCGCCCCCTGCATCACTTTTACCGCATCTAGGTAAACGAGGCGCGCCGTGTCGGCTTCTTGCTGGCTCCGCCCGAAGCTAAAAAGGCCCAAACCCTCTACCAGCACCACTTTCGGGCGCACATGGTGCTCCGAGACGTAGTCCTGCACGGCTAGCTGCACGTGGGGACCGAGCCCTGCCCCGCCGTGGCGAGGCCCTGCCTCCAGCCACAGCGGGAAGGACTGGCAGTAGACGATCTGGTCTGGGGTCAAAGGCCCTCCCATGGCCAGGTCACGCCCCTCTGGGCTCGTCACGAGCTCGGTGACTACGTCTGAAGCATCGAAGCTGACCGCCTCCACCGGCTCACCGTCAGCACTGAGCGCGCTCACCAAAGCCGCCTGGAGCTCCCGAACTTGCCATGGCTCGACGTCCCTGGCCCCGGCACGGCCGTCTAGCCCACGGCCGGAGCCAGCGCCGGGGGCTCCGCTTGTGCCGGTGCGGTCGCGGATCTCTTGGAGCGAGCTGAGAAGCCAGCGCAGGTTGCCGTCCACCCCTTCGGGCGTCGCCCCGCTCAGCACCAGCCCGTGATTTTGCATGATGACGGCACGTGGCGCCCTGGCTGTCCGCTCGGCAAAGGACCTGAGCTTTTCCTGGAGCACCTTGGCCAAGACAAAACCGGGGTCGACAAGCTCGACCCAGACCACGTCAGCACCCAGGTGCTCACCTATCAGCTGCTGCCCCGCCACGCTGCACGAGAACTGGTTGACAACGGTGGCATGGAGGTGGACGACGAAACGCTCCGGCACGAGATGGTGCAGCAGCGACTCGACCGAGGGACGCCGGCCACGCCCGGGGGCCACCCGCGCTGCCATGACCGCCTCCTTGAACGCAGCCTCACGTTGCGCACGAGATCCGCCAAGGTCGCTCTGCAGGAGCACCTCGAGGGCATTGCGGTCAAGCTCCACGAAGTCATCGGCAGAGATGTCCGCCAGCGCCACCCCACTGGGCTTGACCAGCAGGCGGTCCCCAAGCTTCACAGAGGTGTTGCCGCCGCCGGCTATCACGAGCTCGGGGTCTGACCCGTACAGGCGAGATAGCGCCACCAGTTCTCCTAGAGCTTGATCGCGTGGCAAAGCCCCGTCCGAGTACACCGTCACCGCCTTGCCTCCCCGCTATAGGCGCGTGCCTCCCCGCTAGAAGCACGCACCACCAGCTCGGGCTCGAAGCGGACCGCTCGGTGCTCGTGGTGCGAGCCGGCCACCTCCTCCAACAAGAGCTCGGCCGCGGTCGCCCCCAGTTCGTACTGAGGCTGGCGCACCGAAGTCAGCGAAGGCGACAGCATGGACGCAAAGCTCACGTCGTCGTAACCAACCAGGGCCATGTCGTCCGGCACTCGCACCCCTGCGCTTGACAAGCCCTTCAGCACGCCGAGCGCTATCAAGTCGTTGCCGCACATTACGGCCGTCGGCCTTGGTCCCAAAGCGAGCAAGGCGCCGACGGCCTCTTCGCCCTTGCACACGCTAAGCGCGCTCACCGTCACCTCCGTCAAAGCAGCTTTCCCCCTGCCCTGGGCGTTGCGCAGTGCTCGCAGCGCCCCACGGCGTCGGTCCGCGCACTGACGGATAGAAGTTGGGCCATTGACAAAGGCTACTATCTCGTGGCCCAAGCCGAACAGGTGGTCGGCCGCTAGCTCGCCGCCACGCACGTCGTCAACTGTGACCGAGCACAGGTCCAGCTGGCCCCTGTCCCGGTCGAGCAGCACGGTCGATATACCCCGGCGGGCTAAAGCGGACACCGCGCCCAAGTCGCGCTCGGCCGGAGTTATAAGCAGGCCGTCCACCCGGTGCTCCTCCAGCACCCGGAGGTAGCGCCGCTCACGCTCGACGGACTCGTCGCTCGAAAAGACCATGAGCACGTAGCCCCTTTCGGACAGGACGTGCTCAGCCCCTCTCACCAGCTCGGCGAAAAACGGGTTGGCAATATCGAGCAAGACAAGCCCGACCGTTTTGCTCCGCCCCATGCGTAGCTGACGGGCGACCCTGCTGCGCACAAAGCCCGTCTTGTTGATGACTTCCAGCACCCGCGCCCGGGTCGCAGGTGCAACCGCTCCGGGCCTGTTGAGCACGTTAGAGACCGTGCCTAGCGATACCCCTGAGAGCTGGGCGACTTCGCTTATAGTCACTCGCGCCCTTTTGCCGTTCACGTTCGCCTGTCCATCAGCGGCCTGGCCGTCTGCCCTTGCCCCCTCCTCGCCGCCTTGACAGTCCCTCTGCACACTCCTAGCATAACCCCCACGTTCGATTGAAACGATTCATACCGGTCTCGGGACCCGGAGGCACCTTGCCGCTTGACCAGGATTTTGTGACCACTGATGGGGCCCGGCCCCCACTTTTGGTCTTGCAACACGCCAGCAAGTCCTTTGGCGCTGTGAGGGCGCTCGAAGACGCTTCGCTCGAGCTCTACCCCGGCGAGACGCACGCACTGGTAGGGGAGAACGGCGCCGGGAAATCGACCCTCGTCAAGATACTGGCAGGCGTCCACCAGCCAGACACGGGCATGCTGCTGATTGACGGTCATCCCGTCTCGCTCCCCAACCCAGCAGCGGCCCGCGACGCAGGTATCGCGGTCATTTACCAGGAGCCCACGCTGTTCCCCGACCTGTCGGTCGCCGAGAACGTGTTCATGGGGCGCCAGCCCCTCCGCAGCGGGCACCGAGTCGACACCAAGGCCATGAACCGCCGCGTCCTCGAACTTCTCGCCCCGCTCGGCGTCGAGCTCGACCCTGAGCGTATAGCCCGCGGCCTGTCCATTGCAGACCAACAAGTGGTCGAGATAGCCAAGGCCCTCTCTCTTGACGCCCGGGTCATAGTCATGGACGAGCCCACCGCTGCCCTCTCGGCCTACGAGGTCGAGCGCTTGTTCAGGGTCGTCGAATCGCTGCGCGCTTCGGGAGCGGCCGTCCTTTTCATCTCCCACCGCCTCGAAGAAGTGTTCCTAGTCTGCCAGCGGGTCACTGTTATGCGTGACGGCCGCCAAATGCTGTCACGCCCCCTCGCTGGGCTTACCTCGGACGACTTGGTAAGGGCGATGGTAGGCCGTGAGGTAGCCGAACGCGCCCGCACCGAGCAGGCCCAACGCGGTGGCACCGTGCTCGAGGTGCGCAGGCTCACTCGCGAGGGCACCTTCGTCGACGTGTCTTTCGAGGTCCACAGCGGTGAGATCGTTGCGCTGGCCGGCTTGGTGGGCGCCGGCCGCACCGAGGTCGCCCGGGCGATCTTCGGTATAGACCGTTATGACGCCGGCGTAGTCCGCCTCGACGGCAAGCCGCTCAAAAAGGGTGATCCCGTTGCTGCAATGTCGGCGGGTATCGGCTTGGTGCCTGAGGACCGGCGCCTCCAAGGCCTCGTCATGGAAATGTCGATCGGCAGCAACATAGCGCTCGCCTCTCTCGGCCGCCTGCAGCGCTTCGGCCTGGTGAGGCGTGCCGCAGAGCACCGTTTTGCCCGCGACTGGGCGACCCGTCTCAGCCTGAGGTACGGGCACTTCACAAACTCGGTCTCGACGCTGTCGGGCGGCAACCAGCAAAAGGTCGTGCTCGCAAAATGGTTGAGCCGCAACCCTCGCCTGCTCATAGTCGACGAGCCGACGCGAGGCATAGACATCGCAACCAAAACTGAGGTCCACCGGCTGCTCGTCGAACTGGCGGTGCAGGGCGTGGCAGTCCTCATGATCTCCTCAGAACTGCCGGAGGTGCTAAGAGTGGCCGACCGGGTGCTCGTCATGCGCGAGGGCCGGCTCGTGGCCGAGTTCGATCACGACCAAGCCACAGAAGAGTCCATCGTGGCAGCCGCGACGGGCCAAGTGGAGGCGGTCGCATCATGACCGTAACCCCAAGCACGGCTGAGCGGCAGCCCGGCAACGCAGGAGTAGGCTCACGGCGCCTTGCGGACATCATTTTCCGGGTCCGTGAGCTTGGCATTATCGCTGTGCTAATTGTGTTCGTCGCCGTGGCGGCTTCTTTCCAGCCAAGGTTCGTCAACAGCCAGAACATCAAGTTCATTTTTTACAACGCTGTCATCTTCGCACTGCTTGCCCTAGGCGAAACGATGGTGGTGGTCGCCAGGCATGTGGACCTGTCAGTCGGCTCGGTCCTCGGGCTGTCCGCCTACCTCTCTGCCAATCTCTTCTCCCAGGTAAAGGGCATCCCGATCGTGGCCGTGTTCGCCATAGGCATCGCCATCGGGCTCGCGTGCGGGGCTGTGAACGGGGCCATCGTCGCCATCGCTCGCGTCCCGAGCCTGGTGGTCACCCTGGCGACCCTTTACATATTCCGAGCCATGGACGTGCTCATCGTTGGCGGGGGGATGGTCGTCGCCTCGACTTTGCCGAACAGCTTTCTCGCTATCCCGACATCGAGCATAGGCCCAGTACCGTACGTCGCCATCGTTATCGCAGCGGTAGTAGGCGCAGGTGCCTATTACTTGCGGTCGTTCCGGCCTGGCCGGGAGCTGTACGCGATAGGGTCCAACCCCGACGCTGCCCGGCTGGCCGGCATACCAACTGGCAAACGAGTCTTTTGGGCCTTCGTCCTCTCCGGGGGCATCGCCGGCGCTGCTGGGGTGTTATGGGCTGCGATCTACGGCACGATCGACTCGACGGCCGGCTATGGCTACGAGCTGACCGTCGTCGCGGCTGTTGTCGTCGGTGGCGTCAACATCTTCGGCGGCAGTGGCACCGCTATTGGTGCCGCCTTGGGGGCGTTGCTCCTCGCCACCATCAACCAAGCCCTTTACGTGCTAGGTATCTCGTCATTTTGGGACAAAGCGATCGACGGCCTGCTGATAGTTGTCGCCATCTCCATCGACCACTTGATCACAGTCCGCCTGACCAGCGCGCTGCGAAAGAGGAGCCTCCAACATGCGACCTGAGCCCAGCTCTGCAGCCCCAGGCCTGCCTCGTCCAAGCCAGGGGACTGCCGCCCGGGGCCTGGGCGGCACCACTGCCCCTGAGCCGTCAGCTCCGGTAAGCAACTTAGCTGCCCAGCGCGACGGGAAGACTTCGTTGCTGGGGCGGGTGCGCCCGCTGGTGCGCTGGGAGGGGGCTCTCGTGGTCGCACTCGTGCTGGCCATTGTCCTTGGCGCTATAAGCTCGCCGCAGTTTTTAACCTCGACCAACATATTTAGCAACGTCTGCCTCCTGTACGGCGAGCTTGCCATCATGGCGCTCCCGATGACCTTGGTCGTGCTGTCTGGGGAAATAGACCTCTCCATCGCCTCCACGCTCGCCTTAGCAAGCAGCCTGGTCGGCTACCTGTGGGAGCACGGGTGGCCCATGCCTGCGATCATCCCGTTCGTTCTCATCATTGGGGCCGCCCTCGGCCTGTTCAACGGGCTCCTCGTCACGAGGTTCGGGCTCCCTTCCCTGGCGGTGACTATCGGGACCATGACGCTCTACGAGGGCATAGCCGAGATCGTCCTCGGGCCGGCGATCATCACCAACTTCCCCAGCACTTACACCTCGATCGGCGTCAACCCCCTACCAGGCACGGGGCACCTCCTCTCGTTCTCCGCAGCGGTGTTCATAGTCCTCGCCATCTTGTTCGGCATCGTGCTGCACGCCACCCCCTTTGGCCGTTCCGTCATCGCGATCGGCTACAACAAGGAGGCCGCCCAGTTTGCCGGTATCCGAGTGAAACGGGTGAAAACAATCCTTTACGTGATCTCCGGCACGATAGGCGCCCTAGCCGGCATCCTCTACACCTTCAGGCTCAGCACCGCTGAGTCCGACAACGGCACCGACCTCGTCCTCCCGGTCGTCGCGCTCGTCCTCATGGGCGGGGTATCGATCTTCGGCGGCAAGGGCACCCTGGTCGGGGTCGTCCTGGCGGTGCTCGTTTACGCCAGCTTGCAAAGTGCGTTGCTGCTCGCGAACTTCAACCCGAACGGCCTGGAGATCGTAACGGGCGGCCTCCTCCTGCTAAGCGTCCTCATACCCAATGCTGGAGAACTGTCTTCTCGCGCCCGCTATTTCCTCAACCGCTACCGCGCTCGCGGTACTACTTAAGGCAAACGAAAGGAGGTCAGCAGAGCTTTTTCTTGTCCGTGAACATAAAACCTGTTGACTGAAAGGACATAAGCAATTATGCATGTAAAACATCCCAGGTGGAAAGCGGCCCTTGCCGGGGCAGCTGTTGCTGCGATGGTGGCGACAACTTTGGTCGGCACGACCTCGGCGCTGGCTTCGGGCACCCCGCTCAAGAAGGGCCTCAAAGTATTCGTAATCCCAAAAAACCTCGGTAACTCTTACTTCACGACAGCCGACAGCGTGAAGAGCGGGGGCGCCCTCTTCGCGCTCAAGCAACTAGGCGAGATAGGCCAAGAGACCAGCGGCACAACCGACACGCCCGCCTCCCAGCTGCCCATCATCCAGGCTGACATCACCAAGGGCGCCAACGCGTTGGTCATATCGGGCACCGACCCAAGCGCTCTTTGCCCGACCCTAGACGCCGCCATGAAAAAGGGCATAACGGTGGTCACGTACGACTCAGACACCAAGTGCCGCGACTTGTTCGTCAACCAGGCCTCGCCGCAAGGGCTCGGCGCCATTGAGGTCGACATCATCGCCCAAGAGATCCACGACGCCGGCCAGATCGCCATCGTGTCGGCTTCCATAGACGACACCAACCAGAACACCTGGATCAGCTACATGAAACAGGAGCTTAAGAAGTTCCCGAAGATCCAGCTGGTAAAGATCGTCTACGGCAACGACGACACTGCTACGTCTGTCCAGGTGACCGAGGGGCTCTTGTCGAGCTACCCCAACCTGAAGGGCATCATCTCGCCGACAACGGTGGGGATCGCGGCCGCTGCCTCGGTCTTGGACACTGCCAAGTACCGCGGCAAGGTCAAGCTGACCGGCCTTGGGACGCCCAACGAAATGAAGAAGTACGTGGCTGACGGCACGGTGCAAGAGTTTGCCCTGTGGAACCCTGCCAACCTTGGCTACCTGGCCGCCTACGCGGCCGTAGAGCTGGCCTCGCACGCCATCACCAACGCACCAGGCCAAAGCTTCGTGGCTGGCAAGCTTGGCAAGTTCACGGTCGGCGCTAACCACACCGTCCTGCTTGGGCCACCGTTCGTCTTCAACAAGTCCAACATAAACAACTTCAACTTCTAAGGCTTCGGCCATTAGTTGTGCTCGCGGGGCCTTCCCTCCCGGGCTCCGCGAGGGACCCTCTTAGTTAACTGAGCGACGTGTTAGAGTCCCCCCATGGCTCTCGTTGACCGCCGTTTCGGCGCAGGGCTTCTTACAGCCTTGGCCGTACCGCTTGCTGTCGCCCCAACGGCCCGCCACGGCAACGTAGAGCTAGCCAAGCCTGCCGCTCAGATAGTTGCCGACGCCACCGCTGCTATGAAAAACGCCAAGAGCTTTCATGTCCTCGGCCATATCGACGAGCAGGGGACTGCAATGGTGCTCAACCTGAGCCTGTCCCCGCGAGGCGGCGGCGGCAGCGTCGAGCTCTCGGGCGCGGCGCTACAGGTCGTCGTCAACCCCACATATGTGTACGTGAAAGGGGACGCCAAAAGCTGGCTGAAGCTCACCGGTGACAAGGCAACGGCCCAACTCGTGGCCAACCGCTGGATAAAGGCCCCGAGGACCAGTTCTTCGTTCGCTAGCTTTGCTGACCTCACCGTGCCCAAGGCCTTCGTCGTACAGTTCATGTCGGGCGAGAGCGGTTTTTCCAAGCTCCCTCGCCTGAGAACCTTTGACGGCCGCAGCGCGGTCGTACTGACAGACGCCCAAGGCGACAAGCTGTACGTCGCCAACAACGGCACCCCGTACATACTGGAGGTCCAGGGCACCGCTCGTGGCTCGTCCGGCACCATGGTGTTCAGCGACTTCGGGGACGCCCCCATGCCAGCTACGCCGGTCAACGCTATAAGCCTGCCAGGGCTCAGCTCGACTTCGCCCTAGCGCTAGCCTGGGACCACTTCGCCCTAGCCTGCGGCGCACGGTCGTCTTCAGGCACCCCGGCAGCACGTCGCCCGAGAACACTACGGGTAACTGCGCTCTTGCCAGAGCGCGCCTGTGCCAAAGCCCCCATGAGCACCCTCGCACGAGCGCGCTTGGCAAGCCACGGCAAAAGCTGCTCGCTACTGGCTAGCAGGAAGAGCAACTTTACGGCGAGCTGGGGCCAGGTTGTGGTGCCAGCGGTGACGCCAGCGCGCCCCACAGCCGGGACTATGGGCAGAGCAATTACCCACCAAGGAGAAACCAATGCCAGATCAGGCCCCAACCGCAGAGCAGATCCGGGCCCAGATGCAAAACCAGCTAGGCACGGTCCCCGCGGCTATCGACAAGTCGCTCGGTGCCGACCCGACGCTGATCTTCGAGCACGTGCGCGCTCAGCAGTACGCCATGCCGCCCGAGAACGGCGCTCTCGACCCGCAAGAACGCACCCTCGTTTACCTGGCCGTCGCACTGGCCACTTCCAACCATGCCTGCACCGAGGCAATGGTGGGCAAGGCCCGCGTGCAGGGCATCGCGACCCAAAAGCTGCTTGAGGCGTTCCATATCGCCCGCTTCGCCCAAGCGACCGCCGTGCTCGGCAACGCCGAGCCACTGTTCGACCTCATCAACGAGCGCAACGCAGGAGCTGACGGGCAATGACCAGCCTGGTCACGCCGACGCGCTCCAGACTTGGTGCCAGCACCTCGGGGCGCATCGGAGTGGCCAGCTTCAACTGGGCCACTGGCGCACAGTCCTGGCGGGGCACGTCGCGGTGGTGGCAACTGGCGGCCGTGTGCGTGGCCGCGAACATGGCCGAGGTCGGCCTGGTAGCCATGAGCCACGGCACCGGGGCCGAGCTCATGCCGCAGGCGAGCGCCGTGCCGCCCTTCGGCGTCTTTTCCGACCTTCGCTGGGTCAGCGTTTACAACAACTCGTGGCCGACGTTCGCTGCCGAGGTCGCGGCGATGCTGCTCATCCGCAGCGCACTGACCGCCATCGCGGCCTTTTTAGCCTGGCCCAGCCACCTCCCCAGCCCGTCAGGGCGTGCGCTGCTTGGCCGTTCAAGCCTTGCGACCGCCTTGTCGGCGGCGCTTGTTTACCCGAGCGTCGTGCTCCTCTTCGCCTCTGCCGTCGCGCCCGTGTCGTGGCTGTTCCTGACCGCTGTCCCGCTCACCGTCTTGGTCGCCCTCGTAGTGCACCCGATAGGGATGAGCGCTGACTGGTGGAGACGGCCGCTGAGCCTGCGGGCGCTCGGCTGGGTAGTCCTCGTCTTTGCAACGATGAGCCTGGCGGGAGCCCTCGTAGCGGCCTTGCCGGAGTGGCTATGGCCCCTCGTCGCCGTGCTGAGCGGGTTCTTTAACGCGTGGTCGTGGCGGGGCCTAGTCGGTGCCGTAGTCGAAAGACGGCCCAGCCACCTGATCGTGCCCGTTGTACCTTTGGCCGTGCTGGTGCTCGTCGGAGGGGTCATAGGCGGGACAGTGACCGGGTTCCACGATGCCCGGCGGGCAGCTGCGCAGGACAAGCTCGCCGCTGCCGCCGCCCCGAACGCCGGAGGCCAACCGGTGCTTTTTGTCTCCGGGTACGGGTCGAGCTGGGACGGCCATGTCCAAGACCGCCTGGCGGGGGACTTTGACGAAGAGCAGTTCTCTTACCGAGGCCTCAGCCCGACGGGCGAGCCCCTCCCCTACAGCGGGGCAGACACCGTCAAGGCCATCCCCGAACTTGACCAGATGCTGCTCGCCCAGCTCAAGTCCTTTTACGAGAAAACTGGCAAGAAGGTGGACCTGGTCGCCGAGAGCGAGGGTGCCGTAATAGCCAAGACCGCCCTCCTGGCGCAGCCGGGCGCCCCCGTGGCGGCCCTGGTGATGGCGAGCCCGCTTGAAGCCCCGGGCCGCGTCTCCTACCCGACGAGCGGCGACCGAGGGTGGGGAGCAGCCACAGACGCAGCTATGCACCTCGTGAGCAAGGCCCTTGGGCCAGTTTCGACCGTCGCGCTCTCGCCGACGAGCGCGTTCATCGCCTCGCTTGACGCAGAAGGGCCGCTCCTGGGACGGGCCATGTCCTGCCCTGTGGCCGGTGTGCAGCAGTTCCTTCTCCTCCCGCTCGCCGACGCCACGGTCGTGCCTCCCAAAGAGGCCCTCCCGTTCCCATCGGCGGTGGTGCCGGCTTTCCACGGGGGTCTTTTGGAAGACCCTTCCGCCGACAGGGTCATCTCCAAAATGCTGTCCGGCGGCCCGCCAAAGCGGGGCGCACCCCTGCGCCTGGCAGAGCAAGCCATCAGCTACGCGGCCAGTGCCTGGCAGGTCCCCTCCCTCGTGACCTCCCAGTACCCGCCAGCCGTGCTCGGTACCAGCGGCAGGCCCAGTTGCGCCGAGGTAGTGGCAAAGCTTAATGCCGTCAACCGCTGAAAAGCGAGCCGTCCCGGCTAGCAGGAAGGCCACAGTTGGTGCTCGCCTGCACAGAAATAGGGTGTTAGCGGTGACGACTGCGATGGCCAAAATGCCAATCCTTGTTACAGGGAGCCGCTCGCAGCACAGCGGCACCCGGGGCCCCTCGCCTGCTAGCGGGCTTGCCCCACTTCCCGTCGGCAGGTTGGGGGGCCCAAGGAGCAAAAGGAGCGGGCATATGAACGCCTCCGGTGATAATGTAACGGCCACGACGAGGACGGTGACAGTCGTGCGCCCCTCTCAAATGCCCACGGGGTCGCTTGTCGGCAAGCCCCCGGTAAAAGCCGACAGTGCCTCGCCTATCGGCGAGGTGGCCCAGGCAATGCGCGACGCCAACGCTTCGCTCGTGCTAATAAGCACAGGACCGGCAGCCGGCCCTCCGAGGGTTGTGACGGAGCATGACCTCGTCTTGGCGCTAGCGGAAGGACTTTGCCCCACGGACCCCGTCTCGCGGGTCACCTCCCACGACGGAGCAGTCGTGGCTCCTGGCACGAAACTTGCTGACGTGGCGGACAGCTTGCTTCGTGACGACGCCACGTGCGTCTTGGTGGTGGACCACGGCGAGGTCACAGGTACCCTGTCGGCCAAGGACGTCCTCGCCGCGCTGGTCGCGTCCTGGGCCTCGCGGGAGCGTCCCGGGCCAGGCCCCGACGCCACCAGCGAGCTGTGGCTCGGCTGACCTCCCCGGGCGGGCAGCACCACGGACGTCGCTCCAAGGGGGCCCCAACCAAACCCCACAAAGGCAGGCTCCCCGCGACGGCCGTGCCCAAGTACGGGGCCCGGGGCCAAGCCACGAACGAGCGAGCCGCAGCTTTTCAGGCACGCCACAGCCCGCTGGTGAAGCAGGCACGCGCGAGCGCGGCCCGCTCGGGCCGGGTGGGTTAGCGACAAAACTAACCTGAGCAGGCCGTTGTTTCTGGCGTGCAGAGGCGGCCCCCAGCTTTAGGCAGCCAGTTCCCCACTTACCCGAGGAGGTTCTCAGCTTCGCTGAGCCCTAGTAACTCCAGCTCTTTCATGAGCTCGTGGAAGCGACGGTCCGCAGCTATGAGGGGGCGGAGGCGTTCGGCCTGGTTGCTCGAGAGAGTGCGCACGACCTGGTGGCCCCCCTCCTGGTGCAGCCAGGTCGTGTAAGGCCCGTGCAGACGGGGCGGGTCGCCGTGGCAATGGCAACCCGAGCGCTGGCAGCGCGTCGAGCGCTGCACGAGCGAGCCGGGCACCACGACGCCGAGGCCTGCCATCTCGGCCAGGATCTCCTGGCGCCGCTGGTCGGTCGTCATTGCCTGAGCACCTTTACTAGCTAAG
>JBMFUG010000019.1:27126-34762 GCA_049966695.1 Acidimicrobiales bacterium | reverse complement strand
CCTCACGCCCTTTGGGGACGGGAAGGCCGCGCCGACCCCCGGAGCCATGGCATGGTTCCCCGTGGTCGGGGCCTGCATGGGGGCGCTGTTGGGGGCGGGTTGGCACCGCGCCCGTCAGTCCATGCCGGCGCCTGTCGCCGGTGCCCTCATGGTGATGGCCGATCACGCCCTGACAGGTGCCCTTCACCTCGACGGCTTGGCTGATGCTGCCGACGGGTTGCTCGCTCATGCGCCCAAGCGCGCCCGCCTAGAAATAATGGCCGAGCCACAAGTTGGATCCTTTGCCATCGCGGCCGTGTCAACAGCGGTCATGGCAAAGGCTGCGGCGTTTAGCGCGCTGCGCCCCTCGGTACCCATGCTCGCCTCGGTTTACTGCTCTTCCCGTTCTCTCATGGCCCTCGGGGCACGGGTGCTGCCTTACGCACGCGAAAGTGGGCTCGCCAGTGCCTTTCTGCCCAAGGGGAGCCGCAGGGACGTCGTGGCAGCGACCGGGGCGGCGGGAGCAGGGGTAGCGCTGGCGATCGCCTCTCTGGCCGCCGGCCGACGAGGCGCCGTCTCGATCTTGGCGGGCTGGGCGGCTGGTGCCGCCGTGTTGTTGCTTGCCCACCGCCGCATTGGGGGCTTCACCGGAGACGTCCTTGGTGCCGCCGGAGTGGCCTGCGAGACCTGCTCGCTCTTGGCGGCAGGGCGGTGAGCTTGAAAGCCAAAGGCGGGTGCCGCAAGGTGACGAGGCATGCGGCCCAGCGTCGCCTGCTCGCAGCCGCCGCCGGGTACTTTTTGGACCGCGTCTTTGGGGAGCCGCCCGTCTCGGTCCACCCAGTGCGCGCTTTTGGCACTTTGATGGGCATCCTGGAAAGCGCCCTCTACCGGGACCGGCGGCTACATGGTGCCGTCTATTCGGTCAGCGGGATGGCCGTCGCTGCGGCCGCCGGGCTAATGGTGCCGAGCGTGGCACTGGCCGTGCTGGTGACAACTGGGGGACGTGCCCTCGAAGAGGCCGCTACCGCCGTCGCCCAGGCCATTGCCTCGGCCGACATCCCCCTCGCTCGCGAACGCGTACGCGCTCTCGTTGGGCGCGACCCGGAGCATTTGGACGAGCCAGAACTAGTTAGGGCGGTCGTCGAGTCCGTAGCCGAGAACACCAACGATGCCGTGATAGCCCCTTTGTCCTACGCTCTGGCTGGTGGTGCCTTCGGCGCATATTGCTACCGGGCGGTCAACACGCTCGACTCGATGGTCGGTTACCCCAACGACCGTTACCTGCGCTTTGGCTGGGCCAGCGCCCGGCTGGACGACGTCGCGGGCTTCCTCCCCGCTCGCTTGACGGCTCTGTTCGTGATCGCCGTGCGCCCGGCCAAGTGGCGACAAGTGGTACGCGCAGTGCGCCAAGACGCCCGGCTGCACCCCTCCCCCAACGCTGGGGTCGCTGAGGCCGCGTTCGCGGCAGCCCTCGGCCTCAGACTAGGAGGCACCAACAGCTACGGCGGGCAGCTCGAGCAGCGCCCCGCACTGGGAGAGGGCCGGCCACCCAAGCGAGCCGACATAGAACGCGCCGTGCGCCTGTCCCGCCACGTCGGGACCGCGGCAGCTGTTAGCACGCTCATGGCCACTGCCGTCCTTTGGTGGCGAGCCCGTTGGTGCGCTCGGTTGCCCTGAGCTGCCAATAGCTGGTGAGCACAGCGCTGACTGCGCCGCTCAGGCTCAAGCGCTCGAGGTACTTCCTCTTGGAGCTCTCGGCCTTTCCGCCAGCCTCAACCCGGAGGCTCCCCACCGAGCTTTGCACGCCTTCTCAGCTCCCGCAGCACTGCAGCTGACATCTGGGAAACGGGTGCCTCTTGGCCTGTCCAGATCGTGACCTGGCGAGCAGCTTGGTGCAGCAGCATCCCCAACCCGCCGCAGGTTCGAGCGCCTGCTTCCCTTGCCGCTGCCAAAAACGGCGTCGTGGCCGGGGCGTAGACCAGGTCGGCAACCAACTGGCCCTTGCCAAAGCGCCTCGGGTCCAGGCCAAAAGGCAACGGGCCCAACGGCCCCATATGCCCGGCCCCGCCTTCGCCCGTGCGTCCAACCCCGCCCCCCCCGCCGGGAGCTCCGGCGACCTCGCTCGGTGCTTTGCCCTCCATGCCCACTGGGGTCGCGTTCACAACCAAGTCCGCGCCATCGACGGCTTCAACACTGCCCACTTGCCCAACATGGCCGGCTAAGGCAGCGCACTCCCATGCTTGCCCAGGCTTGCGGGCTACCACGAGGACCGAGGCCGCGCCAGCTTCGGCCAGGGCCAGGACCACCGCCCGCGCAGCGCCGCCTGCACCTAAGACCACGCACCGCTGGCCGGTCGCTGACCAGCCCAGCTCGGCTAGGGAGTCCAAAAAACCGGCTCCATCTGTACTGTCGCCCACCAGGTGCCCCCCCACGTTGGTGACGGTATTGGCCACGCCCAGGCGCTCGGCGACCGGGCTTAGGCGCTCGCAGGCAGCAGCCGCAGCCGCTTTGTGCGGCATCGTGACCGACAGGCCCCTTAGGCCCAAGTCCGCCATGGCTGCGACAGCCGCATGCCCGCGACCTTCTGGCACCGGCAATGCAACATAGACCCAGTCGAGCCCGAGCGCCTGGAAGGCCGCATTGTGCAGCACGGGCGACAGTGAGTGAGCGACCGGGTCTCCGATCACCCCCGCTACCGCTGTGGTCGCTGCTGGCCAGTTGACAGCGGCACGGGCACCGATCGTGCGACGCTGGCCACGCCTTTGCGGCTCCTTCAGCACCCCAAGCCCGCCTTCTGGCACTCGGCCCGCAGCTGGTCGAACTGTGCCGCGGTCGAGGCAAAGCCCATCTTGCCATCGGGGTTGACCTCGACCCAGTAGAAGTAGCTGGTCTTTGGCGGGTGCAGAGCGGCCTCCAGCGAGGGTATGCCGGGATTGGAGATGGGCGTCGGAGGCAAGCCCTTGTGCAAACGCGTGTTGTAGGGGTTGGGCTCGTCAAAGTTCACCGGGCCCTTTGGGTCGCCCAACCCGTACAGCAAGGTCGAGTCGGCACCTATTGGGGCCCCCTGCGACAGGCGGTTGTAAATGACACTGGCGATGGGGCCACGGTCAACTTGCAACTTTGCCTCCCGTTCCACTATCGAGGCGACCGTGACGACCTGGTAGGGGGACAGGCCAAGCCGTTTGGCGCCAGCCGCCAACCCGATCTGGCTGGCGTGCTGGTCAAAAGTCTCGACCATGTAGGTAACCAGCTCCGCGGCGCTTTCCCCCTGTTCGACGGGGTAAGTCGCGGGGAAAAGGAGCCCTTCAAGGTCGTCGGTCCCCGCAGGCTCGTAGGGTGAGCGGACCTGCCCGTCGGTGGCTGCGGCCATGAAGTCGTGAGCTGTAATGCCGATCCCCTTGAGCCTCCCCACGGCTGCTGCGATCTGGGCAATGGTGAAGCCCTCGGGCACTACCAACTTGGCGGTGACGAGCACCGGTCCCTGCTCCAATGCCCTGATGACCGCGGAGTAGCTCTCGTTGGTTACCAAGCGGTACGTCCCCGCCAATAGCGGCCCGGCGCCGTGGAGCTTTACGTACACCTCGAAAACGTCCGGCCCGTGCACCACCCCTGCCTTCGCAAGGATGTGAGCGATCTGCAAGGTGGACGCCCCCGCGGGTACTACGACGGTTACGACCTTGCCAGGCCTGCCGCCGGGGTTGATGTCGTGGCTGACCCGAAAGAACCCCACAACGGCTATCACGACGACGGCCAAAGCTATCGCCACAAGCACTTCACGCAAGCGAAGGCGCCGGCGCCTTCTCACGCCGGGCGACACGCCAAGAGGAGCGACGAGCGCTTCGCCGTCGTCTTCCCCAGCTCCAGCCCCGTCCTCTTCCCAGATATCGGCCCCGGCTTCTTCGCCGACATTTTCCCCGAAATCGGCCACGCCATCTTCCCCGACGTCAGCCTCAGCACCTTCTTCAGCTTCGGCCTCCCCGACCTCGTCGGAGGCCACAGTCGCGTCGACCTCTGGCCCAGCCGCCACCGCGTCACGCTCCTCAGGCCTGGCGCCCGCACTGTACGGCATCTCGCCGTGGTTCACGGGAGGGCGCCGGTCGTACGGGCTCGTTCCCTGTCCAACCAAGTCTGCAAGATGGCCGCTGCGGCCATATGGTCAACGACTTCCCGGCGTAGTGCTCGCTTCCTGCCGCCAGAAGCCAGCACCCGGCGAGCGATGCGGGTGGTATAACGTTCGTCGCTTGCCACGACGGGCACGTCCAAGACCTGGCGTAACCCCGCCAGCTCGCTGTCCACCACCATGGCGGCCGGGCCGCGTCCTCCCGACAGGGAGAGGGGCAGGCCCACGACGACAACCTTCGCCCCCACCTCGCCGACCAACCCCGCCAGTTTGGCGTGGTCCTCGGCTTGTGAAGCACCCCTTGTCAGCACCGTGAGCGTCGTTGCCACCCGACGGCGGTCATCGGACACCGCCACGCCAATGCGCCGGCTACCGAGGTCCACTCCCAACGCCCGGCCAGGGCACCCGCTCGGCTGGCTCACTTGTGCGCTCCCGAGCGCTCTGCCGCCAGAGCTTGTGCGTTCTCCAGCTCCGACCTGGCCTCCTCTAAGGCCTCGTCCAAGCGAGAGGCGTCGCGCCCACCTGCCATTGCGAGCTCTGGGTTGCGGCCCCCTCCACCACCCCCCACCACCCGGGCAGCCTTGGCCACCAGCTCCGGCGCGGCGGGCACATAGCCTTTCTCCACCGCAGCCACGAGGGACACCTTGCCGTCCCCCGGGCACCCGCCCAGGACAACGGCTCTCACTCCGGGCCGGGAACGCAACGCCAATGCCAGCTCCCGCAACCTGTCCGGGGAGAGCCCGTCACGCCGAGCGACCACAGCACCGTTACGGCCCGCCGACAAGGCCAGCGTCGCGGCCTCGCCAGCTAGGGCCTCCTGCCTGACTGAACGCAGCTCCTCCTGTATGGCTCTTTGCTCCGCCAGGCGCCGCTCAATGGCCCCGACTAGGTCCTCGGGGCTGGTCCGCAACAAATTGGCGGCCTCAGCAAGCCTAGCTTCGTTGGCCCGCAGTCGCTCCAGGGTAGAGGTCCCAGTCACCGCCTCCACGCGTCGCAGGTTGCTGCCGATCGAGCTCTCAGAGACCACCTGCATGAGCCCGATCATCCCCAGGCGCTCGACATGGGTGCCCCCGCAAAGCTCCATGGACTTGTCCCCGGCGTGGACTACCCGGACCACCTCTCCGTACTTGTCGCCAAAAAAGGCGATAGCCCCCTTGGCTTCTGCCTCAGCCCGAGGCATTTCTACAGTACTTACGGGCATATCGGAAAGGACCTGGGCATTGACCAAGTCCTCCACTTTGTCCAGCTCTGCCCGGCTAACGGCTGCATAGTGCGTGAAGTCGAAACGCAGGTGGTCAGGTGCGACAAGAGAACCTTGCTGCTTCACATGGTTGCCCAGCACTTCACGCAGCGCCCAGTGAAGCAAGTGAGTCGCAGTGTGGTTGCGCCGGATGGCAGCCCTTCGTTCTTCGTCCACCGAAGCCAACGCTTCTTGGCCTGGCTCCAAGAAACCCTCCTCCATGACCACTAGGTGACGGTGAAGGCCAGGCAAGGCAGCTGTCGTGCCAATGACACGCGCTCGGCCACTTGACGTGGAAATTGTGCCGGTGTCGCCCACTTGGCCGCCGGCCTCGGCATAAAACGGCGTGCGGTCAAGGAAGACTTCCAGTTTGCCGGCCTCTGGGGCGGCAAGGACAGCGAGCACGCGTCCCTCTGCCCGGGTGCCTGTGTAACCGGTGAAGACGGACGGGCCGAACTGCTCCAAGATCTCCCTGTAAGAGCCCAGGTTGGCTTGCTCGGCGACCGCTTGGCCCTTACCAGCCTCGCGCGACTGGTCCCGCTGGCGCTGCATGGCCACAGAAAAACCCTGAAGGTCCACCCGCGCCCCTCGCGCTTCGGCAATTTCACGCGTCAGCTCGATCGGGAAACCGTGAGTGTCGTGCAATTTGAACGCTACCTCGCCGCTCAGCTCGTCCCCCGCTGCTAGCTCGGCGTCGAGCAACGACATGCCCGAACGCAGGTTAGCCCGGAAACGCTCCTCTTCTTTGCCTGCGACGCTGGCTACAAAATCGGAGCTCTTCTGGAGGCTCGGGTATGCCTGGCCCATTACTTCGACGACGGCGCCTACCATCGTCGGGCAGACCAACCGCTTGGCGCCAAGCGAGCTAGCCCTCAGCACCGCCCGCCTGATGATCCGCCGTAGCACGTAGCCACGGTCCTCGTTGGATGGGAAAACGCCGTCCGAGATGAGAAAAGACATCGTCCTTGCGTGGTCTGCCAGCACACGCAGCCCTGCGTCAGTGACCTCATCGCGCCCGTAGCTACGACCTGTCAGCGACTCGGCTGCCGCGACAAGCGGGCGTAAGACGTCCGTCTCCCAAATGGTGGGGACACCCTCGACCACCGCCAAGAAGCGCTCCAGGCCCGCTCCTGTGTCGATACCAGCCTTGGCCAAAGGGACCAGTTCACCGCTTTTCTGGCGGTCGTACTGCTGGAAAACTAAGTTCCACAGCTCTACGTAACGTCCCTCGCTGCCCCCCACTGGCCCACCGGCCTCTCCCCAATCGCTGCCCCGGTCGAAATGGATCTCCGAGCACGGGCCACAGGGGCCGGTCTCGCCCATCTCCCAAAAATTGTCCGCGCCGGTGCGCTGCACCCTAGACCGAGGTACGCCCACGCTATCGGCCCATATGTCAGCCGCCTCGTCATCGTCTGTGTGCACGGTGACCCACAGCCGGTCGGCTTCTAAGCCCACTACTTCCGTTATGAACTCCCAGGCCCAAGTGATCGCCTCAGCTTTGAAATAGTCGCCGAAGCTGAAATTGCCGAGCATCTCGAAAAAGCTCAGGTGCTTGGGCGAACGCCCGACCTGGTCGATGTCATCGTGCTTGCCCCTCACCCGCACGCATTTTTGAGCCGTCGTGGCCCGTCGGTAGGGGGGCACCTCCTCGCCCAAGAAGTACGGGATGAACTGGTTCATACCCGCATTGGTAAAAAGCGGTGCCCGCGGGTGATGAGGGACCAGCCCAGCCGAGGGCACCTCCGTGTGCCCGCGGGCAACGAAGAAGTCAAGATAGGCGCGACGAAACCCGTTGGCGTCCATACTTAGCCCAGGTTACCCTTCGCACCGTGGCCACGTTGGGCGGCGTCTCTGTCACATAGACGTTACAAGCCTCTGCGCTACCGGCGCCGGCGGCGACCCCGAGAGGCGGTCCCCTCGGCCACCTCCATGGCCTCGCGCGCACGGCGCGCCTCCACGAGCTCGAGGCTCACTGCCTGCCCCGGCGCCCCCGAGCGGCCGGCCAAGCGAGCACGCAGTTCTGCTTCAGCCTCCTCCATCCCGGTCCTCGCAACCTCCACGGCCTCACGCAGCTCTTGGGCCTTGCTGCTCGCGATCTCCCGTGCCCGGTCGGCCACCCTGGCCCCCAGGCGGCTTGCAGGGAAATAACGCTCAATGCGGTTGCGGACCTTGCGCTCCGCCCACTTGGAGGCGCCAGCACCTACTACCAGCCCGATCCCCAGCCACTTTGCACGACGGAACATAGCTGTGCCTAAAAGATCCTTGTAGCGGCCTTGGCAACGGCCCTTTTACCCGTC